>CACPJY010000004.1 GCA_902634405.1 uncultured Synechococcaceae cyanobacterium
GCGCAAATGGGTGGATGGTTTAAGCGCAAATTGACTGGCTTGGATTCTCTTCGAGGGTTGAAGATGCGAATACCAGGCTTGGGAGGCAAGGTAATGGCTCAATTAGGTGTCAATGTACAGGTATTGCCTGGTGGGGAAATCTACTTAGCGCTTGATCGTGGAGCGATTGATGCAGCGGAATGGACGGGACCTTATGACGATGAAAAACTCGGTCTTGCTAATGCTGCTCGCTTTTACTATTACCCAGGTTGGTGGGAACCTGGACCAACATTAAGTGGTTTGGTTAATCAAAAAGCTTGGGAAAGACTTCCTAAAGAGTATCAAGCAATCTTTAGTTCAGCTTGTTATGAGGCGAATTTGACGATGTTAAGTCGATACGACAGCCTTAATGGAGCTGCTTTGCAAAGACTGCTTAATGGAGGGACAGAGTTGGTTCCCTATGGCAACATTATTCTTAGATCAGCTAAGGATGCAGCTTTTCAACTTTTTTCAGACATGTCTCTTAAGGATTCAGGTTTTAGAAGGATTTTTGAAGAATGGCAGAGTTTTCGTAGCCAGGTATCTGCGTGGAATAAGATTAATGAGTCATCATTCACTAGTTTTAATTACGAATCTTGAGTATCAGCAATATGCGGAAATGTCTAATTTTAGTCGATTCTTTGGATAGATGGAATAGAGGGGCTGCTTTCGTCGCAAGGTGGTCAGTTTTGTTGATGTTGGGGTTAGGTTTTTGGAATGTTTTAGGTAGATATCTTGGTGTCGCGATTGGGCATAACCTTAGCTCTAATGGACTTATTGAAGCACAGTGGTATTTATTTGATTGTGTTTTTTTATTGGGGATGGGGTGGACCCTCCAATGCCAGGGACATGTACGGGTGGATGTATTACAAGGTAGATGGGGACCTAGGCGAAGAGCAAAGTTGGAGTTGTTAGGAATTTTCTTTTTGTTATTACCTTTTGCTATTGGGGTTATGGCAATTTCTATTGAGCCTGCTTTTCATTCTTGGCGTATTGCGGAGGTTTCCCCTGATCCTGATGGTTTACCTCGCTATTGGATTAAAACTCTCATTCCGGTAGGTTTCTTTTTTCTAGCTATACAGGGTGTCGCCGAAGCTATTCGAACTTGGCTTACCGTAAATAGTTGTGCTGAGAAAGTTAAATTGTCTACTCAAGAGAAGGAGTGATGAATTGATTGAAATTTATTTCTTAGATTATGTAGTTAGCTTTGACCCTTCAACCTTTCTAGGACCAGGGATGTTTATTACTTTGGTCATAGTCCTTTTAAGTGGTTTTCCGGTTGCATTTTGTTTAGGGGGCGTCGCAGTCTTTTTTGCATTGTTGGGTATTGCATTTGGAGAATTTGATCCACTTTTTATGACGGCTTTGCCTCAGAGGATTTTGGGGATAATGGCTAACTTTACCTTGCTGGCAATACCTGCCTTTGTATTTATGGGAGCAATGCTTCAGTCATCAGGTATCGCTGAGAGACTGCTAGAGAGTATGGGAAAACTTTTGGGGAGATTGAGAGGTGGCCTTGCGCTTGCAGTAGTTATTGTTGGTTCTCTTCTTGCGGCTACTACTGGTGTTGTTGCTGCAACAGTGACGACAATGGGATTGATATCTTTACCAGCGATGCTACGAGCAGGTTACGACCGCTCTCTAGCTACGGGAGTAATTGCTGCATCTGGCACTCTTGGCCAGATTATTCCACCAAGCATTGTTTTAGTAGTTCTTGGCGATCAGCTAGGAATATCAGTAGGCGATCTTTTCTTGGGTTCATTAATTCCTGGAATCTTGATGTCTAGTGCATTTGCGCTTTATGTGTTAGCGATAAGCTTTTTGAAGCCTGAATTGGTCCCTCAAGAGACTTCATTGAGTTGGCAAGGCTTATCACCTTTAAATCTTATTTATGTCATAACTCCTCCTTTGTCTTTGATCTTCTTGGTATTGGGAAGCATTTTTTTTGGTATCGCAACTCCTACAGAGGCTGGCACGCTCGGTGCTCTGGGGGCAATTGGATTAGCAGCTTTGAATGGCGGTTTTAGCAGAACTACTCTTGCAAAGGTTTGTGATGAAACCCTTAGAACAACGTCAATGGTCATGGCCATTTTGCTTGGCTCAACTGCTTTTAGCCTTGTCTTTCGTGGGATTGGTGGTGATCAGCTTATTGCTGACTTATTAGTTAATCTCCCTGGCGGTAAAATCGGTTTTATTGCATTCAGCATGCTTACCATATTTACATTAGGGTTTTTTATAGATTTTTTTGAAATTGCCTTTATTGTTGTTCCTTTACTCTTACCTGCTGCTCGCCAATTACTTGGTTCAGATGCCTTGCTTTGGCTAGGGGTTGTTATTGGAGCAAATCTGCAGACCTCTTTTCTTACGCCGCCATTTGGATTCGCTTTATTTTATCTACGGGGCGTCGCTCCAAAATCAGTCACCACAACTGACATATATAAGGGAGCATTGCCTTTTGTTGCACTTCAAATTTCTGTTTTGTGTGTAATCATTCTCTTTCCTGGACTTGTCAATTGGTTGCCAAATCTGGCATCTTGATTAATTACCTGTCTTTTTAGGGTAACTGGTCTTAAATTCTATAAATGGGTAGAAGGTAGCAAGTTATGGCATCTTTCAGTTCCAAGCCTCTGAAGGGAACACCCCTTGAGTCTCCAAGATTATCTTTGCAATCTGAAAACATTGGTTCAGATACTATCGCTTTTCGATCATTGGATTGGGATAGAAGCCGTTTTGATATTGAATTTGGTCTTCGTAATGGAACTACTTATAACAGCTTTTTAGTTCGTGGAGCGAAGACAGCACTTATTGATACGAGTCATCTCAAGTTTCAACATGGCTGGATTAAGATGCTTCAAGACTATGTGGATCCAAAAGAGATTGACTATTTAATTGTGAGTCATACGGAGCCTGATCATTCAGGATTAATCAGTCATCTTTTAGAACTTAACTCAGAGATCGAGATAATTGCTTCAAAGGTTGCAATTAAGTTTTTAGAAGATCAAATACATCGTCCCTTTCAATCAAGGTCTGTGAAGACTGGAGATGTACTTGATTTAGGAATTAATTCATCAAGCGATGTTGCGCATGAGTTTTCTTTTCTAAGTGCTCCTAATTTGCATTGGCCGGATACGATTTTTTCTTTTGATCAAGGCACTTCAATTTTGTATACCTGCGATGCTTTTGGTTTGCATTATTGCTCAGATCAGCTTTTTGATGAGATTCCCGAAGATATTGAAGATGACTTTCGATTTTATTTTGATTGTCTTATGGCACCAAATGCAAGAAGTGTGTTACAAGCCCTCAAGAGAATGGATTCTCTTTCTGAGATAAACACTCTTGCGGTAGGTCATGGTCCTCTTTTGAAACATCATTTATCTAAATGGATCAATCATTATCGAGAGTGGAGTGGTCAACGTAGCAAAGGTGAGGCTTATGCAGCCGTTTGTTATTTGAGTCAATATGGATTTTGTGATCAATTAAGCCAAGCAATTGCGCATGGGATTAGCAAAGCAGATTCACAAGTTCAATTAATTGATTTAAGAGCATCTGATTCTCAGGAACTTAGTATTTTGATTGACGAAGCTAATGCTGTAGTTGTACCTACTTGGCCTAGTGACCCTGATGCGGATTTACAAAGCTCAATTGGAACTTTACTTGCTGCTTTGAGACAAAAGCAACTAGTAGCCGTCTATGACTCTTATGGAGGAAATGATGAGCCAATAGATTCAGTTGCGATTCAGTTGCGTTATTTGGGCCAGAAGGAAGCCTTTAACCCATTGCGTGTCCGCAAGTTACCAGACGAGCAAACATATCAAAGATTTGAGGAGGCGGGTACTGATTTAGGGCAAATTCTGAATCGTAAAAAAACTATTGCTTTGATGAAAAGCCTAGATGGTGATTTAGATAAGGCGTTAGGGCGGATTAGTGGAGGCCTCTATGTAGTGACCGCGAGTCAAGGTAAACAAAATAATCAACGACGTAGTGCAATGGTCGCGAGTTGGGTTGCTCAGGCTAGCTTTAAGCCACCAGGACTTACAGTTGCCGTCGCTAAAGATAGAGCTATTGAGAGTTTCATGCAGGTAGGTGACCGGTTTGTGATCAATGTATTGAGAGCTGATAATTTCCAACCTTTACTACGTCATTTCCTTAAAAGATTTCCACCTGGAGCCGATCGTTTTGAAGGAGTTAACCTTCTAGAAAATGTTGCTTTAGGAGGACCGGTTTTGACAGATGCTTTGGCCTTTCTGAGTTGTCGCGTTCAGCAAAGAATGGAAAGTCCCGATCATTGGATCATTTATTCAATTGTTGAGCAAGGAAATGTTGCTGATGCAGAGGCGATTACTGCTGTTCATCATCGTAAAGTTGGTAATCACTATTGATGGCTAATTCTTCTTCTCACGAATTGCAACTATCAGTTGATCAACTTGAAGTTGTCAATATCCCTATTGATACTGGTTTAAGTTGTTTGCGGGTTTTAAGCCCTAGAAGATTACGTTTTGAACTTGAATATGCCTTGGAAAGAGGAAGTACAGATAATTGTTTTCTTTTTATTGATAGGCACTCTTCTCAAGAGTGTATCGGCTCTGCTGTATTAGTTCATCCACCTGGAGCTATTTATGCAGAAGTATTCTTACCAGCTTTAGTGAATTTTTTGCCAATTGGCACTTCGGAAATTCAAATTGTAGTTGGCCATGTAAACCCTAATCGAGTTCAACTTTTGCGACAGCTTGTTGACCTTTACCCTCATCTTCAATTGATTAGTTCTAATCCAGGTTCCAAATTAATTAAAGAGCTCTGGACTCAACAAAAACCTATTAGAACTGGTGATGAAGAGATTAATAGACCGTCTTTACCTCCATTGCCAACAATTCATGTTATTCGCCAGGAACAGCAATTAGTTTTGAGCGGAGAACATAATTTACGCTTAATACCTGCACCAACGCCGCGTTGGCCCGGAGGTCTTCTGGCTTTTGAGGAGACATTAGGTCTTCTGATGAGTGATAAATTTTTTGCAGCTCATATTTGTACAAATACCTGGTCGGAGATTACTCGAAGTAGTACGGAGGAAGAACGACGTCATTTTTACGATTGCTTAATGTGCTCTATGTCTACTCAGGTTGATTCAGTTTTGGATCGACTTGATGATTTGGACATTCAAATTATTGCTCCCGGTCACGGACCAGCCATTGCTTCAAGTTGGAGGAGTTTATTAAATGAATATCGACGATGGGGGGAAGCTCAACACCAAGCACCGTTGAATGTTGTTTTGTTATTTGCAAGTGCATATGGAAATACCGCAGCTATAGCTGATGCTTTATCTAGAGGTATTACGAGGACTGGGATACGTGTTCAAAGTCTGAATTGTGAATTTACTCCTTCAGACCAATTAGTTAAAGCTATTAGAGAAGCCGATGGTTACTTGATTGGGTCACCTACCCTTGGAGGACATGCACCCACTCCCATTGTTTCTGCCTTGGGCACGTTGCTTTCTGAAGGTGATAAACGGAAAAAGGTGGGTGTTTTTGGTAGTTATGGATGGAGTGGAGAAGCTTTGGATTTATTAGAAAGCAAGTTACGTGATGGAGGATTTGTTTTTGGATTCGAGCCAATCAAAGTCAAATTTAGTCCTGATACTGCCATGGTGAAGATTTTGGAAGAGAAGGGAACGCTTTTTGGAAGAGATCTCTTAAGAACTAAAAAGTTAAATAAGCGTAGGCCAACTGGTGGAATGAGTAGTAGCAGAAGTGACCCTGCAGTGCTTGCACTTGGAAGAGTTATAGGTTCTCTGTGTGTACTTACAGCACGTAAAGATCAAGAAGGTGGTGTCCTTACAGGGGCAATGTTGGCAAGCTGGATTAGCCAAGCTAGTTTTTCTCCTCCAGGCCTCACGATTTCTGTTGCTAAGGATCGTGCAGTGGAGTCTTTACTGCATGTTGGAGATTCTTTTTGCTTGAACTTGCTTGGAGAAGCTAATAAAACAGCAGTAATGAGACACTTTCTTCAGCCTTTTTCTCCAGGAGCCGATCGCTTTGAGGGGGTAGAAGTTTTAGATAGTCCTCTAGGCCATCCGATCCTTGCTAGTGCATTGGCATGGATCGATTGTTGCGTGAAACAACGAATGGAATGTGGTGACCATTGGCTTATTTATGCTGAAGCGACAAATGGAAATGTGTGTGACAAGGAAGATCTCACGGCAGTTCATCATCGTAGGACAGGAGCTAATTATTAAATGTGATTGTTGACAGCTCGACTTTATGTACTTTTTTCAGTAATTTCTTCTAATGACTTTTAAGAATGATTTGCTTGTAATTACTGCAAGTAATGGAGAAAACCTAAAACTAGGAGAACGCTTCCTTACCATTGCTAATGAAATGGTTGTGAACCCTAAGCTTATTGATTTAACCCAGCTTGAGTTGCCACTTTATAATCCAAGAACTCATGAAGTAGGTGGAATTCCAGTTTTGGCTAGAGAATTAAGTCAAACATTTTGCAGTGCTTCTCATTGGGTAATTTGTGCACCTGAATATAACGGTTCGATCCCTCCTGTTTTAACTAGTGCGATTGCTTGGTTATCAGTTCAAGGAGATGATTTTCGCAATTTATTTAATGGACGTCCAATTGCAATGGCAAGTTTTTCCGGTGGAGGGTGTATTGAGGTTTTGTTGTCTATGAGAATTCAGTTGACTCATCTAGGAGCACAAGTGGTTGGACGACAACTTGCTAGTAATTCATCTAATCCTGCTCAGGATTCTTCGATTAAGGATTTGTTGGTTCGACTGCTACAAATGAAACCGCTCGAGCTTTAATCAAGAAGGTTTTTTAGCGCCTCTGAAGAAATCAGATTTTTGAATGGGTAATCAGATTTGATTCAATCAACCTAGATCTGTTTAAAATTTTTCTAGTCTGCTTAGGACATAGCTTCCCCCTACCGCTATATGTAGTGGCAATATTTGCTATTGAACGTAAAAAAAGATCTGCATTCTCACATCAAATGTCATCTACAAATCCTTTGTTTAAAAGACTTTCGTCTATTTTTGTAATAATTCATACAGTTTGCACATCTTGAATCCTAAAGATTTTCCGAACAATCTAGACACGCTATATGTTGTGTACTGAAATAGATCCATACTTTTTACTTCGCTGGAATTGTCCCCTCAAATTTCTTGTTTTGCTGTGACTCGATACCGGGGCTTTTTGCTTATTCCGCAAAGCAATAATGGCTGGTTAGTGCGTCCAGAAAGGAGTCCTATGTCTATACTCCCTTTCCGAACACAAGCAAATTCTTTGGAAGCTGTTAAGTCAATTTTAGATCTTCGCCTTCTTGAAAAAATCTCTTATCAGCAGATTGCCTAATTAATTAAGCTGCTTGAGGGGGCGGTGTGGGATTTCCTTGTGGTTGAAAAGGTAACACTAATGTTGCCATCCTTTCAGGTGCTTGAGGCCTTTGCTTTTTTGGTTGCCTAATACCAAAAGGCACTCTTACTACATTTGTGCCATCAACATTGAAGGAATTTCCTGATTGCATTGAAGCTTCCACTCCTTTTGGCAGGGAGGGCAAACTCAATGAATCGCTGTTGATGATTTGTAGCGAGCTACTGTTTGATTTTTCTCTATCCATGGTGTTCTCCCCAAGAACAGTGATGCTGCGGCACAGTGTGGTCAAAAAACCGGCCAGGTCAGCCAAATTAAACCATAAATTCGGTTTTCAGTGAAAATTTACCTCTTAAGTGTCTTTTAGGCCAGAGATGAGTTATGTGAATTTGAAATAGCTAGTTCTTCTATGGGCGCACAAGAGCAGACTAAGTTTCTATCTCCATATGCATTATTGATGCGTGAGACCGCAGGCCAGAATTTGTTTTCAAGTTGATCAGGCATTGGGAATGCTGCTTTTTCACGTGAGTAGGGACGATTCCAATGATTTGAAGTTATTGCAGCAAGAGAATGAGGTGCTTTTTTTAGAGGGTTGTTTTCAGGGTCAATAGCCCCACACTCTATTTCTTTTGCCTCTTCTCGGATTTGGATCATTGCGTTGCAAAAACGCATAATTTCTTTCAAGCTTTCACTTTCTGTTGGTTCGATCATTAATGTTCCAGCAACTGGCCAGCTCACTGTTGGAGCATGGAATCCATAATCCATTAATCGTTTAGCAATATCATCAACTTCTATACCTGCAGATAGTTTAATCTTTCTTAAATCTAAAATGCATTCATGAGCAACAAGCTTGTTGATGCCTTTGAAAAGAACTGGATAATGAGAATCTAGTTTCTTTGCTATAAAATTGGCTGATAATAATGCTACTGAACTTGAATAGCGCAAACCTTTTGCTCCCATCATTTTTATATACATCCAGCTAATTGGTAAAATTCCTGCACTGCCCCATGGAGCTGCAGATATTGTTCCAATAGATGTTTTGCAATTGTTGTTTTTGTAGGGATGGTTAGGTAGAAACGGAACCAAGTGCGAGGCAACTGCAATTGGCCCTACACCTGGACCTCCTCCTCCATGTGGGATGCAAAAAGTCTTATGAAGATTTAAGTGACATACATCTGCTCCATAATTTCCTGGTTTGCAAAGACCTACTTGTGCGTTCAGATTCGCACCATCTAGATAGACTTGCCCACCATGTTGGTGAATAAGAGCACATATTTTGCGAATTTGTGGTTCAAATACCCCATGAGTGGATGGATAAGTAACCATAAGTGCTGCTAAATCATTTGAGTATTGCGTTGCTTTCATTTGGAGATCATTAAGATCTACATTCCCTTGTTGATCACAATTTACTGCAACTACTTTGAATCCCGCCATTACAGAGCTTGCAGGGTTGGTTCCATGCGCACTTGTTGGAATTAAACAAATGTTTCTGTTTCCTTCCCCGCGCGATTCGTGCCAAGCTCTTATTACTAAGAGTCCTGCAAATTCCCCTTGAGAACCTGCATTGGGTTGGAGAGAAGCTTCTTTAAATCCTGTAATCTCACTTAACCACTTTTCAAGGTCTCTGGTCAGTTTTTGATAACCTTTGGTTTGATCGGAAGGGACAAAGGGATGTAAATCTGCAAATTCTCTCCAGCTAATTGGCAATAATTCAGAGGTTGCATTGAGCTTCATAGTGCAGCTTCCAAGTGGAATCATTCCATGTACTAAAGAAAAATCCTTGTTCGAAAGTTTTTGAATATATCTCATTAACTCTGTCTCACTTCGGTAACTATGAAAGACATCTTGTTTGAGCCAAGGCTTTTCCCTCAAAGGAATATTTGAGATTAATTTAGATGTTGAAAATCTCACTTTATTTAATTTTTTCAAATTTTTTCCTAAAGCTTTTGCAATTACTAGAAGTATAGTTTCTAACTCTTCTTCATTGCTTAGCTCATCAAAAGTTACTCCAAATCCAGTAGCATTTTTTTGATTTGACCCTAGAGGGATTAAGCGAAAATTGAACCCTTCTGCTTGGGCTAGGTTGTGTATTTGTGGCGCTTCTTTGCAAAATATTTCTATAGTGTCAAAGCGATCCATAGGCTCCACCTGTAAACCCAATTCTTGAATTGATGATTCAAATTTTGATCGTAATAAATTTACTTTTTCTGCTATAGACCTAAGTCCTTCAGGCCCATGGTAAATAGCATAAAAAGATGCCATGACTGCAAGCAAAACCTGGGCAGTGCAGATGTTGCTTGTTGCTTTATCTCTACGTATATGTTGCTCTCGAGTTTGTAATGCTAGCCGTAGTGCTTTCTTCCCTTCTGCATCTAGTGATTGACCTACCAGGCGTCCTGGAATATATCTTTTGAAAATTTCAGATGTTGCAAAGAATGCTGCATGTGGTCCCCCGAAACCCATAGGTATTCCAAGTCTTTGAGCGCTTCCAACTGCTATGTCAGCTCCAAGCTCACTTACTGGAGCCATTAAAACTTGAAAGAGAGGGTCAATAGCAGTTATTGCTAACGCATCTACTTGGTGTGCAAGCGTTATTACTTCAGTTGGGTCCCAAACCTTTCCATGACATCCAGGTAGTTGAAGCAGAATTCCGAAAACTTCACCATCAAAAGTAAATTCTTTTGGCTCTTCAATCTCAAGTGTTATGCCTAAAGGCTTTGCCCTTGTTTTTAGTACTGCAAGTGTTTGTGGAAGAACTGAAGAATCGACCAGAAAGCGTTTTGTGCTTTTTGGGTTGCATCTTGAATATGCAAGGCTCATTGCTTCAGCAGCAGCAGTGGCTTCATCTAGAAGGGAAGCATTGGCTATCGGAAGACCCGTTAATTCACTAATTAGAGTTTGGAAATTAAAAAGAGCTTCCAGTCTGCCTTGGGAAATCTCAGCTTGATATGGGGTGTAAGCGGTATACCAAGAAGGATTTTCCAGAATTTGTCGTTGTATAGGAGCAGGAACAATTGTTCCTGCATATCCAAGGCCGATTAAAGAACGATGGATTTGATTTTCTTGTGCTGTTATACGAAGTTCTTGAAGTGCTTCTTGCTCACTACACCCTTGAGGTAATGAATCTCTAGGAAAGCTGCTTTCAAGAATGTCAGAGGGGATAACGGCACTTAAAAAACTGTTTAGATCATCAAAGCCAAGTGCCGCAAGCATCAGTTTTTCGTCTTTAGGCGTTGGCCCAATATGGCGCTCTACAAAGGGCGAAATCTCTATGCTTGAAGCCTTTTGTGGCTGATTGTCAAGCACGGCCAATACGTCTAAGGGAGGGTGCAACTCTAGAAAAAATATTCAAGGTTTTGGAGTCATAGTTGATGCTTGTTGATCTAGGACGGGGAAACTTTTTGTAAATAGGTCTTCGAGTCCATTAACTCATCTATTTGCGATAGGTCGGATGGACGAACGACCATTAACCATCCTTCTCCTTGAGGATCATTTTGAAGTTCTTCTGGATTGGCGAGTACTGCCTCGTTACGCTGAATCAATTCGCCTGTAATTGGTGAATACATATCTTCAACGGCTTTCACGGATTCAACAGAGCCAAAAGTTTTCCCTTTGGTCAAGGTGGAACCTACTTCCTGGAGGTCAACAAAAACGATGTCACCAAGTTGATCTACTGCAAAGCTGCTGATTCCTATCTTCACCAAACCATTTTCTAGGGCTACGTATTCATGACTATCAGCAAAGCGAAAGTGAGGAGGGAATTCAAAGGACATTGATTTTGAAAAATAGAGAACTTAGTGAATTTTCGGTAAATCTAGTAAACCTGCTTTGATCATTTCAACTAGTGCTCTTTTAAGAGCGATGATGACATGTGAATGATGTGTACAGCCTTGGACATAGAGAATATAAGGAGGCCTAAGAGGTCCATCAGCAGAAAACTCGCTCGTGCTGCCATCAATAAATGTTCCTCCGGCCATTACAAGATCATTGGAGTAACCAGGCATCATTGCTGGAGAGGGTTGAAGGTATGAGCCGATTGGAGAGCATGCTTGGAAGGCATTGCAGATAACTTTTTGTGATTTTGGATTCCCTAGTTGAATAGCTTGTATTAGATCAGTTCGCTTTGAACCAGGTCTAGGGTTAACTGCGAATCCAAGTGAATTAAAAACATTGGCAACTAATTCGGCTCCAATTAATGCTTCAGAAATCATTTGAGGTGATAGAAACAGCCCTTGTAAAACGGTTTTATATAGATCGAAACCTATTCCTGATTTGCTTCCCATGCCAGGAGCTGTAAGCCTGCAGCAGGCTTTTTCTACTAAAGAATCTTTCCCGGCTATGTAGCCACCAGTAGGCACTATTGTGCCTCCCAAGTTTTTGATCAGAGATCCTGCAATTAAATCAGCCCCAACTTCTGTAGGTTCTTTTTCTTCAACTAACTCTCCATAACAGTTATCAACAAAACAAACACATTGTGGTTGAGCGTTATGAACAATCTTACAAATCTGTTCAATTTCATGAATTGATAATGAAGGTCTCCAGCTGTATCCACAACTGCGTTGAATGAAAATCATTTTTCTAGGGATGGTTAAAGCTTGATGCAGTTGTTGCAAATCGACATTCCCTTTTGATGTGAGAGACAGTTCTTCATACTTGACTCCTAGGTCAATGAGGGAGCCATGGTCACTTCCTTCCCCTTTTAGCCCTATTACTTCTTCAAGCGTGTCATAAGGTTGACCTGTTACGGATAAAAGCGAATCTCCTGGCCTCAAGATTCCAAAAAGAGCTAATGCAATTGCATGAGTACCACTTGTGCATTGCAGTCTTACTGCAGCTTTTTCCGCCCCAAGAACCCTTGCGAATACTTTGTCAATGACTTCTCTGCTTGTATCGTCGTGACCGTATCCTGTGACAGAGGAAAAGTGATGTGTGCCAACTTGTTCACTGGAAAATGCGCTTAAGACTTTTTTTAGTTTCGATTCAACCGTGATTGATTGTTGAGTTTTAAAAGCTTCTAGATTTTTTGAAATAGCACAAATATGCTGATCAGCCCATGACTTGATCAGGTTTTCATCAAGCTCATTAGAAGACAATTTATGCACAAATATTCTTTTCTGGGTTCATAGTTCCTTTAGATTCTGATGGTTGCTGACCCTTTTCGCCCATTCCTCATCATGGATGAGCGACATTCGATCATTCAAGGAGTACGTCTTGGTTCAATCTCTTCCAGTAAATACTAATGATCGTGCCTCGCGATTAAGAGCGGGGATTGTTGCTCCTCGTGAGCCTCTTCCTAAATATCAACGTCCATTCAGAGTTGGGACTACGAGTTTTATGCTTGCCATGCATGTGGCTGCAATATTTGCATTGTTACCAAAATTTTGGTCTTGGCAGGGTATTTCATCCTTCCTTTTTCTGTATTGGGTAACTGTTTTAGGCGTCACATTAGGTTTGCACAGGTTAGTGGCTCATAGAAGTTTCATAGCCCCTAGTTGGGTTGAAAAAGTTCTAGTTTTGATGGGAAGCTTGGCTTGTCAAAGCGGTCCCATCGAATGGGTTGCTCTTCATCGGCATCATCACAAATTTTCAGATCAACCCAATGATCATCACGATGCAGGACGTGGCTTTTGGTGGAGTCATAGTGAATGGATGTTGCATGACATTCCGGCTTTGAAGCACAGTCAAAGTTTTGTTGGAGACTTGCTAAAAGATCCTTTTTTTCGTTGGTTGGATAACTGGTTTTTACTTTTGCAAATACCCATTGGTTTAGGACTTTATTGGTATGGAGAGTTGGCAGGGGTGGATGGTGGAGGTTTGGGCTTGGTCTTATGGGCCATTCCATTAAGACTCGTCGTTGTATATCACGTGACTTGGTTAGTGAATTCAGCAACGCACACCTTTGGATATAGAAACTTCGACTCCCCAGACCTTTCAAGAAATTGTTGGTGGGTTGCTTTGCTCTCCTTTGGAGAGGGATGGCACAATAATCACCACGCTTATCCGCAAAGTGCTCGTCATGGTCTTAGATGGTTTGAATTTGATATAACTTGGCTTCATATCAAGTTTTTGAGGCGTTTAGGACTTGCCAGACAAGTCCGTCAGGCACGGTATGTTCCTGGGGGAGGAGAGTCTTGATTCCTCGAAGGTTTTGACTTTTCTCTTAGCGATTCTAGAAACTCGTCTGCAGATTTTTTACTGTTTTCGTTAAGTACTTGGTGGGTTGCAAATAAATCTAGTAATTCTCCATCCAGTTCTTCTGCGGTGTAATCACGTAGACCTGCAATTACGGCGGCAAAACGTTCTCTTCTTTGAGGTTTACTAGCTGGGTAAGCATTCATTACTTGATCTCGGCAGTTTCGCCATGTTTTTCCTTTGCAAAAACTTTCAGCTAGAGCTGCACTCAGATCAATAGCTTCCTCGTCTTCAATAAACCAATCGAAATTGGATGGTAATTCTCTAAGACCGATAAAGATTTCAAAAAGATGGCCAGCACTAATGGGCTTTCCATCATTTCCTTCTATGGATAGCCCCCCTTCCGAAAGGACATTTAGTAATTCTGGATGAGCTTCTGATAATTTTCCTTTGATTCGATCTAGACCTTGAAAAAGCACATAATTTGCTTGGGCTAGCGCGAGGAATACTTCTGGGCTTGGAGAAGTTAACTTCCCATTGCGAAGGTTTGAAATTTGAGAATTATGAAGTTTTCCAAGGTCAAGGCATTCTGCTAATGCAGGTAGAACTTTGTGGGACCAACCATTCCTTTCATGCCAGACGTGAATTAAATGTGCCATAGCCCTTCTCCCATTGGAGAGGGATTCCCTATGAGGTCTGCCAAGGTAATCAGATGTGATATCAGTGTTCTTCAAATGATAAGGATCCGTATCGTTTATATTAAGAGAATGTTTTTAGGGTTAAGAATGGTCTCCAGTGTGGGAATAGCCCAAGTATCTCCTAGCAGGCCTATAGCTTCGCATAAGGCAATAGCTTTTTCTAGCAGGCTTCAACAACCCTTGAGAGGAGACTCTACTTATTTAGTAAAAGAGCAAAGAAGATGGGGAACAATCGGATTCATGATTGTTATTCATGTTTTGGCAATATTTGCTTTATTGCCAAAATTTTGGAGTTGGCAAGCGACCTGTACATTTTTAGTTCTTTATTGGCTTACTGCGTGTTTAGGGGTAACCCTTGGGTACCACAGATTGTTGTCTCATCGTTCATTTAAGGTCCCAAAATGGCTTGAGTATTTTTTTGCTACTTGCGGGGCTTTAAGTTGTCAGCATGGTCCAATTGATTGGGTAGGCCTACATCGACATCATCACAAGTTTTCTGATACAGATGCAGATCATCACAATAGTAGAAAGGGATTCTGGTGGAGTCATATGGGATGGATGTTCGAGCCAATCCCTGCTTTGAAAGCAGTCCCTAGGCTTACTTGTGACTTAGTTTCTGAGCATTATTACTGCTGGCTTAACAGAAATTTCTTGCTTTTACAGATTCCATTAGCTCTCTTGCTTTACAGCATTGGCAAAGTCAGCGGAGTAGGGCCTTGGTCTCTTGTGCTTTGGGGAGTACCTCTAAGGTTGGTTTTTGTTTATCACGTCACTTGGTTGGTGAACTCTGCTACCCATTGTTGGGGGGATGTTTCTTATGAAAGTGGTGATAGTTCTAAAAACAACCCTTGGGTTGCGGCCTTAACCTTTGGTGAAGGGTGGCATAACAACCATCACGCTTTCCCTCACTCTGCTCGTCAAGGTTTAAAACCTGGGCAAATTGACTTGACATGGCAACATATCAAGCTTTTAAGGTTTTTTGGCTTAGCAACCAAAGTAAATCTGCCTGTTACGTCGTAGGGTTAACCACTATCTCGTTGTGATCTGCATCCATTGACATTATGGCAAAGCGTGTAAAAGTCGTTCTCAGCGAGGACGTTATAAGCCTCGGAAAGGATGGTGATTTAGTTGAAGTAGCACCTGGCTATGCCAGAAATTTTTTGCTGCCTTATGGCAAAGCTGTACCAGTAACTCCATCTGTTCTGAAACAAGTTGAGCACCGTCGTGCTAAGCAGGCAGAGCAAGAAGCTGCACGCAAGCAGGAAGCGTTAGATTTTCAAACCGCTTTGGTTACTATTGGAAGATTTACAGTTAAGAAGCAGATTGGAGAGGATGATGTTCTTTTTGGAACAGTCACTAATGGAGATGTTTCTGAAGTGATTGAAGAGGCTACTAAGAAAAAGATTGATAGAAGAGATATAACAGTTCCTGAAATTCACCGTACGGGAAAATACAAAGTTCAAGTTAAGTTACATACTGAAGTTACTGCTGAGATTAATCTTGAAGTAATTAGCTATTGATTTATAAGTGAGTAAAACTCTCTCACTTATTTATATAAATCTTTTTTATGGTCAAGGCTTCAAGTTCTGATAATAATGAGCAAATCTCTAGGGGTTCTGCCCCTTTTGATAAAGGTTTAGTATCAAAAAAGCCGACTTTTGAGGCTCTCCCTGATTCGATACCTCCTCAAAATCTTGAGGCGGAGGAAGCTATCTTAGGAGGAATTCTTCTTGATCCAGATGCAATAAGTCGTATAGCAGATCTTTTGCAACCTGAGGCATTTTATTTAAATGCACATAGGGAAATTTTTAGAACTGCTTTGATGCTTCATAGCCAAGGCAAGCCGACTGACCTCACTGCAATGACTGCATGGTTATCGGATACTGGTTTACTGGAAAAAGTAGGAGGGAGTAATAGGCTTGTTGAACTTGTAGACAGAGTTGCATCAACTGCAGCCTTAGAACAGGTTGCAAGATTGGTTATGGATAAATTTCTTCGTAGACAACTAATAAGGTCTGGGAATGATGTCATCAAGCTTGGATTTGATCAAACTCTCCCTATGGAAGATGTTTTGGATCAAGCAGAACAGAAGATTTTCGCCATAAGTCAGGAACAACCATCTAATGGTTTGACTCCTGCCGCTGAAATATTAACTAGTACCTTTAATGAAATAGAGAGTCGGTCACTTGGAACTTCAGTAGCAGGTATCCCAGTTAATTTTTATGATTTAGATGCAATGACTCAAGGATTGCAAAGAAGTGATTTGATTATTGTTGCTGGTAGACCTGCTATGGGAAAAACTTCCATAGTTTTGAACTTAGCGAAAAATGTTGCTCAACTGCATAACTTGCCAGTTTGTATTTTTAGCTTAGAGATGAGTAAGGAGCAACTTACTTATCGACTTCTTTCAATGGAAGTAGGTATTGAGAATGGACGCTTAAGAACTGGTCGATTGCAACAAGAAGAATGGCCTTTGTTGGGACAAGGAATAAATACTCTTGGGCAGTTACCTATATTTATTGATGATAAGCCAAATTCTGGTGTTTTAGAAATGCGTTCTTTATGTAGACGATTGATGGCGGAACAAGGCAAGGAGTTGGGCTTAGTAGTTATTGATTATTTGCAATTAATGGAAGGTTCTTCTCCAGACAATAGAGTTCAGGAGCTTTCAAGAATTACAAGAGGATTAAAGGGCATGGCGAGAGAGTTAAAAGTACCAGTTGTTGCTCTTTCTCAGTTAAGTAGAGGGGTTGAATCTAGAACAAATAAGCGTCCAATGTTGAGTGATTTGCGTGAATCAGGCTCTATTGAGCAAGATGCGGATTTGGTTTTAATGATCTATAGGGATGAGTATTACAACGCAGAAACACCTGATAAAGGTGTAACAGAGGTAATAGTGACTAAACACCGTAATGGTCCGGTTGGAACAGTCAAACTTTTGTTCGAACCACAGTTCACACGTTTTAGAAACCTTGCAGCTTGATATGTATTTACATGAAACATACCGATCGCCCCTTAAATCCTTCTTGTTCTAATTTTTCAGAAGAATTCGATGTAATTGTTGTCGGTGGAGGCCATGCAGGATGTGAAGCCGCCATGACAACAGCGCGATTGGGATTGAATACTGCAATCTTTACTTTAAATATTGATCGCATTGGCTGGCAGCCTTGTAATCCAGCAGTCGGAGGGCCTGCTAAAAGTCAATTAGTTCATGAAGTGGATGCACTTGGAGGGATTATTGGTCGTTTGGCTGATTCTTGTGCATTGCAAAAGCGGGTTCTAAACGCGAGTAGAGGCCCTGCTGTTTGGGCATTAAGGGCTCAGACAGATAAGCGTCTTTATGCATCTGAAATGTTGAAGTTATTAGAGCAAGCTTCAAATTTGACTTTGCGGGAAGCAATGGTTACAGGTCTGGTTATTGAAGGGGATCAACAAGGTGGCGGCGAAAACTGGGAGCCTTCGCATGGTTATGCATCTCGTGTGATTGGGATAAGTACATTTTTTGGTACGGCTTATAGAGCAAAGGCTGTAATTCTTACTACAGGTACCTTTTTGGATGGTCAGATATGGGTAGGGAATAAATCAATGCCAGCAGGACGAGCTGGTGAACAGCCTGCGAAGGGATTAACTGAAGAGCTTAGGCGCCTTGGTTTTTTAACAGAGCGTTTGAAGACAGGAACTCCTCCACGAGTTGATCGAAGGAGTATTTGTTTTGATCTACTAGAGGAGCAGAAGAGCGAAGCCGAAGATCGTTTTTTTTCTTTTGATCCGTCTGCATGGCTTAGCGGTGATCAAATGAGTTGCCATATCACTCGAACACAACCATTAACTCACCAATTGATTCGAGATAACCTTAACCTAACGCCTATCTATGGGGGATTTATAGATAGCAAGGGTCCTCGCTACTGCCCTTCTATAGAGGATAAAATCGTTAGATTTGCAGATAAGGATTCACATCAAATTTTTCTTGAGCCTGAGGGCAGGCATACCCCTGAAATTTATGTCCAAGGTTTTTCTACAGGATTACCTGAAGGTTTGCAATTAGAGCTCCTTCGGACACTCCCAGGCTTGGAGCATTGTGTAATGCTGCGCCCTGCTTATTCAGTTGAATATAATTATCTTTTAGCCTCGCAATTAACTCCTTCTTTGGAAACTAAAAGGGTAGCCAGACTCTTTTCAGCTGGTCAACTTAATGGTACGACAGGCTATGAGGAGGCTGCAGCTCAAGGTTTAGTTGCTGGTTTGAATGCATATAGATTAATTAGCAAGAAGGAGCCTGTTTATTTTCCTCGTTCTTCAAGTTATATAGGAACTATGATTGATGATCTTGTTACAAGTGATCTGAAAGAGCCATATAGAGTTTTAACTAGTAGAAGTGAATATAGATTAGTTTTGCGAGGGGATAATGCAGATCGCAGATTGACACCTTTAGGGTATAAGTTAGGGCTTATAGATCAACGCCGATGGAGAATTTTTCACGAAAAGCAAATAGCTATAGAAGATGAAAAAAAACGACTTGAAGTGGAGAGAGTTAAATCCAGTCATTCTATTGCTTCTACTATAGAATTGGAGACAGGAGCATCAATTAAAGGTTCTATAACTTTAGCTGATTTACTTAGACGACCAGGTGTTCATAGTCAAGATCTTGTTAGATATGGCTTTGCTGATTCAGCATTACCTTTATTTGTAAGAGAGGGGGCTGAGATTGATATTAAATATAGTGGTTATCTTCAAAGGCAACAGCATCAGATTGACCAAATTAACAAGCAGGGGCAATACCCTATCCCTATAGACCTTGATTATGAAAACATTAAAACTCTTTCGCAGGAGGCAAGAGAGAAATTGCAAGCAGTACGTCCTCTCAGTTTTGGCCATGCGGCTAATTTACCTGGAGTCTCTAAGGCTGATCTCACCGCTTTATTAATTTGGTTGAAACTTCAGCGACGTAAATCTTATAGCGATACTTCCAAAGTTAGATCAATTTCATGAATCATAGGAGTTCTTTTCCGAGTCAATCCTCTTCACAGTTTCTATCGCTTGAGAGCATATGGGAAGCTCCTTCTAAAGATGTGATATTGGGAGATTGCCCTTTTCATCTGCCTGGGGCATGGAAATTAATGCTTTTAGGAGATGGGAGCCCAACTCGCCACTTAAGGCTTCTTACTAGTCATGAAGTAAATGTGAAATTGATTACAATGGAAAGGGAGGACTTACCAGGAGACGATGCTCCTAGAGAGGTTGCCGAGCTTTTACCTCCTTTGCTTCGACGTCAGGTTTGGTTACATTGTGGCTCCCAAACGTTGGCATGGGCAGAAAGCTGGTGGAATCAAGATGAGGCTAATCTTCATTTGCGCAATAAGAATCAACCTATTTGGAGAAGTCTTACTCAGGGCAGGTCAGAGTTATTTAGAGAAGTCGATGGCTTGGCTTTAGTTAATTCTGATTGGCTTGAAATAGGCTTTCAGAATACAGGGCCTTTTTGGAGTAGACACTATCGTTTTTTTCGTCAAGAACAACAATTGACTGTTATTCGAGAAGTTTTTAGTCCAGAGCTAGAGAAATGGCTTGGCCCCTCTCCTCGTAGTAGTTATGTTAGGCCTCACTAATATTTTATAATAGAATTCATTTAGATAAATTGATCACCTAACTAGTTCTTTAACGTCTTCTATTTGATCTGGGAAGTCTTCTTTTTATGCTTGAATTTGTTTGATTTTGCTTTGAATCTATATTTTCAAGATCATTGCGTTTCCATCTAGAGATTTTAAAATCATTCTCATTAGGCCAATGGGTGTAAGATTCAATTTTTTGTTTATCAACTGAAGATTGAAGTTTAGGAGTAGATACTCTTTTAGATTTTGCATCTAAAGGCTTTTTACTTTTAGAAAACTCTTTCTCGTCTTGAATATCCCATTGCTCATCAAAATCATCATCTTCTAGAAGCCAATCTATTTTTTTTTCAACCCAACGGCTAACCGTTTCAATCTTTTGACCGGTTGATCCCCCAAGCCTACCTTTTCTTTGTCCAGGACGATTACCAGCAACACCATCCACTAATTGCCGGCCAGTTTCAATCCATTGGTCTAATCGGCGATCCAATGTATCTTTGTTGCGTTGCCGATGTTGGGGATTTGCAGTCATCTCTTTACCTTAAGGGCGCTAACCCTTGAACCAAAGCTCTTGGTGCAATCCGATCACAGCTATACATACTCCACTTAGTACGAATACCCAGAAAAATATTGCCAATTCACTATCCCTCATCTGCCGGAACATAAATTAGGAGGAATTTCGGGTTCCAGGACCCACCATGATGTTTTTGGCAGCAGGTTCTACAGGCAGCTTTAGTCACACGCCGGTAAAAAGGGGATGTTATTTTGCAGTGAGGGCAAACCCCTAGCCATTTTGGTTTGTTTTTCGGAACGGGGAAGTTATGGCGGACACTAACTTGAAATGAATTTTGAGATTGATTAATGCAGTGCATTCTTTGACGAAAGTGAGGGCCGTGACCTTCTCGGACACCCATGATGAGATCAGTCCAGGCATGAATCATTTCGTGACAAAGAGTGCTTTCAATAGCAGATTGTGGAAGCTTTTCAAGAATTGGTCTAGATAAAACGATCTCGCTCCCCTGTTGAGCTTGCACTTGGGGCCCTCGACTATAGAAACCAGCAGTTTTGCGAAGTCGACCATCGCTCCATCTGATTGCAATAAGTGGTTTTGATTCAAAAACTAATGTTCCGTCAAAGTGTTCTCGATTGAGTTTATGGAATAGCGGGAGTAAAGGTATTAATGGCATTCGCTTATTCGAGATTTCTATGACATTTACGATGACAGTCTGCCTGGTGATGGGCGAATATAAGCAAGTTCTTTAAAAGAGGTGGTAAGGCAGACTCCCTTATCACTCGCGTACAAACAATGGATGGTCTTTTAGTAAGGGAGATAGGCACCAAGGCTTTGTTGGCAGGGGGAGGGGTCTTGCTCCTTTATTGGATTATCACTGCAGTAAAGCTTGTTTTCAATGCCAGGGGCATCAATCCAATGGTTAAGCAGTTTTTCAATCAAATCTCCTCTGGAAGGGTTGATGCTGCTTATCTTTTGACCAGCAAGGCGTATAGACAACATGTCAGTCGTCAGCAATTTATTAATTTTTTAATAGGTCTGAAACTCAATAGATTTAGTAATCTCAAGTCTGGGCGACCTCGTGTTGAGCAAGACAAAATTATTTTGACATTGAAATTGAAAGCAGAGAATAAGGAGGAATTGCCTTTAGATTTCACTTTTGTCAAAGTTGAAAAGGCTTGGAGGATTGACCGCATAGTGGAAGTCAAACCCTGATCAGGTAACACTTTAATTCTTTTGGGCTTATCCGATTCGCATCCAAATTTCCAAAGAGTTCAAGAGCTTCGGACTCTTTTAAATAGAGCATGTCATGCGTATTACGTTCTAGATCAACCTTTGATGGAGGACGTTATTTATGATCAGTTATATAGAGAATTGAGTGATTTAGAGAAGAATTTTCCAGCGCTTATTTCTTTAGATAGTCCTACCCAAAGAGTTGGAGGACCTGTTTTAGAGGGATTTCAGAGTCGAAAGCATCGCATCCCATTATTTAGCTTAGATAATGCATTTAATTTTGATGAAGTAGTTGCTTGGTATAGAAGAGTCTTGAAGCTCCTGGAATCATCTTCTTCAGTGTCATTCTTAGAACAAGGCTTATCGATGGTGGGTGAATTAAAGATTGATGGGAATGCGATTGCATTGACATATCAAGACGGTGTTCTTATTCGGGCAGTCACAAGGGGCGATGGTAGTGAAGGAGAAGATATAACAGCAAATGTTCGAACAATTAGTTCAATTCCCTTACGTTTACTTTTGACAGATCCACCTAGATGGTTAGAGGTTCGTGGTGAGGCTTTTATCCCCAATAGAAGTTTTCAACATATAAATATCGAACGTGAAAAAAAGGGAGAACCCTTATTTGCTAATCCTCGCAATGCATGCGCAGGGACTCTCCGACAGTTAAATCCTAAGGTTGTGTCTTCTCGGAATTTAGATTTTTTTGCTTATACGATGTATTTACCTGATGATTGGTTGGCTTCTCCTCCCGATCCAGATAAACCGAAAGAACAATGGGAGGCATTGCGCTGGCTTCAGTTGTCAGGTTTTAAGGTAAACCCCAATGCAAAACAACTTTCTGGACTTTCAGAATTAGAAGATTTTTTTCAGTATTGGGAGCAAGATCGACATGATCTTGCATACGCCACAGATGGAGTTGTCGTTAAGTTAAATCAGCTTGCTCTTCAAGAAGCTGTGGGGTTTACGCAAAAAGCGCCTAGGTGGGCAATTGCTCTGAAATATCCTGCTGAAGAGGCGCCAACCAAACTCCTCTCTTTGACATTTCAGGTTGGACGTACTGGAGCGTTGACTCCTGTCGCAGAGTTTGAACCAGTAATACTTGCTGGCACGACCGTTGCTAAGGCAACTTTGCATAATGCTGATCGCCTGGAATCTCTAGATTTGTTTAAAGGAGATACCATTATCGTTCGGAAGGCTGGGGAGATTATTCCAGAAGTGGTTTGTGTACTTAAGGACTTGCGTCCGTCTACTTCGGAGCGATTGCTATTACCTACAACTTGTCCAGAATGCCAATCAAACTTAGTACGAGAAACTGGCCAGTCAGTTACTAAATGCATTAATAGCAGCTGTCCAGCAATTCTTCGTGGCATTTTGCGCCATTGGGTTAGCAAGAAGTCTTTAGATGTCGATGGTTTCGGAGTTAAATTGATCGAACAGCTGGTTGATCAAGGACTCGTTAGTTCTATCGTTGATCTATATCGATTAGAAGTAGACCAACTTGTTGGTTTGGATCGGATGGGTCGAAAATCTGCGGAAAATTTGCTGAAGTCTCTTGAAACTTCTAAAGAAAAGCCGTGGGAAAAGCAATTGTTTGGACTTGGTATTCATCATGTTGGCGAAGTGAATGCAAAATTAATTGCTAGTCAATTTCGAAGCGCTACTGAATTAAGTCAGGCTGTTTTAGATAATCCAGAACGAATTAGTTCTATTCATGGTATAGGTGGTGAAATTGTTCAATCTATTGTTGAATGGTTTTCCGAACCTTCGAATCAAAATTTGTTGATTCAACTAGAGAAAGAAGGTTTTTCTTTTTCCTCACAGAAATATTCATCGTCCAAGGCCTCTACGTTATCAGGTAAGACTTTTGTCCTTACTGGTACTCTCCCCTCTTTAAAACGTAATGATGCTATAGCGTTGATTGAAGATGTTGGTGGAATTATTAGTACATCAGTAAGCAAAAATACAAATTATTTGGTTGCCGGAGAAAATCCTGGTAGCAAACTCAATAAGGCTAAAAGATTAGAGATAAGTATAATCAATGAAGATTTATTGTTAGAATTGATCAATAAATCTCTAATCTAAAGATTTTTTGAGGTCGCTTTCCCAATGACTAAGCCATGGATTCATTCAGTGATTAAGACCCCTTGTGGTCGTGCTAAATATACTGAATTAGCTAATCGAGGAGGTTTTTTGGGGACATTACGTCTAGCTTGGTTTGTCTTTTTTGCTGCCCTTAAGGATTGGCAATTGCCAAAATGAAATCAATTTGATGATTCATAATTCATTAAGAATATTTTTTGCAGTACGGCCAATTAGCCATACTATGCATAAAGTCGATATAAGACCTATGACTCTTAAAGCCCAGATCTGATAATTTCCCTCGCCAGAGAGAATGGCCCTGAATTTTGTTAGATCTGCGGCCAATGAGCCCAGACCACAAAATAATATAGTTCCTGGCAAAATACCAATTAAACCAAGAGAATAGTCAATTATTTTGATGTCACTTAGTCCATATGCAAGATTAAGCAAACTAAATGGAAAGGCTGGAGATAATCTAGTCAGTAAAACGATTTTTAATCCTTCTTGGCTAACTGCTTTTTCTATCGCTTTGACTTTAGGGAGTTTATCTAATCGCTTTTCAAACCACCCTCTCAAAAATTTTCTGCTTCCTATAAAAACAACTTCTGCTCCAAGAAAGGCGCCCGCGAAGACAATTGCACTTCCAAGAGCTGTCCCATAAATCACTCCTGCCAGCATTGAGGCCCATACTCCTGGAAGTAGCAGTGTGACCCAGATTGCATATAAGGGTATGAAGCATATTGCTCCTAAAGGCGAATGCAGAAAAGGAAGGAGAGTTTTTACTAAGTCATTGATTTCAGGCATTTAGTCCAATAGGTCCATTAGCCTAGTGCGAGCCAGTTTTGCTTGGGCTTCAGCTTCTAAAAGTTTAGTTTTGCATTCGGATACAACTGATGCAGGTGCTTTTGCGGTGAAATTTTTATTGTTGAGGCGATTTGATAGTCCCTCGATGTCCTTGTCGGCTTTAGATATATCTTTCTTTAGTCGATCACGTAATGCTTCAAGGTCGACTAACCCTTCTATTGGCAAGACCACCTGCAACTCTCCGTTAACCCCTGCGAGAGATTTTATGACAGGCATAGTTTGTGCTTTCTCTGGGCTTAGAACTT
Source organism: uncultured Synechococcaceae cyanobacterium (assembly GCA_902634405.1). Lineage (GTDB taxonomy): Bacteria > Cyanobacteriota > Cyanobacteriia > PCC-6307 > Cyanobiaceae > CACPJY01. The sequence continues at coordinate 24,761 of CACPJY010000004.1, forward strand.
CTACATGCTCTGCACGTGTTAATGCTTTGATGTCTGGAATTCCTTCTATGAGAACATTGGCTAATTCGTTGCGACTGGTAATAAAACGGACGGGAATTGCTTGAGAAGGTTTTAATCCTGCTATTGCACGTAAGTTTCGAACTAACCTCACTGCCTCAATTAACTCATCGAATGCTGTTTCTAAATCATCATTTATTCTTTCAATGTGAGCTTTTGGCCATTGTTGAAGGGCTAAAAAAGTGTTCTGTTCTTCATTAGTTATTGCATGCCATAACTCCTCTGTTAGATGAGGCATTAGAGGGTGAAGCATCACTAATAATTCGGTAAGTACCTTTAAAAGAACCTGTCGAGCAACTATTTGATCGGAAGCCGAATCTTGATTTTTCTCCGGATCAGGATTCAGGCGACGTTTAACTAACTCTATATACCAATCACAGAAGTCATTCCAAGTAAACTCATAGAGGCCTTTTGCTGCTTCTCCTAGGCCATAATTTTGATATTGCATATCTATTTGCTGATTTGCTTTTGTTAGCCTTGAAAGAATCCATCGATCAGCAAGCTTGAGTTCTGATTGATTGAGATTGCTAGGTTCTTCAAGTGCGCAACTTTCGATATTTATTAATACAAAACGGGTGGCATTCCATAACTTGTTAGCAAAATTACGCGATGCCTCTACGGTTAAAGAAGTATCTGTTTTTCGATCATAGTCCAATCGGATATCTTGACCTGCACCAGCTACTTCTCGAACTAATGCGAACCGTACGGCATCCGCTCCATAGCGATCAATAAGTAGTAGAGGATCAATCCCATTACCTAAGCTCTTGCTCATTTTACGGTTTTTCTCGTCCCTTACTAGACCATGTATATAGACGTCTTTAAAGGGCATTTCTTGAGTAAATACCCCGGCCATCATTGTCATCCTGGCTACCCAAAAGAAAATAATGTCAAAGCCGGTAACTAATGTGTTGGTTGGATACCAACGAGTTAGGTCTGGATGCGTTTCGTCTGGCCATCCTAGAGTTGAAAATGGCCATAGCCCGCTAGAGAACCAAGTATCTAGAACATCATCGTCTTGTTGTATTTGAATTTGATTCCCATATAGTTTTTGGGCTTTCATTTTTGCTTCTTCTTCGGAGGTAGCGATTACATATGGGGTAGTAGATGTTATTTCCCCCTTCGTTTCACTGATTACAAACCAAGCTGGTATCCGATGTCCCCACCAGAGTTGTCTACTTATACACCAATCTCTAATATTAATTAGCCATTCGAGATAAACTTTTTCCCATCTTTCGGGCACAAAGTGTGGTTCTCCATGAGTTAGATGATCACGACATTTAGTTGCCAGTGGTTCCATTCGTACAAACCACTGAGTTGACAACAGAGGTTCTATAGGCACTTTACCGCGATCTGAATAGGGAACTTTATGTAGATGCTTGTCAACTTTTAGAAGTAAACCCTCTTCTTCTAGTGCTTTTACAATTGCGTGACGAGCTTCAAAGCGATCTAAGCCTGCAAAGCGCCCTGCAAGACTATTCATGGTGCCATTTTTGTTGATGACTGTGATTTGTGGCAGGTTATGTCTTTTCCCAATTGCAAAGTCGTTTGGGTCATGTGCAGGTGTGACTTTTACACACCCTGTCCCGAACTCTTGCTCGACATGAGAATCAGCAATTATTGGTATTTCACGATCAGTGAAAGGTAATGTTAGCTTCTTCCCAATCAGCTTTTGGTACCTTTTATCCAGTGGGTTTACAGCTACTGCAACATCTCCCAGCATTGTTTCCGGTCTGGTTGTTGCAACCACTAAATGAGTTACTTCGTTGATTCCTTGGTTGTTAGAAAATGGATACTTAAAATGCCACAAGTAGCCATCAACTTCTTTCATTTCAACTTCTAGATCGCTAACTGCTGATTCTGAAGCTGGACACCAATTAACTAAGTATTCTCCTCGATATATTAACCCTTGATCATGCAGACGAATAAAGGCTTCTTGCACTGCTTTACTTAGTCCCTTATCTAGCGTGAACCTTTGACGCTTCCAGTCGACCGAGTATCCAAGTCTTCGCAACTGACCAACGATTTTGCCTCCACATTCTTCTTTCCATGCCCAAGCACGTTGAAGAAACTCTTCTCTTCCTAGTTCATCACGAGCAATGCCTTCTTGTTTTAATTGTTTCTCAAGGATGGTTTGAACGGCAATGGAAGCGTGGTCTGTTCCTGGGAGACAGAGCACATTTTTACCCTTCAGGCGTTGAAACCGGACAATTGTGTCTATAAGGGCAGTATTAAATGCGTGCCCCATGTGCAGGCTTCCTGTGATGTTTGGTGGAGGAATGACCAGTGAAAAGGCTTCACCAGGAGCCTCTGGCTTCGGGTGAAATATCTCATTTTCTTCCCAAGCACCTTGCCATCGATTTTCAGTGCCTTTGGGGTCATAGGTTTTTGGCAGTAGATTTCGAATTTCACTGCAATCGGAGTTGTTTTTGTTTGATTGATTTAATTTGGGAGAGGAAGCCATGCCAGCAATTCTTTAAGGATTCAGTTTTTGATGTTTGAAATGCAAAAAATTCAGTGAATTTCTTTGTTTTAATTCCAGGGTATGGCAACTATTGATTCAAGGCTTTCCCAGCAGTCCCTATCAGGAACAATCATTTCTAGCAAGCTAACTTCTTTTAAGCCTGAAGAGGCTGTTGCATAATTGACAGATGATTCTGGACCTATAGGCATCACTAAGACCATTTTTTCAGCTGGGTCTGCCATGATATGAATTCCAATCCTTTCTATTGTTCTCTCGAAAAATACTTTTCTCATTCGATTGGTTAGTCTCGCTCCTAAAGATTTTGCAAAGAGTTCAAGACTTTCTTTTTCGCCTGATAGACCACAGTTCAATGTCATCCAAATTAGGAATTTAGCCCAGCTTTCCTGAGTCCATAGTGGCTGGAAGCTTTCTCTGTGCTGTCTGATCAATTCCACTAAAGCAAAATCGAAAATTTTTGCTTGAATTTGGGTGCTCGTGTCAGTGTGCATAGCAGACATCTTCTCCTTCTAGGTGCAAACTGGGGTTGCCATGAAATCGGCATTTCCAATGGTCTTAGATTTGAATGACCCTGATCTGGAATTCTCGGATCTTGTTTACGCTTATCAAAGTTGGGTGATGGCTGTCATCAACGATGAAAAGCTTGATTCAAAAGAAAAGCTTCTGAATGATGACATTACAGAAGAGGCATTAAATGCTATGCGTTTTCTCCCTGGCGAGGTTACCAGCGCCATTGAAACTTCCTTAGCAAGAGTCTATGACGTAGACGCTGATGAACTTGCCAGCATCCTTTTCCCTGAAGACTAATCAAAAGTCTTGTTTGGACTGTCTCAAGATATCAATGACTTGTTGCGGAACTTGCGCAAATGTCATTATTAGAGCTATTGATTAAGAAGGAGGCAAATTCACTTGAACCCTTAAGCCTATGACTGTTGCTGCTAGACCTCACCAGATAATTACGACCGCCGTAAGAGAAGCGATTGTGGATGAACTTCGTGCTTGTCAAACGAAAGAACAGTTATTGGCTTTTGACAAGAGATTTAGTAATCAAGGCAATATTGGTCCACTGTATTTGGTTATATGTGATTTCCTTCAGGATCGAACAATCTCAAGAGTTTTAGCTGCCAAGTGTCTTAGGACTCTTTTCTCTGAGCGTGAGCGTCAATTAGCAATACACCCTCATCTATAAGTTTAGTAGATAATTACTATTCAAACAGACTTCGAAGGTTTTCTCTTCTCTTTCTAGGTTTTTGCACCTATTTGATCGGTTATTTCACCATCTTTTAGATTTGAGAAAAAGTCCTTTTGCTTGATATCTTGGGTAATAGCTTCTTCGGAGGTCTGGTTTGACTGACTTTCCATCTGTTCCAAATAAGATTAGCCACAAAGATCTGAATTCACTATTACGTGCTGCTTTCAAGGATACTGAATTAGCGGAATCTTCGTTAATTGATGGGACTAACAAATTAGATGAGTTCAATCAATTACTCAGAGATTGGGCTGAAAGAAGCGAGAAGATACTTAAACTTTTGGAAGAGAAAGACCCCAGGATTTTAAAAAAAATTAAATCAAGACAAGTTATGGCCCTTGGAGCATTGCAAGCACATTTAACCATGGCTCTCCAAGCTAAATACGTTGTAGATCAAGATACTTAATCACTAAAAATAGTTGACTTATTAATATTTAATTAGTCAACGTCACAACTTAATTCACATTCAGTCAAGTCAGGGTTGGAAAGCTTATCAAGAATTCTTGCCATGTCTTCTTCTGCCAACTCTCCACTGCTATTCCATTTAAGTGTCGTTTTCCTGGAGTTGTCAGTTGACTGACTATCTTTGTCTTCTGGAGCTTTTCTATGCATGCCTTTTATTATTCTTTCCTTACTATAATATGATTAAGACATTTACTTAATAAGTGACTATGCTCAAACCTTGTTGGATTGGCATAAATCTTACTCTTCATTAATAAAATTTTCGGTTTGTTTTATGAGATTGATGAGGTGGAGATTCCCTAGACTTACGTTTGTTCAATTTTCTCTATGGATAGCTTATTGCTTGTTGCTTTTTTTCTTTGCAAGCATAAAGCACCTTTTGTTAGGTAGTTCTGCTTGGGATCTTGGTATATTTGAACAATTTTCATGGCTTATTGCTAACGGAAACTTTCATGAAATTTCTAGCCTTCGAGGCATAGCACCTCTTCAAGATCACTTCTCTATTCTTCTATTCCCTATAGCAATATTTTATAAACTACTCCCGTCGACATGCACTTTACTTGCCTTGCAGTCAGTTGCACTTGGTACCGCTCCATTATTGACATTTGATATTTTATCTCAAAGAAAAGTTTCGTCTAAAATCATCTTATCTTTAACATTTGCAGTTGCTTCAACTCCTATTATCTTCCTAGCAAATATAGCGAATTTCCACCCTGAAACTTTGACCGTACCATTTATGATTACTTCCCTAAATGAAGTGAGAAATCGAAATGGAGTCAATTACTATTTATCACTTCTTCTTACTTTAAGTGCTAAGAAATCTCAGGTTCTTTTTGGAGTTGGATTGAGTATATATTCACTTTTAAAGGGTTATAAAAAGAAGTCAATAATTACATTTTTAATTTCTTGTACTTGGTGGCTTTTTGCATCTTCATTTACAGCTTCTAGTGGTGATTATATAAAAGACAGGCTGGGCTATCTTGGGGGAACATATTCAGAAATACTATTGACTCTAGTATTTCGACCTTGGCGTATCTTTGTAGAGGCACCACCTGAGGCAATCTTTTTGTATAGCTTGGGATTGCTATTGCCATTTGCTTTTTTATTAGGCAAGTCGTCTTGGTTTGCATTAATTGCTTCAACACCGATTTATTTCACAAACATTATTTCTTCAGCTGGAACTCAACGAGAGCTTTATTCTCAATACTCGGTAGGTATTTTACCTTTTTTGATTATGGCATGTTTTGACTCTATTGATTCCTGGGAAGAGATAATTACTTCAATAAAAAATAAACTATTTTATGGCACAATTGTTATTTCAATAATCGCCTTCTTAGGATATTCGAGAATTGGATATTTTCAAACTAGATATTTCCCTAGATTATACGAATCTTTGGCTTTTCATGATTCTAAAAAGAATATCCCTGCTCTTGCGAGCATTTTGACGACCGATAAATATGCAGCTCATTTTTCTAATAGGATTTTTGTCCATACTTTGGAAGATAATAATTTTCTTCCAATTCAAAAGTATGATTTTATTATCTTGCCTACTTACTTTATTGATTTTAGGTTTAAGAACGATTTTGCAATAATCAAAAAAGAGATAGATGCTAATCAAATTCCTTGTATTTATCCTAATAAATTCCAGCAGATATGTTCTACTAGATATGATTTGGAATCTTTATGATTGTTTCGATAGGCCTCTTGCTTGTTCCTAGCTACAAAGATTTGCATTTAGAATTCACACTGAGTATTCTTAGGTTATTATCTATTTTCCTCAAAAACTCTAGTGAAAAGAGCTATTAATGCAATTCATACCAACCCTAAAAGGCCTAGATTCTGGTTAGGCCCTTTTTTGGCAGGCCTTTCGTTTGCGTTGGGTTATGCAATAACTCAACGCATATTCTTGTTAAATACTTATAATAATCAGTCCAAAGATCAAATCTTTGCCTTTAAGAGATTTCCTGGAATTCCCTTTAGTCAATTTCAGCAAATTGATCAAGGTGTTGATCGTTTTGCATTGCCCTCCAAGAGTTTGGACCCTTCAACTAATAGTGACGATGATTCTTCTGCCCTATATGTTAATCAGGATAATTTGCGAAATAGTCAATTTAGTTCTGGTACTCAAATCAAGAACAATGATCAACCCCCATCAGATGTGTATGAATCGCTGAATATTGATGTTTTTGTCCAAGGCTCTCCTTTGTCAGGCTATTCAATTCCCTCCTCAAATGAGGTTCGCTCTCCAAAGTTAAATAATACAATTATGCAAGATGATCTGGTGATACAGGCAAATGATGAGAAGGAGGCTATTGCTTTTCCTCCCCCCCCCCACTTCAGAATGAACCAGATTTTGATTTAGTAGCTTTTCCCTCTTGATTAGAGGTAAATCACTTTACGAATCTGTCTTTCCTTATTTATTTGATGGCTTCTTCAGGCACTATCTTTCAGGCCACTTTAAATAGATTGGCTGCACGTCTTACTTCTACAATTCCAGTAGCTACATCCAAAATGAAAGGAGTTTTTGAAAAGGCTCCTCAAGTAATTCTTAGAGAATTGCAGATTTTTCAGCGAGAAGTTTCTCAAGAGGTTGAACGAATTGAGAAGGATACAGCAAATGTAAGTGATCCCTCTTCGTATGAATCTAATCAGACTAGTTTTGAGGGAAAGACTCAGGAGAAAATAGACCATTTACGAAAAAAGCTTGGAAGGTTAAATAAGAAATTAGAGGATTTGAGTTAATGTTTTCTTTTTCAGCTTTTACTATTTTCTTCAAGATTCCTCGAGTTGTTAATATTTGGCGTGTAGTTTTTATACTTTCATTTTATCTTTATTGGGATTCACAAAGATTTACTTATTTAGGTGGTTATTCTCTTGAGAAGCTGGAAAGGCGTCATCTTATTCGAGCTAAGTGGTTAAAGATACAGCTTATTAGTCTGGGATCGGCTTTTATTAAATTAGGTCAGTTGCTGTCAGCTCGGCCAGATGTTCTTCCAAGAGAGTGGGTAGTGCAGTTGTCCGATCTTCAGGATCAGGTACCTGCTTTTAATTTTATTCAAGCACAACAGCTTCTAGAACAAGAATTGGGTTTTAGATGTGCAGAGATCATTGATCTTGAAGAAAAACCTATTGCTGCAGCTTCAGTTGCACAGGTTCATCGCGCGAGCTTGAGAAGTGGACGTCAGGTTGTTTTAAAGATTCAGAGGCCTGGTTTGGAACCGTTGTTTCGCCTTGACTTATATGTAATGAAACAAGTTGCGGCGTTATTGCAGCGTCACCCTGATTGGGGTCGTGGAAGAGATTTGATTGGAATTGCTAAAGAATGTCGCAGAGTGTTGCTCCGAGAGTTGGATTTTCGTATCGAAGCGCAATTTGCAGCACGCTTTAGACAACAATTTTTGGACGATTCAACTATCCGTGTTCCATCTGTTGTTTGGGAACTTAGTACTAGAAGGGTTTTGTGCTTGGACTATGTGCCAGGTATAAAGATTAATGATCGGACTGCAATTATTGCAGCAGGTCTTGATCCTTCGAACATTGCAGAAGTTGGAGCGTCTAGTTATCTTCAGCAGCTAGTCAAATATGGTTTTTTTCATGCTGACCCACATCCAGGGAATCTTGCCGTAGCAAGTGACGGTGCATTGATTTATTACGACTTTGGAATGATGGGAATGGTCTCCGAGTCCCTTAGAAGTCGCTTAGGTGAAATGGTTAGAGCTGCTGCTTTACGAGATGCATCGGGATTGGTGGAGCAGTTGCAGGTGGCAGGTGTTATTTCCTCAGGTATTGATGTTGGTCCTGTTCGTAGGCTTGTAAGGATCATGTTTAAAGAGGTTTTGACCCCTCCTTTTTCACCAAATGTGATGGAAAAATTGTCTGGTGATTTATACGAGCTTGTTTATGAGCAACCATTTCATATACCAGTGGATTTGATATTTGTGATGCGAGCGTTATCGACTTTTGAAGGGGTGGGTAGGAGTCTTGATCCAAGCTTTAATTTGATGAGTATTGCAAAGCCTTATCTTCTACCACTTATGACTTCAAGTAATTCCAGCCCAAATGACCTCTTTAATGAATTAGGCAGACAAGTAGGTGAATTAGGCAGTCGTGCTGTTGCTCTCCCTCGACGCTTAGATGAAAGTCTGGAAAGACTTGAGCAAGGTGATCTGCAATTGCAGGTTCGGATGGGCGAATCCGACCGTCAATTTAGACGACTTGTTCTTGCTCAGCGTGCAAATAGCCACTCAGTTTTATTAGGTTTTTTAATTGTCTCAGCCTCGTTATTAGGAACAAGCTCTCGCCCTTTATGGACTATTTTGCCTCTTGCTTTTGCTATACCAATTGCATTTGGCTGGATAAAATTGAACATTCAACTTCGGAGAGATAAGCGCTTAGATCAAATTCCAAGACGCCAAAGTTAGATTCCTTATTATTATTATTTAGTTGCGTCCATGCGGACCTTGCCCTGTTAAACCTGCAAAAATAGCTTGACTACCTAATTGGTCTTCGATCCTTAGAAGTTGGTTGTATTTAGCTATACGCTCACTTCTACTTAAAGAGCCTGTTTTGATTTGACCACTTCTTGTTGCTACTGCAAGATCGGCAATTGTCGTGTCCTCAGTTTCTCCACTCCTATGACTAATTACGCTTGTATAAGCAGATCTTGTAGCAAGATCTATTGCTTGGAGGGTTTCAGTTAAGGAGCCTATTTGATTGACTTTTATTAGAATAGAATTAGCAATATTTTGATTAATCCCTTTTTCAAGCCTCTTAGTATTGGTTACGAATAGATCATCTCCAACTAGTTGTACATGCTTACCAATTTTCTTTGTGAGTATTTCCCATCCTTCCCAATCATCTTCAGCTAGTCCATCTTCAATTGAAATGATTGGGAAGTCATTCGCTAATTTGGCCAACTGGTCAACCATTTCTGAACTGGAATAGTTTTCACCACCAAAGTGATATTTTTCATTTTTGAAAAATTCTGTGCTTGCCACATCAAGGGCTAAAGATATCTCTTGACCCGGCTTATAACCTGCCTTTTCTATAGCTTGTATGAGTAATTCACCAGCAGCAGAATTGCTATCAAGATTCGGGGCAAACCCTCCTTCATCTCCTACTGCGGTTGAAAGTCCTTGTGCATTCAATAAATCTTTTAAGGTGTGAAAAACTTCTGACCCCATTCGAAGAGCTTCTCTAAAGCTTTTTGCTCCATGAGGCACGAGCATGAATTCCTGAAAATCAAGGTTGTTAGCAGCATGGGCTCCACCATTGATTACATTCATTAGTGGGACTGGCAGAAGAGACGCCATAGGCCCACCAAGGTATCTATAGAGGGGTATCCCTAGTCCATTAGCTGCGGCTCTTGCAGTCGCCATGCTTACAGCCAAAATTGAGTTTGCACCTAGGTTGGACTTGTTTTCACTGTTATCTAGTTCAATCATTGTGCTATCCACCTTGGCTTGGTCTTCTGCTGACAGACCGCAAAGCGTTGGAGCGATTTGCTCTTCGATAGTGTTTATTGCTTTTATGACGCCTTTACCTTTGTAGCGACTGCCCCCATCTCGCATCTCATGAGCTTCATATGCTCCTGTACTTGCACCACTAGGGACTATTGCACGGCCAATTGCCCCTCCTTCTAGTAAAACTTCTGCTTCTACAGTGGGGTTCCCACGTGAATCCAGAACCTCTCTGGCAATGATGGTATCTATGACTAGATCAAGAGAATCAATCACGAAATAACATTCTTATTCTCTGTGATCTTATGTTTCGCTCAATCATTTAGTTCTGTGTTTGTTGGTACGACTACTTTTCGTAAAGATCAGAAGAGACTTTCTGAAGACATAAAGTCTTTGAATATCTTGGATTTTAGAGGGTTAAACCATGCGCATTCTTCATACGATGCTTAGGGTGACTGACTTAGAAAGATCCTTGAGTTTTTATATTGATGTTCTTGGAATGCAGTTATTGAGGAGAAAGGACTATCCCTCGGGGCGTTTCACTTTGGCCTTTGTAGGCTATGAAGAAGAGAAGGATGCTGCAGTTATTGAGCTAACGCACAACTGGGACACTAGTTCTTATGCACTTGGAGAGGGTTTCGGTCATATTGCCCTTGGGGTGGAGGATATTTATGCAACTTGCCAAAGCATCATTAGTAGAGGAGGTTTAGTCGTGAGGGAACCTGGACCAATGAAACACGGGAAAACCATAATTGCCTTTGTTGAAGATCCCGATGGATACAAGCTTGAGTTGATTCAAATGAATTTATCAATAGCAGAGTCTTAATTCCAATGTCTTTTCAGAACGATAATTCTTTTCCTGAGTCAGGCAGCTTTACAACTGAACCAGATCGTTTTACTAATGAAGCCTGGGATCTTTTGTTATCTAGTCAAGATGTCGCAAGAAGATGGCGTCACAGTTCGCTTGATGTGGAACATCTTTTGCAGGTACTTTTTAGTGATAGGTCTTATGAGAAATGGGTTCAAAAGTGCTCCATAGATGGTCATGATTTACTTGATCGATTAGAAGATTTTCTTGCTGAACAGCCAATTGCGAGAGGGGAGGACTTTTTTGTAGGCGATGCTCTAGAGGATTTACTTGAAGATGCGGATCGTCTGAAAGATGAGTCTGGTTCTAGTTTGATTGGCATTTCACATCTTCTACGTTCTGTAGCAAGTGAACCTCGTATTGGAGCAAAACTGTTTGCATCTTTTGGAATTGCTGAGAGGGTGAAGGAAACAGAAAGTAGAGGAAAATCTGTTTCTAATGCTTCTAGAAATTCCGAAATTTCACGAAGAAAATCCTTAGCACCTGTATCTGAGTCAAGCCTTGAGGAGAGGGTCCCTCAAGACAGCACTAAAGCTTTTTCTGAGCAGCAAGCATCTATTTCTGAAGAGTCTTTTGATCTTCAGAAAGATCCATCAGCTCTTGAGTCTTATGGACGTGATCTGACAGCCGCAGCAGAAGCAGGGGAGCTTGATCCTGTTATAGGAAGGGATGCAGAGATTCGGCTACTAATTAGAGTTCTATCCCGCCGTGGAAAAAATAATCCTTTATTGATAGGTGACTCAGGTGTTGGGAAGACAGCTATTGCTGAATTATTGGCTCAGAGAATTGTGGCTGGAGAGGTGCCAGATTCATTAAATGGATTGAAGCTAGTAGCACTAGATCTAGGAGCTTTGATTGCAGGAGCAAAATTTCGTGGTCAATTTGAGGAACGTCTTAGATCAGTCCTCGCAGAGGCTAGTAATCCAGATGCAGGTGTTGTTTTGTTTATAGATGAATTACATACGGTTGTGAGTAGTGACAGATCAAGTGGTGATGCCGGCAGCCTGTTAAAGCCAGTTCTTGCAAGAGGTGATTTGCGTTGTATTGGAGCAACAACTACAGAAAATTATCGAAAAACTGTTGATAAAGATCAGGCTTTAAGCAGACTTTTTCAGACGGTTTTAATCAAGGAACCCAGTTTGGAATTAAGTGTTGAAATTTTAAAAGGCTTAAAAGAAAGATATGAGTTACATCATGGAGTCACTATTACCGATCAAGCTGTTATCGCAGCCAATCGATTAGCAGATAGGTACATCAGTGATCGCTGTTTACCAGACAAAGCAATTGATTTGATTGACGAGGCTTCTGCGCAGCTAAAGATGGATGTAACTTCCAAGCCTCAGGCTGTAGAAGAAGCCGAAGCAGAACTTCGACGCCTAGAGGTCGCTTGTTTATCCTCTGAAGAACTTTCTGAGGTAGATCGCGAGCAATTAGATCAATGTAGAGTTGAGGCATCAGAAAATCTTCTAGATCTTCAAGAGCGCTGGCAGGTAGAACGTGCTCAAGTGGCTGAATTGCAAGAACTACTTCGGCAAGACGAGGAGCTTCGTAATGCTATTGCTGAGGCTGAAAGAATTGGTGAGTTAGAAGAAGCGGCAAGGCTTCAGTACGACCAATTGCATCAGGTGCAGCAACTTCGAGCAGATTTAGAAGAATCTCTAGCACTAGCTCAGGCATCAGGGAGTGCTCTCTTGCGAGAGCAAGTTGAACCAGAGGATGTAGCTGATGTTGTTGCTCGATGGACAGGAATACCAGTTCAGAGGGTTCTTGCAGAGGAAAGGCAGAAACTTTTAGAACTTGAAGCTCATTTAGTTCAGAGAGTGATTGGGCAATCAGAAGCTGTTAAAGCAGTTGCAGCAGCAATAAGGCGAGCAAGGGCTGGCATGAAGGATCCACGTCGACCGGTTGGGTCTTTTCTTTTCCTTGGTCCAACAGGCGTGGGAAAAACAGAATTAGCCAAGGCATTGGCTGCTTGTTTGTTTGATGAGGAGGAGGCCTTGGTAAGGCTTGATATGAGTGAATTTATGGAAAGAAATGCTGTTGCTCGTCTCTTGGGGGCTCCTCCTGGCTATGTCGGATATGAAGAAGGTGGTCAGCTTACTGAGGCCGTCAGAAGACGTCCCTACGCAGTTTTGTTATTAGATGAGGTGGAAAAAGCTCATCCAGAAGTTTTTAATGTCCTTTTACAGGTTTTAGATGATGGTCGTCTTACTGATTCCCAAGGAAGAACTGTTGATTTTCGTCATACTGTGATTGTCATGACCAGCAATCTTGCGAGTAGGTCGATTCTGGAATATTCAAGATTGTCTAATTCTGAGACTGCTGATTTTGAATTACTTGAGCAAAATCTTTCTCAAAAAGTGGATGAGGCTTTAAGGAAAGAATTTAGGCCTGAATTTCTGAATCGAATTGATGAAATCATTAGGTTTAGGCCATTACAGCCAGAAGATTTAGAGAGGATCGTTCAATTGCAGTTAGCTGATTTGTCTAAACTTTTAATGGAACAAGGTTTGGAGTTAAGGGTTAATCCTTCAGCTGTGAGAGCTTTGGCTTCACAAGGATATGAGCCTGAATATGGAGCTCGCCCCTTGAGGAGAGTGCTAAGACGCCGTATTGAAAATCCTTTGGCGACCGAATTACTTGCAGAGAGGTTTACTGGAGTTAGAGCAGTTCGTGTAGAACCTTCTGGAGAAGAGTCTTCAGAATCTTTTTCTTTTTTCCCAGAGAACTAAGGGGGGCAGTTATCCTTTAATGTGGTCAATCCAGCGTTACTTAGCACTGCATAAGCCATCGGCTTTAGTTAATTGACAAGTCAAACTCCACAGGAAATTCAAGATCTTCAACCTACTCCTGAAGATGCTTCAGCCTCTTCTCAGGCTGTACCAGCCAGAAGGAAAGGTTTTTTTGCCGCAACTTATGACGAGTTGAAGTTAGTTGTTTGGCCTAGTCGTCAGCAGCTTTTCAGTGAATCTATTGCTGTGATACTGATGGTCACTCTTTCTGCCGCTTCCATTGCTGCAGTTAGCCGTTTTTACGGATGGGGTGCTTCCCAAATTTTTCGTTGACTTTTTCTTTTTTAGGTAGTGAATTTCTTGTTCACGTATTCTTATAGTTAGTGCTTTAGTGCTACAGGCTGCGCACCCCTTACAAGAATCAATGGAATGATGGATTCGGATGCATCTAAACAAGTCTTGGAAAATCAATCTTTGCAAGACTCGATAGCGAAAACTACCGTCGCAAGATGGTATGCGATTCAGGTTGCTTCAAGTTGCGAGAAAAAAGTTAAGGCAACTCTTGAGCAACGAGCCCTTACCTTAGGAGTCAGCAATAGGATTTTGGAGATCGAGATTCCACAAACCCCAGCTGTAAAATTAAAAAAAGATGGAACAAGGCAATCCACTGAGGAAAAGGTGTTTCCTGGTTATGTATTAGTAAGGATGATTCTCGATGAAGACACAATGATGGCCGTTAGAAGTACACCTAACGTTATTAATTTTGTGGGGGCTGAGGATAGAAGAGCTACAGGTAAGATGAGGGGTCATATCAAGCCAAGACCTCTTAGTCGTCAGGAGGTAGATCGCATATTCAAGCGTGCGGCTGAGAAGAAGACTGTTGTTAAATTGGACTTAGAAGAAGGAGATCAGATTCTTGTTACCTCGGGACCTTTTAAGGATTTCCAAGGGGAAGTTATAGATGTCTCTGGCGAAAGAAACAAATTAAAGGCTCTTCTTTCTATTTTTGGGAGAGAAACTCCAGTTGAACTTGAGTTTTCTCAAATAAGTAAGCAGAATTGATTTACTGGCGACCGTCTCCCTGCGGAGGGCGGTCGTGGAGGTATGTTTGCTACCTCACCCGTCTCACCTGATTCTCTCAGGTGATCCGCAGTTGTCCAATTCCTCTAGCTGATGGCCAAGAAAGTTGTAGCTGTGATCAAGCTGGCCTTACAAGCCGGTAAAGCCAATCCTGCCCCCCCCGTAGGCCCTGCCCTCGGTCAGCATGGTGTAAATATCATGGCGTTTTGTAAGGAGTACAATGCTCGCACTCAAGACAAAGCAGGATTTGTCATCCCAGTTGAAATTTCGGTTTTTGAGGATCGAAGTTTCACATTTATCACCAAAACACCACCTGCTTCTGTTCTAATTACAAAGGCTGCAGGGATAGCAAAGGGATCAGGTGAATCATCAAAAGGTCAAGTGGGAACTATTACACGTGCTCAATTGGAAGAGATTGCTAAGACAAAATTGCCTGATTTAAACTGTACAAATGTTGAGTCGGCAATGAAAGTCATTGAAGGTACTGCTCGTAACATGGGTGTATCTATTAGTGATTAGAGCCTCAGTCACTTAGTCTTGTTAACTTGAACTTTTCAGGGGGAGACAGATTGTCGTTTGAACCCCATATTCACAAATGCCAAAACCTTCTAAGCGTCTAAACACCCTTCTTTCCAAAGTTGAAGATCGTGTTTATAAACCTCTCGAAGCTATTCAGTTAGTGAAAGAGAATGCGAATGCAAAATTCGATGAAACTATTGAAGCTCATGTGCGTTTAGGGATTGATCCTAAATACACAGATCAGCAACTTCGAACAACCGTGGCTCTTCCACAAGGAACTGGCCAGAGCATTCGAATAGCTGTTATTACCAAAGGGGAAAAAGTATCAGAGGCAAGATCAGCTGGTGCAGATCTTTCAGGGGAAGATGAATTGGTCGAAAGAATTGGCAAAGGAGAAATGGATTTTGACTTGTTGATCGCAACTCCAGATATGATGCCAAAAGTGGCTAAATTGGGGCGCGTACTTGGTCCTAGAGGATTAATGCCAAATCCTAAAGCTGGAACAGTTACCACTGATTTAGCAGGTGCAATTAAAGAATTTAAAGCTGGAAAACTTGAGTTTCGTGCAGATAAGGCAGGAATTGTTCATGTGCGTTTCGGAAAAGCAAGTTTTTCTTCCGACGCATTGCTTGAAAATCTGAAAACTTTGCAAGAAGCAATTGACCGCCATAAACCTAGTGGCGCTAAAGGAAAGTACTGGAAAACCCTTTATGTAACTTCTACTATGGGACCTTCTGTAGAAGTTGATGTAACTGCTTTACAGGATATTCAACAAGAAGCTTGATGCTCATGTTGTATCTTTAGTAGTTATGGTGAAAGCCATAGGGCATTAGCCCAGCCAAAGACAGCAGGATTTCTAGTCTGAATATGCGATATGCATACTTTGGATAAAGATGTAATTCCCGCCGAGGCATGCAAAACGATTTTTACCTAAAAAAGGTTTTTGATCGGATTATGCAGCCTAGTCTCTTTTAAGAGTGAAATTGGCTGAATGTCTGCTTGTTCATCTGATCCGATCCAAAACCTATGGGCCGCACTCTAGAGAGCAAGCAACAGATTGTCGAACAGCTTCAAGAGCTTCTCGGCGAGGCCGAAATGGCACTAGTCCTGGACTATAAGGGCTTATCTATCAAAGAAATGTCTGACTTGCGGACTCGTTTGCAAGCCAGTAACGGTGTTTGCAAAGTGACTAAAAACACTTTGATTCGTCGAGCAATTGATGGAAATAGTGCTTGGTCAAATTTGGAATCCTTACTTTCAGGCACCAACGCATTTGTTCTTCTTAAAGGGGATGTAGGTGGAGCTTTAAAGGAAGTACAGGCTTTTCAAAAAGAGACTAAAAAATCTGAGACAAAAGGAGGCCTTTTTGAAGGCAAACTTCTTACTCAGGAGGAGATCAAGGCAATTGCAAGTCTTCCTTCTAAGGAGACACTTATGGCGCAAATTGCTGGTTCTATTAATGCCTTAGCTTCTAAAGTTGCAATTGGTATTAATGAGGTCCCAAGTGGTCTTGCTCGCACACTGCATCAACATTCTGAAGGCAGTGAAAGCTGAATTGTTGACTGAATTTTCCTACCAATCTGTTGCTTAATCCCAATTATGTCTACTAAAACTGACGAAATCCTTGAGTCATTGAAAAAACTTTCTTTGCTTGAAGCCTCTGAGCTTGTAAAGCAAATTGAGGAAGCTTTTGGTGTATCTGCTGCTGCGTCTGCCGGAGTAGTTGTTGCAGCCCCTGGTGCCGCCGCTGGTGGTTCTGGTGATGCTGCTGCAGAAGAAAAAACGGAGTTTGATGTTGTATTAGAAAGTTTTGAAGCTTCTTCTAAAATCAAGGTCCTTAAAGCTGTTAGAGAGGCTACAGGCCTAGGTCTTGGTGATGCTAAGGCTATGGTTGAGGCTGCACCTAAAACAATTAAAGAAGGTATGGCTAAAGATGAGGCAGAGTCTCTTAAGAAAGCTATAGAAGAAGTAGGAGGTAAGGTCACATTGAAATAAACTTTCAACTAAAAAGAAATAAGGAAAACAAAGTTTTCCTTATTTCTTAGGGTGATTAATTCTTTAAATTTATTTAATTAAACAATAAAAAAGCCCTGCCATAGGCAGGGCTTTTTTGGGTGGAAAAATTAGGAGTCTTTCCTTGTTTCGACCCTAAGTTTCTCCTCACCCCTCACACCTCTAGATTTTATCGACTAGTAATAGCGATTGGCTTTTCCTTGGTGTCGATAATTTAATTGTCCTATGCCGATTTCAATTGTCTCTGTACTATTGCTGATAGGACTTTTTAAGGATTATTGTTTGTTCTTGTTAGAGTTTTTAAGGTCAAATATAAACGAATCACCTCCTAATAGATGGTTGTCAAATGTGGACTTTGATAATGAGTTGTCTGGTAATCCAATATTTAAGAAGTTATTTTTATTAAAAGTTGAATCAAAATGACTGTTTTGCAAATTTCTCTTCTCACTAGAGTCAATTGATCCAATGGGTAATTTGCATGGTCTAGTAATTGCAGCTGCTACGGATGGAGCTTGTAGTGGCAATCCCGGACCAGGTGGTTGGGGGGCGTTATTGCGTTTTGAGGATGGGACGGTGGAAGAATTAGGAGCGCATGTTGAAGCCACTACTAATAATCGTATGGAGCTGCAAGCTGCTATTTCATTATTAGATCATCTAAAACAGTACAATTTGCACCCTGATTTAAAGATTAGAACAGATAGTAAATACCTTATTGATGGTTTTGAGAAGTGGGTTAGAGGATGGAAAAAGAATGGCTGGAGAACGTCTGCAGGAAAGCCAGTCTTAAACCAGGATCTTTGGCAAGCTTTAGATGAATTGCGATTGCCCCACGTCAGTTTTGCTTATGTGAAAGGCCATAGTGGAGACCCTGATAACGAAAGAGTTGATCAAATCGCAGTTAGTTTTTCTAAAGGCTTCTTCCAAGCTTTAAAATCAATAGATGATACTAAAATTGCTTCTAAGAAGGTTTTTGAAAATTCTGATTTATCTGAATCCGCACCTTTGCAGATACAAAAACTTTATTCTCGTTTTGAGTTATTAAATCATTTTGTTGTAGGAGGTTATAAATTAACTTCAGCTGAGTTGGCTCAGTTAATTGATTATCCTGTAATTGATTTGGAGAAGAGAAATGCTTCGTGGGAATGGAGGGACTGGTTTTTTGAATATCAAGTAAATGATATGTGGAGAGTTTTTCGAAAAAAAAATTCTTTAGAAGATCCGATGGAGAAGCAAGATGACTAAACCATTTGAAAAGAGTTCTCGTATAACAGGTCATTTTTATCGTAAGTGGTTTGGTTCTTTCTTATCCAAAGATGAGGGGCTTGATGCCGAAAATTTATCTCAGCTAGCTCTTGATGCCTTAGGTCAAACTTCACTGAGGAGAAATTGGCCTGGCGTTGCATCTCTTTTGCATTTTCTAGAAAAGGACTTGAGTCGAGTAGACAAAAGGTTGGAACAAAATTTATTTGGTTGTCATTTTCAGAATCCTGTTGGCTTAGCTGCAGGCTTTGATAAGAATGGTGTGGCAGCAGCTGTTTGGGATTGCTTTGGATTTGGCTTTGCAGAGTTGGGTACTGTTACTTTTCACCCTCAGCAAGGTAACCCTCGCCCTCGTTTATTTCGCCTAGCAGCTGAGAAAGCGGCTTTAAATCGGATGGGTTTTAACAATAATGGGGCCGAAGAGATGTCTCGAACATTGCAACGTCAAAACTTATCTCCACCCGGTAAGCGAAAGATACTTTTAGGACTGAACTTTGGTAAATCTAGAGTTGTTTCTCTTGAACTTGCTTCAGACGACTATGCATCCTCATTAGATATTCTTGCTCCGTATGCAGATTATGCAGTCATAAATGTTAGTTCTCCAAATACGCCAGGGCTTAGAGATCTTCAAGGGGCTAAGCAATTGCGTCGTTTAGTTGCGCGAATGAGACGTTCACCTGGTTGCCCTCCGCTTTTGGTCAAAATTGCTCCAGACCTTCAAGATGATGAAATTGATCAAATTGCAAGACTTGCTTTTGAAGAGGGTTTAGCGGGTGTTATAGCTGTGAATACTAGCCTTAACCGTTTCAATTTAAATACAAGAGTATTACCCCAGACAGGAAGAACGTTGTTAGAAGAGCCAGGTGGATTGAGTGGAGCGCCTTTAAGAGGTAGAGCTCTTGATGTACTTCGCCGCCTACGAAAAGCCGCTGGTCCTGAGTTACCTCTTATAGGAGTTGGAGGCATTGATTCCCCGCAAGCTGCATGGGAAAGAATTACTGCTGGTGCTGCACTTATTCAGCTTTACACAGGATGGATTTTTCAAGGACCTGAATTGGTTCCCAGTATTCTTGAAGGTATATTAGTGCAGTTGGAAAAAAATGGATTTAATAATATTTCAGAAGCAGTTGGAACAGAGGTCCCATGGATTACTACCTCATAGATAGAGAAGGTTGAATTTAATGTCTCATGGAGGTAATCGAAGTTTTGAAGCTCGTCGTCTTGGGTTGCCTATAGATGAAGTGTTGGACGCAAGTTCTTCTGTTGTACCTTTTGAACTTCCTCAACAAATCATGAAATGTCTTTTAGGTGCTCTGCATGGACATATCTTGAGGGATTATCCAGACACTACGCATGAGTGTTTTCGCCAGTTAGTTGGTCAATGGCACGGAGTGGATTCTGGGATGGTCTTGCCTGGCAATGGGGCAGCAGAATTATTTACTTGGGCTGCACGAGACAGTGTGGCTTATGGCATGAGTCTTTTGCCTTCACCAGGTTTTAATGATTATCTAAGAGCTTTGAAATGTTGGCAGGCAAATTACACATTAGAAAGTCTACCTTTATCTTGGTCTTCTGCTCAGCCTCAACCCTTTCCTTTGCAACCAGAAGTAGACGTTATGTGGATTACTAATCCACATAATCCTACAGGGCAATTGTGGAGTCGAAACTCCCTAGAGACTTTCCTAAAAGATGGTCGGCTTGTTATTTGTGACGAGGCCTTTTTACCTTTGGTTCCAGATGGTGACCGTCAATCTCTTATACCTTTAGTGCCAAAACATCCAAACTTGGTTGTCATTCGAAGTTTGACTAAGCTTTTTGGAATTGCAGGTTTAAGATTGGGATATGCAATTTCTTGTTCTGATCGCTTGAAATTGTGGAGGGAGTGGCGTGATCCATGGCCAGTTAATGGCTTAGCTCTTGAGGCGGGAATGATGATAATGAAGGACTTTCCTGCTTTGGAAAATTGGATTACTCGAGTACAAAAATGGGTTAGTGTTGAAGGCAGTTGGTTTTACAATCAACTTCAAAACCTACCAACTCTTGAGGTATATCCATCAGCAGCAAACTACTTCCTTGTTCGAGGAAATGCCTCACTTTTGCCTCTAAGGGAAAATCTTGCACAGAGTGGTATTTTACTTAGAGAGTGCACATCTTTTAAAGGGCTTGGCGAACAATGGTTGCGAATTTCTTTACAAGACCGTAGTGGAAATATACGGATATTGGAATCCTTGAGGAGGTCACTTAAGTAATTTCCTCAAGGATTCCAATAACTTTTTCAGAAGCATTACGAATAGCTAATTCATTCATCCCTTGTCTCATTAGAAGAAGGGCATCAGATTTATTAGTTATTAATCTAAAAATGGCTTTTTTTAAGGTTTCATGTTCAGGCGGGTGTTCATGAACAATTATGGCTCCCCCCAGTTCAGCTGCACAACAAGCATTTGCGTCTTGGTGATAATCAGTGGCGTAAGGGAAAGGTACAAAGATAGTTGGTGTACCGGATATGGCTAATTCAGTGAGGCTTCCTGCACCTGCTCGACTGATTGCTAAATCTGCATGTTGGAGTAACCCTGGCATCTCATCGCAAAATGATTTCACAATTAAATTTTTATGATGTATTTTTTCTGCTTCGGAATCATGTTCACCTACTAAATGGACAATTTTGCACCCTTGATTTAGCAGGGAGGGAAGAATCTTGTTCATCATCTTGTTCAGCCCAACTGCTCCTTGGCTGCCACCAATTACTACAATGAGCAATCCAGGTCCTTTAGGGACCCAAGTTGGTAATGGTTGAGGATCAAGGAATTCACTTCTAATAGGCGTTCCAGTATGAATTGCTGTACATCCAGGAATTTCTTTATGACGTATCGGAAGCCCAATGGCTACAACATTGCAGAACCTCCCAAGAAGGCGAGTTGCCTTTCCTGGAATAGCATTGGATTCATGAAGTAGAACTGGTATACCGGTCAATCGGCCAGCCAGTATTGCTGGAGCAGATATATATCCACCTGTGGTGAAGATGACTTGAATTTGTTCTGTTTTGATAAAACTGAAGATCCTTTTAGTAGAAGCTAATAACTTATAAAACTGCACGGCTTTTTGTAGGATGCCCCCCTGGATGCCCCCTGCTTTTACAGTAAAGAGAGGATACTTTTTTGGTACTAATTTTGTTTCCAGCCTGTCTGGGACTCCTAGCCAGACTATGCTCCATGACTTCGGTAATGCGTCCGCGACTGCAAGAGCAGGGAAAAGATGACCACCTGTTCCACTTGCTGCAATCAAAAGCTTTGGCATGATTTTGAGCAGTTTGTCTACTAGTCGTTTAACTTATCTTGATGATGATTCAAGATTAAGTTGCGAAATCCATTGCAAGTTGTTTGGGCTCTCTGCATATTGCCATTACTGCTCTTTTTCACGCCGCTGAGCCTAAGAGCAAGTGCTGAAGAGGATTTTATTGATCGTTTGCAGAATGCCTTAAATAGGACTGATAGCTCTTTGCTTAATGGTTTGGTAGATGGTGATGTTTTTCCTAACCTTGAAAATTCCTATATCAGTTTTTTAGCAGATTTCCCGAATGCAAAATGGACAGTTCAGCCTTCAGGTGTATTAAAGGATGGGCGCCAACTAGTTGAGATATCTGTTACTGGGACTAGAAACTATATGGATCAAGAATTTATCTTGGAAGCTAAGCAGCGCATAGCTTTGCGATCACGAAATGACACTATTATCTCGCACCAAATTATTAGCGAGCAGTCACTTCTGAGAAGTGCTAATACCCCTTTGTCTATAACCATTCAAATTCCTAACTCTGTACTTACAGGAAGTAGATATGATATTGATGTTTTATTTGATGAACCTCTTGGTGATGCAATGGTTGCAGGTGGGTTAATAGATCTAACTCCTAAAGAGATTATCGAGAGGTTGAGTCCTTTAATGCAGTTGCAACCTATGTATGGTGGAGGTTTGTTTAAATCTGTTTTAGCTCCTTTTAAGCCTGGTTTCCAGCAATGGGCTGCCTTACTTGTTCACCCTGATGGTCTTGTTTCATTAACTAAACGAGTTCTTGTCGTAGATAGCAAACAAGAACTTATTCCTTGAGAATTGGAATATTATTTTTCTTAAATTCAAAGGGTTTGCTAATGACCTGAGAATTGTGATTTCAGAGAAATTTTACTCAGGCCATTCTTTCTTTAATGGAAATCAATTAGACAGCTTCATCCAGTGCCGCAACCCCCGGAAGTACTTTCCCTTCAAGAAGTTCAAGGCTTGCTCCTCCTCCAGTGGATATGTGAGACATTTTGTCTGCTAGTCCAGCTTTCTCAACTGCTGCAACGGAATCCCCTCCTCCAATAATTGTGCAACAACCATTCCCGCTTAGGACCGCAAGAGTCTGGGCAATGTCGTTAGTACCTTTGGCAAACTTTTCGAATTCGAATACACCCATAGGTCCATTCCATATCACAGTTTTGCAATCAGAAAGGGCGTTTTGGAATTCTTTAATGGACTTTGGACCTATATCTAGACCCATCCACCCATCAGGTATTGCATCTATTTGGGCTATTTGGCTATTCGCATCAGGGGCAAAGTTGTCTGCCACTACTACATCTGAAGGCAAGAGTAACTGTACCCCTTTTGCTATGGCTTTTGTTTCAAGCTCTTTGGCTAAGGCAAGCTTGTCTTCTTCTACCAAACTGTTGCCAACATTAAGGCCTCTGGCTTTATAAAAAGTGAAAACCATGCCACCGCCAATAAGGATTTTATCGCATTTATCTAAGAGAGCTTCAAGAACTCCGATCTTGCTGCTGACTTTGGAGCCTCCAACAATTGCAGCCAAAGGTCTATTGGGCTTATCTACTGCACCTTGGAGGTATTGGAGCTCTTTTTCCATGAGGTAACCAGCAACATTAGTGCTGAGGAACTTAGTCACACCTTCAGTTGATGCATGAGCCCTATGTGCTGCCCCAAAGGCATCATTGACATATATATCAGCGAGAGATGCGAGTTTTTGAGCAAACTCAGAATTGTTCTTTTCTTCTTCTGCAAAAAACCTCACGTTCTCCAGTAGCACTACTTGTCCATTCTTAAGCTGATTAACCTTGTCTTCAGCATCAGGCCCGATACAACTTTCGCTCTTGTTTACAGATTGCCCTAAGAGTTCACTGAGGCGTTTTGCAACAGGTGTCAGACGCATTTTTTCGTTGATTTGGCCCTTGGGTCTTCCAAAATGAGCAGAGAGAATGACTTTTGCACCTTTTTCAACAAGGTCATTAATGGTTGGAAGGGCTGCTCGGATTCGTGTGTCGTCTGTGATCAGACCTTCATCATTGAGAGGAACATTGAAGTCAACACGGATTAGAACACGTTTTCCTTCTAAATCGGCTTTACTAAGGCTAGATAGGGAGCGTTTCGACATGAGTTGTTTGTCCTGCGATGTGAAAATCCAGTGAGAATAACCTGTGGGTTGCAATATTGTTTGGAAATAAAGCCGCTTGGGCAAATGTTTTTCTCAAAGGAAAGTCATTATTCATTGTTCTGGAGAGCCTAATTATGTTTGAGAAGCTACTTTTTCCTTTGGATACCAGTAGGCAGGCGATGGAAACCGCCTCGAAAGTGCTTCAGTTTGCTCAAGCACATGACAGTCGTTTGATTGTTCTATCTGTTTTCCAGCCTGATGAGATTATCGAAGGAAATCAGGACTCTGTCGCTTCTCTTTTAGAGAAAGCACGTGCGCATTTTGAAAAAGGAGGAATTAATTGTGATGTCTTAACTCGAACTGGTCAGCCAGCTTTTGTGATTTGTGATGTAGCTGATGAATTGAATGTCGACTTAATTGTTATGGGAACACGAGGAGTCAATCTTGATGGTGATTCTCAGAGCACAGCAACTCGTGTCATTCAGCTTTCACCATGTCCTGTTCTTGTAGTTCCGTGAGCTCTCCTCCCATTCAGTGGTATCCAGGCCATATAGCAAAGGCAGAGCAGCAATTGAGTAGAAATCTTGCCAAAGTGGACTTGGTATTAGAAGTACGTGATGCTCGAATTCCAATTGCAACAACTCATCCTCGTTTAAATCGATGGATAAAGGGCAAAAAACATATTTTGGTAATTAATAGACGTGACATGATTTCTCAAGATGCTTTGCAGTTATGGGATGCTTGGTTTCGAAGTCGTGGTCATTCTCCATGTTGGGTTGATTCAAAAGCTGGAACTGGGGTCAAACTGCTTCAGCGTGCTGCAATTACTGCTGGAAAAGAATTGAATGACAGAAGACTTGCACGTGGCATGCGAACTAGACCAGTGCGAGCTTTGACATTGGGCTTCCCTAATGTTGGTAAATCAGCTTTGATTAATAGATTAGTAAGCAAGAAAGTAGTTCTTAGTGCACGTAGACCTGGAGTGACTAGGGATTTGCGTTGGGTTCGTCTTGGGGAAGAACTTGATTTGTTAGATGCTCCCGGAGTATTACCTCCTCGTTTAGACGATCAAAATGCAGCATTACTTTTGGCTATATGTGATGACATTGGGCAGGCAGCATATGACGTTGAATTGGTAGCTATTTCTTTTTTAGAGTTGCTCTCTCACCTTCAGGGAAATTTTGCATCAGGGTTTTCTAAGGAAATTTTTCATGATCGCTATGGGATCTCTTTTGATCAGCAATTGCAGAATTCTCATGCTTGGTTGAATGCCGCAGCCAATAAGCACACCTCAGGTGATACAAATCGCATGGGTCAACGCCTTTTAGATGATTATCGAAAAGTATTACTGGGTCTGATTTCCCTAGAACTCCCATGAATCTAGAAAACCCCAAACAGTTATTTGCCGAAGGTGAAGGTGAATTACTCATTCTTTATTACACAAAACCTCTGCCAATGCGTTTAGATCGATGGCTAGTTAGTCAGCGTTCTGAACAGAGTCGTGCTCGTATTCAAAAATTTATTGAGGATGGATTTGTTCGTATTAATGGTGTAGTTGGTCGCGCTAAGACTCCATTGAGAAATGGGGATGAGGTTCACTTTTGGCTACCTCCTCCTGATCCATTGCCTTATCTTCAAGCTGAGCCAATGGAATTAGACATCTTGTTTGAAGATGATGATTTAATTGTAATAAATAAATCGGCAGGTATGACTGTTCACCCTGCTCCAGGAAATCGGCGAGGAACTTTGATAAATGGGCTCTTGCATCATTGCCCAAACTTGCCAGGAATTGGAGGTAAGCTCAGGCCTGGCATAGTTCACAGACTCGATAAAGACACAACAGGTTGCATTGTTATTGCTAAGACACAAGAGGCTTTGGTTAAATTGCAATCGCAGATTCAAAAACGTATTGCATCAAGGAAATATGTTGCTTTGGTTCATGGGGTCCCTGACGGTGATCAAGGTCAGATCATCGGTCCAATAGGACGTCACCCTGTAGATAGAAAGAAGTATGCAGTAGTTAGTGATGACAAAGGTCGATATGCATGTACTCACTGGAAATTGTTAGAAAGAATGGGGGATTATTCTCTTTTAACTTTTAAGCTAGATACAGGTAGAACACATCAGATACGCGTACATTGTTTACACATTAACCACCCAATTGTTGGGGACCCTATATATAGTAGATGTAGGAAGCTACCTGTTGAGTTACCAGGTCAGGCTTTACATGCATGTGAGTTAGGGTTAAACCACCCAATTACAAATAATCGAATTGTTTTTCAGGCACCACTTCCTAAACAGTTTAAACATCTGTTGAAAGTTGTTCGACTAAATGCAACTTGATGGATTTATTATTGGGAGCTTAGGACATGCTTTAACAAGTTTTTGCGTTATTGAGGCTTTAGGTGAACAAATAAGATTATTTGCTTGATTTTCTTCTACTATTTTACCTTGATCAAGGACAATAATTCTATTGCAAAAACCTTTTGCTACTGATAGATCATGAGTAATAAATAGAATTGCAAGTCCAAGGTCACTTTGTAGTTTTTTTAGTAATATGAGAATCTCATGTTGGACTTCACAGTCCAACATGCTTACACTTTCATCGCAAATAAGTACTTTAGGCTTAAGCGAGATAGCTCTTGCAATTGCAACTCTTTGCTGCTCTCCACCAGATAGTTCTTTTGGGAGGCGGTTCTCATATTTTTCAGAAGGTTTAAGACCTACTTTTCCCAATAATTCTCTAGCAATTTCCCTTGACCTTGCTTTTGTTGCAAGATTATGAATCAGCAATGGATCTGCAATAGCTTCTCCAACTGGCATCTTTGGATTCAGGCAAGCCTGAGGGTCTTGAAAGACCATTTGGATATCTTTGCGGGCTTTAGTTAAGAATTTGCCTTGTCTATTAAGAATACTTCGCCCTTCTAATTTAATTTCACCACCTCTTGTTTTGGTTAGTCCAACTAGGGCTTTGCAGAGTGTGCTTTTGCCACAACCAGATGCACCTACGATCCCTAAGGTCTCTTTTGAAGATAGGCTGAAGCTGATTTCATTAATGGCTTTTATCCATTTAGAAGACCAAGGCCAACTGCCTAAAGAATGCCAACATCTTAGTTGGATTATTTCTAATAAGACATCATTTTTGCTCTCAGGAGCATGCTGCTCCTCTTTATCACGAGCAGCTTTAACCAGTCGCGTTCCTGTTAATGATTTCGGGAAGGTCAATATTTCTTGAATTTTTCCTTCTTCAACAATCCGTCCGTTATCAAGCACAGCAATCCTGTTGCACCAGCGTGCGGTCATTGCAAGATCATGACTAATAAGGAGTAATGCACTCCCAGTTTCTTTGCAAAGATTGCTGAGTTCACCCATGATTTGATTGGCGACTGCCATATCAAGACTTGTGGTTGGTTCGTCTGCAATTAGTAATGGTGGCTTTAGTGCAATTGCCAAACCAATTGCAAGCCTTTGTCTCATGCCACCGCTCAATTCATGTGGGTATGCATTAAAGCGATTTTCTCCAATTCCAATCCTCTCGAGGAGTTCTTTTGCTGTTTCCTGTTGCGATTGAATGCTGGCTTGTTTTTGATGACTTCGCAACGTGTCAACTATGTGTTCTCCTGCATTCATTAGAGGGTTTAGCCTACTCATCGGATCTTGAAAAATCAGTCCAACCCCTTCTCCCCGAAGCTTCCTCAGGCCTTCCCTACTTAATAGTCTCGGATCTTTACCTTGTAGTAAGACTTCCCCCCTAGTCACAGTCCCTTCAGGTAGAAGCTGAAGGATAACCTTTGCCAACGTGCTTTTCCCACAGCCAGAAGGGCCTACCAAGGCAAGGGATTCTCCTGATTGAATTTCTAGAGTTATATCCTCTAATGCCCACCCTCTACTTTTCGGGTAGGACATTCCGAAGTGTTTTATTTTAAGAATTTGCCCTGAGGAAATGGGCATTTTACTAGCAATGATTCTTAAGTCTGAATACCATGGAAGAGTCCGCCTAGACGGATGCTTAATGCCAGCTCTATCTCTAATTCTATACAGACTGAAAAGGTCTGTGGATCAGATTCTGGCGTCGACATAGAACTTGGCCCAAACTCCCTCCGAGGAGTGACTGACTATGGAATTAATTTACCTGAATGGCTTTGCAAATGCATTGAGGAGATTCCGCCAGCTTTAGGTCAGAATTGTCCAATGCATCCAGATGCTTTGCTGGCTAGTGCATTTGATTTGGCTTATCAGCTTCATGATGGACAGTATCGAGCCAGTGGAGATCCATATATTGTTCACCCTGTCGCGGTTGCTGATCTTTTACGAGAGATTGGCGCTAGCTCTACGGTTATTGCAGCCGGTTTTTTGCATGATGTTGTAGAGGATACTGATGTAACTCCTGAACAATTAGAAGGATATTTCGGTAGAGAAGTTCGAGTGTTGGTTGAAGGTGTTACCAAGCTAGGTGGAATTCATTTTACAAATCGCACTGAGGCTCAAGCAGAGAACCTTCGCAAGATGTTCTTAGCGATGGCTAGTGATATCAGAGTTGTTCTTGTGAAGTTGGCCGATAGGCTGCACAATATGAGAACACTAGGTTCTTTGCAAACAGATAAGCAGCAACGTATTGCTAGGGAAACACGAGAAATATATGCGCCATTAGCTAATCGGTTAGGGATTGGTCGATTCAAGTGGGAACTTGAGGATTTAGCATTCAAACTTCTTGAAGCAGATGCGTTCCGAGAAATTCAACAACAGGTTTCTGTTAAGCGTAGTGAAAGAGAAGAAAGACTAGATACAACGGTCAGATTGTTGGTGGATCGATTGAAGTCAGTTGGGCTAGAAAGTTGCGAAGTAACAGGAAGACCAAAGCATCTTTACGGTATCTGGAGCAAGATGCAGAGGCAGCAAAAGGTCTTTCATGAAATCTTTGATGTTGCAGCCTTGCGAATAATCACCCCAAGTGTCGAAACCTGTTATAGAGCTTTGGCAGTAGTTCACGATACTTTTCGACCTATCCCTGGACGTTTTAAGGATTACATAGGCCTCCCCAAGCCAAATGGTTATCAGTCATTGCATACAGCTGTAATTGGCCGACATCGACCAATTGAAGTCCAAATTCGGACTCCAGAGATGCATCGCGTTGCAGAATTTGGGATTGCAGCACATTGGAAATATAAGGAAGGTGGATCACCAGCGGCTGGAGATACTGAACGCTTTAATTGGCTTAGGCAACTTGTAGAATGGCAACAAGAAGGAGGTAATGATGACCATAATGACTATCTAGCTTCGATCAAGGAGGATTTATTCGACGAAGAGGTTTTTGTCTTTACTCCAAAAGGTGATGTGGTTGGACTCAGGAAAGGTTCAACTGCTGTAGACTTTGCATATAGGATTCATTCTGAAGTCGGGAATCATTGTCATGGGACAAGAATCAATGATCGACTTTGCCCGCTGTCTACTCGATTAGAGAATGGAGATTTCATTAATATATTGACCAGTAAAACGGCTCACCCCAGCTTGGATTGGCTCAATTTTGTTGTAACACCAACGGCTAGAAATCGCATACGACAATGGTTCAAGAGGAGTCACCGTGATGAAACGATTCAGAGAGGAAAAGAATTACTAGAAAAGGAGTTAGGGCGAAATGGTTTTGAAGCTCTATTGGCTAGTGATGCAATGGCTAAGGTTTCTGAAAGATGTAATTTGCAATCTACAAATGACTTACTTGCTGCTCTTGGATTTGGTGCAGTCACTTTACAACAAGTGTTAAACAGATTACGTGAAGAGATTCGACTAAGTACTATTACTCCAACTGAGCCAGTAAGTAATCAGCAAGTAGCACAACAATTAGTTGCTCAAGCTGATGCGGCTCCAGCTAAACCATTCTCAAGGGCCCGAGTATCGATCATAGGTATTGAGGGTCTTGAATATCGCTTAGGAGCCTGTTGCAGCCCTCTTCCAGGCGAGCCTATCATTGGTGCTGTTGCTTTAGGTAATCATGGCATCACTATTCATCGACAAAATTGTGTGAATATTGAGCCAATCCCTACTCAGCGACGATTACCAGTGCATTGGAATCCTAGTATTTCAGATGAAGAGGAAAGATTCCCTGTCCAATTACGAATAGAAGTGATTGACCGTGTTGGTATTCTCAAAGATATTTTGATGCGTCTTTCTGATAGTGCTATCAATGTTAGTGATGCCCGTGTAAAGACTGCTTATGGAAAACCTGCATGTATTGATTTAAGGGTAGAGTTGTTTAGTGCAGAGCAGCTGGCTACAACGATTTCACAAATCAAATCAATTGCTGATGTTTTAAATATTGCTCGAACAGGTTTAGGTTAGTGGGGCTTGTTTTTTCTGATTAATTCATTTTAAAGATGTTTATTCTTGCCTTTAATTTTTATTGTAAATTCTAGTTGAGATTGTCCAAAACTTGAGACACCTATGATATTGATAATATGGACTTGCTTGAGAATTGGCTATATAAAGTTTTCATGGATTACCCAATAAGTGATTACTCTAATAAGTCTCTTGAAATATCTCTCATTTGGAAAATTTGATTTAACTTCTTTCTATTTAATATTTTTTTGAGAAGTAGGTAGTACATAACCCCTACTGTAATCCCTAGTAAAGATCCAACTATGGTTGACCCTAAGAGGATTCGTATAGATATTTCCCATCCATTTCCCCATAGGCTTGAATTCATTCTTTGACCGTAGCTAGATAGATCGGTGTTGATTTTCAACACTCCAAACCCTATTTGATAGTTGAACCAGTAAAGAGGTAAATAAGTGAATGGATTGCTTACCCATGTACCTATTGCTGCGAGTATGCGATTACCACGTAGAAGACTGGCAAAACATATCCCTAGCAATGTTTGAAATCCAAATAATGGGAAGCATCCCCAAAAGATGCCTGCTGCGAGCCCTTTTGCTTGATTGGCAGGTGTACCTTGTTGAGATACAAGCCAGGAAACTCCTTTACGAAACTTCTGTACAAGAATCTTGATGCTTTTGATCATGGACACAATTAGGCTTTTTCGAGTGTCGATGGATCAACTCCTTTTCGATAGTAGTGAATACTTGGAGGAACTTTGCTGATGTCATTGCTTTTAGATAAGGGAGAGACTATTGCGGCTGTTGCCACGGCGGTAGCTCCTGGTGAAGGGGGCATTGCAATTATTCGGATTTCTGGCGAGTCTGCAGAGGAGGTTGGCCGTGCCTTGGTTGTCGTCCCAGGTAATCAAGACTGGGAGAGCCATCGTGTTCTTTATGGCCATGTCCTTGATGAGACAGGAAAGGAGCACATCGATGAGGTTTTGTTATTGATAATGAAGGCCCCAAGGAGTTTTACAGGTGAAGATGTTGTTGAGATTCATTGCCATGGTGGCTTAATTGTTGTGCAACGAGTGCTTGAGAGAGTTTTGGAATATCCAGGGATTAGAAGAGCGTTACCAGGTGAATTTACTCAGCGAGCAGTTCTGAATGGTCGTCTTGATTTAACTAGAGCTGAGTCAATTAGTGAGCTCGTTGCTGCTCGTAGTCGTAGAGCTGCCCAACTTGCAATGGCTGGGCTTGATGGAGGTATTCAAAGCATAATTACTTCTTTGCGGGAGCGATTATTAGATCAGTTAACTGAGCTTGATGCGCGAGTAGATTTCGAAGAGGATTTACCTCCCCTTGATAAGAATGCTCTGCTGAATGAAATATTTGCTGTTCAAAATGAACTACAAGCTTTGATTACTCAAGCAGACAGGGGTGCGCTCTTTCGTCAAGGTTTAAGAGTTGCTCTGGTTGGCCGTCCAAATGTTGGAAAAAGCTCGCTGCTGAATCTTCTTTGTCATCATGAAAGAGCCATTGTTACTGACTGCCCTGGAACCACTAGGGATCTTTTGGAATTTGAAATAGTGTTAGAAGGTGTGCCAATTACTCTGCTTGATACG
Organism: uncultured Synechococcaceae cyanobacterium; assembly: GCA_902634405.1. Lineage (GTDB taxonomy): Bacteria > Cyanobacteriota > Cyanobacteriia > PCC-6307 > Cyanobiaceae > CACPJY01. Next base: position 56,288 of record CACPJY010000004.1, read on the forward strand.
GCTGGGATTCGAACGGCAGAAGATAAAGTGGAAAAGTTAGGAATTGACCGAAGTTATCAAGCATTATTAACTGCTGATGTGGTAGTACTCGTTTTTGATCTTATGGTTGGCTGGACATACGATGATCAAAAATTATTCAACTTAATTCCTTCAGAGGTTCCTAAAGTTATAGTTGGTAATAAGGTTGATATTCAATCTACGAAGTTATCTAATGGTGTGAAAAATCCTATTAGGGAATTTGACTCTTGCGTGAGAGTTAGTGCTCTTACTGGACAAGGAGAAAAGCTTTTGATTGATGAATTATTAAATTCATGCGGAGCCACAGATACCCAAGCAATTGTAGTTGCTTTAAATCAACGTCAGACTGATTTAGCATTTTCAGCGGTGGCTGCTTTAGAGCATCTAAAGCAAGTCGATAAGGAAGAGCTGCCCTGGGATTTTTGGACGATTGATATAAGGCAAGCAATCTATAGTTTGGGAGAAATTACTGGTGAAGAGATTACCGAGAAATTATTAGATAGGATTTTTTCGCGTTTTTGTATTGGGAAGTAGGAACTGTTTAGTGTGTATTCTAAGAACCTTCTTCAACTCAAACATTTCGTTTTTAGATTTGGATTTTTTAGCTCCTTCACTTGATCGTTTTTTGGACGATTGGCTTAATGAGGACCTAGGAAGGGGTGATCTAACTAGGTATGCTTTCGATAACTCAGTAGTTTCTGGACATTGGGTTGCTAAGCAATCAGGAATTTTTTGTGGGGGCCCGCTGGTTAAGCGACTATTTACACGCTTGAACCAATCTGTTTCTGTAAGACTACTCATTGAGGATGGGGATAATCTGGTCGCTGGTACAAGACTTCTTAATGTTCAGGGACCTGCCTCTGTTCTTGTCGCAGTTGAACGAACAGCATTAAATCTTGCAATGCATTTATCTGGGATTGCAACTTTAACCGCAAAATTGGTTTTTGAATTAGAGGGGACAGGAGTTAGGCTTGCTGATACACGCAAAACAACTCCAGGACTTCGATTGTTTGAAAAATATGCTGTGCGATGCGGTGGCGGAATTAATCATCGTTTAGGGTTGGATGATGCTGCGATGTTGAAGGAAAATCATTTGGCATGGACAACAGATATTTGTAGTGCAGTTTTGGCAATTAGAAATTCTGCACCTTGGCCATCTAAAGTCATTGTTGAGGCTGAGACTAAAGAGCAGGCAGAAAAGGCTGTTCTTGCAGGTGCAGATGGAGTTTTATTGGATGAATTTCCTGTAAGTGTCCTTCATGATTTAGTACCTCGATTGAGGGATTTAGCTCCTCAGGCAGTAGACCTTGGTGGTATGGGTCGTGTTGTTTTGGAAGCATCTGGTGTGGACCCCTCAAAGTTAAAGGCCTATGCATCTACAGGGATTGACGTGATTTCTACTAGCGCTCCTATTACAACTAGTTCATGGCTGGATTTCAGCATGCGCTTTGACAGATTGGTTTGATCTCTTATGTTTTTTTTATTAGCTATGAACCAGTTGCTAATCACTTATGAATGATTTGTTGTTTTTATGTTGTCTGTTTTTTTGAGAATCAAAAAACATCTTGAGGTAGCCCTTGAGCATTCATTCCCAGATGCTTCTGAGTTAGCTTGTTCATCAGGTTCACTCTTAGACCCTCAGCTTGCCAGAGCAAGTAAGCCAGAATTTGGTGACTTTCAAGTAAATGGGGCGTTGAGTTTATCAAAAGTTATTCAGAAGCCTCCTCGTGATATAGCAAATGCAATTGTTGAGAGCTTGATGCAAGATACATCTTTTGTTGAACTTTGCGAGAAACCTCAAATAGCTGGACCTGGTTTTATCAATATTAGGCTGAGATCGAATTCCTTAATTAAGGAGATCTTTAATCGTCTGAACGACCCTCGTCTGTCTGTGCCTTCGATAGAAGGGAGTCAACTTCCTAAGGGATTAGCATCTGTTGTAGTTGATTTCTCTAGTCCAAATATTGCTAAAGAAATGCATGTTGGACATTTGCGGTCCACAATTATTGGAGATGCTTTATCGAGAGTTTTTGAGTTTCGAGGATATAGAGTTTTACGTATTAATCATATAGGAGATTGGGGAACTCAGTTTGGGATGCTTATTACGCATCTTAAGGAGGTTGCCCCAGAAGCATTAAAGAAGCCAGATGTAGTCAACTTGGGAGATCTAGTGGCTTTTTATCGTAGTGCCAAGAAACGTTTTGATCAAGATGATGATTTCCAACATACTTCTAGAGAACAGGTTGTGAAATTGCAGCAAGGTGATCCGCTTTCTTTAAAGGCTTGGAACCTAATTTGTGATCAGTCTCGTTATGAATTTCAGAAAATTTATGACAGACTCGATATCACACTTATAGAGCGAGGTGAGTCTTTCTATAACCCCTACCTTAAAGGAGTTATAAATGCTTTGGAAGACTCTAAGTTGTTAGTGGTTGATGATGGTGCGAAGTGTGTTTTCCTTGAGGATGTAGTCGGTAAAGATGGGCAGCCTTTACCTGTGATTGTTCAGAAGAATGATGGTGGTTTTAATTACGCAACTACTGACTTAGCTGCTATTCGATATCGATTTACCCCTTCTCCTGATGGTGATGGGGCAAATCGGGTTATTTATGTGACCGATGCAGGACAAGCCAACCATTTTAAAGGGGTATTCCAGGTTGCTAGGCGTGCGAATTGGATACCTAATGGAGCACGACTTGAGCACGTACCCTTTGGTTTGGTTCATGGTGAAGATGGAAAGAAATTAAAAACGCGAGCGGGAGAGACAGTACGCTTGAAAGATTTATTGGATGAAGCTGTTGCAAGAGCTAAAGCTGACTTGCTGCGACGGATTCAGAATGAAGGAAGAGTTGAGGATGAATCATTTGTAGAAAATGTTTCAAAAACGGTTGGACTTGCTGCTGTTAAATATGCTGACTTAAGTCAAAATAGGCTTACAAACTATCAATTTAGTTTTGATCGAATGCTTTCTTTGCAGGGGAATACAGCTCCTTACCTACTGTATGCAATCGTTCGTATAGCTGGGATCTCTAGAAAAGGTGGTGATATGAATATGGAGGTTAAAGATTTAAAATTTAGTAATGCTCAGGAGTGGGCCTTGATTAGAGAATTGTTGAGGTTCGATGAAGTAGTTGTCGCAGTAGAAGAGGAACTCTTGCCTAACCGTCTTTGTACTTACTTGTTTGAATTAAGTCAGGTGTTTAATCGTTTTTATGATCAAGTCCCGGTACTCAAGGCCGAGCAATCTACTCTTGCTTCACGACTTGCTCTTTGTCGACTTACAGCAGATACTCTGCAATTAGGTTTAAGGCTTTTGGGTATACCTACTTTGGAGCGTATGTAATGACTTCTTTAGAAGATAATGGGGAAGTCTCTCTCCCTTTACCTAGGCTAGAGGTTAGGAATCTCCATGCTTATCAAGCTCCTTTAGAAGGCAGGCGAAAATTATTGCGACTTGATTTTAATGAGAATACAGCTGGCCCAAGTCCTCTGGTTCTTAAAGCTCTTAAATCAATTTCTAGTTCTGAGATAGCCATTTACCCAGAATATGACGGCTTACGAGAAGCTGTGATCAACAATTTAAGCAAGCAGGGCGTTGCTTTGCCGTTAGCACCAGATCAAGTGGCTTGTTTTAATGGTGTTGATGCTGCAATACGCTCGGTTTTTCATGCATATGGCGACCGTGGAGATTTACTCCTAACGACAACTCCTACTTTTGGATATTATTCACCGTGTGCAGAAGTACAAGGGATGCGTACTTTGGCAATTCCCTATGAGGGAGAGTGCTTTGCTTTTCCCTTTAGGCAGATCAAAGAAGCTCTTGTAAGCAAATCTCCACGAATTTTAGTCATCTGCAATCCCAATAACCCTACTGGGACACGTTTATCACCTCATGAAATTGTTGAACTTGCAGAGTTATCACCGCATAGTTTGGTTGTAGTTGATGAGTTATATGAGGCTTTTACTGGAGACAGCCTTTTGCCATTTCTTAATTTTAAGAGGACTCCCAATGTTGTAATTCTCCGCTCTTTATCTAAGACAGCAGGCTTGGCAGGATTGAGATTTGGTTATGCAATTGGTCAATCTGAAATCGTTGGTTACTTGAATCGTGTTGTCGGACCATATGACATCAATAGCTTTGCAGTTACAGCAGCTTTTGCAGCTTTAGAAGATCAGGCATATGTCGACTCTTATGTGAAAAAAGTTTTGAGTGCTAAAAAATGGATTGGTGAAAAATTAAAGGACAGTGCTTTTCGCCACCATTTAGATGGAGGTAATTATTTTTTGGTTTGGCCTAAAAATAATCCTATTGAGACTGAGCTTGCTCTGAGAAAGGAGGGAATATTAGTTAGAAATATGAGAGGAAAGCCTTTAATAGAAGGGTCGTTAAGAGTCAGTGTTGGCACTATCGATCAGATGCAACAATTTTGGGAGTGCTTTTCAAAAATAGAGGAATTAGATCTTTGAAATCTATGCATTGAAAATATTTATCCAACTCTCTTCTTGGTTAAGCTAATCCATTAAATGTATCACCATTTCTTCACCAGATTTATTTGCAAGCTTGAGAATTTTACCAGGCTTATTTGTTTTGATATCTTTCATTGCCTCTAGAAAAGGTTTTAGGCCTGTAAGGTCGCAATTTTTTGGAGCTTTTCGGTTTAAATATTGAACAGGAATTACATTCTTAGGATTAATTCTTTTAATAATTGCAGCTGCTTCTTCACCGTTGTAAACCTTGGCACCTCCACCAACGCCTATTACAAGAACATCTGGTCTCCCTAATAAAACTTGACCCTCGCCATTCAGTTTTCCTGCAGTGCTTCCAAGATGAGCAAACGAAAGACCACCTTGTTCCCACCTCCAAAGTGTTGCATTCCCAAAACGTCGACCACCTACTCGGTCGTGGGGAGATGCAAAGCCTTCTATTTTGAGCCCATGAAGTCTGTAGGAACCAGGCTCGACTAGAAATGTTCCTTTTGCTGTTCGTGCTCCCTCATCAGCCAAGTTAGAGCTCGCAAGAATTACATCAACTGAAACCCTTGGTTCATTGAGCCCATTGGCGCATCCAACTGCTTTAAAAGGATTTAGTAAAACTTTTTTACCGCTACCTTCAATCAATAAAGAACTATGCCCAAAATTTGTAATTGTTATATCACCAGCCATTGCACTTAGTGTCGGTGATATAGAGAGGCCTAAAGTTGTAAAAAACCTAATAGCCATCTGTTTTTTGCTGGAGATTCTATGTACTGGGAATTTCATGGGTAGATGCAATGAGATTTCATGAACTGTTTTTATTGTGCAAGTGCTAAAAAGTTACTGAGTAATTTATGACCAGATTCGGTGAGCACACTTTCAGGATGAAATTGAACACCTTGTAAATGGGGCAAGGTTTTGTGTAGGAGCCCCATAATGGTTCCATCTTCTAACCAGGCAGTGATTTCAAGGCAATCTGGAAGGTTGTCAGGATCTGCGACCAAGCTGTGATAGCGAGTGGCTGTTAGTGGTTGAGGCAGCCCAGTAAATATGCCTTTTCCATCGTGCAAGACGGGAGAAGTCTTGCCATGCATGAGTTCTTTGGCTCGGATGATTTTCCCTCCATATGCTTGAGCTAATGCTTGATGTCCAAGGCAGACGCCAAGCATCGGAATTTGCTGAGCGAGTGTATCAAGTACTTCTAAACAGATTCCAGATTGATTTGGATCACCAGGACCTGGAGAAAGTATTATTCCATCAGGCTTTAATTCTTGAATTTGTTTAATAGAAATTGCATCATTCCGTTTTACAATCACTTTGGAAGCAATTGTAAAATCATTCGCTAGCTCACCTAGATATTGCACTAAGTTGAAGGTAAAGCTGTCGTAATTGTCAATAACTAAAAGCATTTTCTTTTATAGACCTAATCGAATTAATAGTGGAGGTAGAAGTAATAAAACTGCTATAACTACTGAAACTATCGAGGCTATTAATACGGCAGCAGCAGCACAATCTTTGGCTATGCGAGCTAACGGATGGAAACGCCGCCCAATAGCAAGGTCTACAGCAGCTTCAATAGAAGTATTTAGCAATTCAAGGACTAACACTCCTGCGACTGTCAGCACAATAATTGCTAGTTGGGGAGGTTCTAAATTCAGCCATAGAGCTAATAAAAAGACTAAGCACCCTACAATTACATGGATTCGGAAATTTCTTTGAGTTCCGAATCCATACGCAATTCCTTGAATTGCGTAACGGAAACTAGAAGGGAGATCACCTGCTATTCGCCAAGCTCCTCTGCGGGCTGCTTTATGGCCCTGACTGGACAAGGTAGTAATTTCCTCTGGAATCAGGTCTGATTTCTTGTTAATCATTGATTTCTACTAGGTAATGCCCCCTTGGCAAGGAAGATTACCGTCGATGCTCAGTAAATGCTCTTGGAATTTCAACATCTCTTCTAGTTTATTTTCATTGGGATGGTCCCATCCTAAAAGATGTAATAGTCCATGACTAACAAGCCAGCGCAGTTCTTTTTGGGGAGAGTGGTCATTTTGTTGAGCTTGGCGAACCGCAGTGGGAATAGACACAATTATGTCTCCTATCTCTATCGAATACTCTGAGGGATTATAGAAGAATTGGTTGTCTAATGCTGGGAAAGATAGAACATCGGTTGGTTGATTTTGTTTGCGCCAAGTTGAATTAAGATCTGCAATTGTTATATCGTTAGTAAACTGTAAGCCTAAGCTAATTGATGAACTCCTAAGTAAGATCTCTGGACATAGGTCTTTTTTTTCTTCTTTTATTACTTCAAGCCATATTTTTATATATTCCTGCCATTGCTTTGAATCTAATAGAATATCATTCCGAATTAAATGGCTGAATTCTACTAATATTTCTTTAGGAGGTGGAATAAATGCTAAATCAACTGAAAGATCTTTTTGATGTTTAACCTTCTGATTTTTTCTCTTTTTCATTGAGGAATGTTAGGACGTCCCAGCCATGCAAGAAGTACAATCAGGCCTACGCAGCCAATACCAGTTAGTCCAAAATGAATTAGACTTTGATTGCCTTTTCGTACCATATTTTTCATCGCTAGCTTGACAAAGCTTGGAGAAGATTGTGCTTCTTCTTTCCTAGTTTTTGGTTTTAGATCTTGGGACATGATTGTTCTATAATTCATTGATTGCATGTCCTGTTAGGTTCACACCCTGATGGAGTAGTGCATGCATAAAAGAATCTAAGTCTCCGTCCATGACTGCTTGAACATCTGTTGTTTCTTTTGAGGTTCGTAAATCTTTGACCATTTGATAAGGGTGAAATACATAGTTGCGAATTTGATTTCCCCATGCTGCTTCAACTATGTCACCACGAATATCTGCTATTTCGGCAGCTCTTTGTTCCTCTGCAATAACCAATAACTTGGCTTTTAAAAGAGCTAAAGCTTTTTCTTTGTTTTGTAGTTGAGACCTTTCTTGAGTGCACCGTACGGCTAACCCTGTTGGGATGTGCAGTATTCGAACAGCAGTTTCCACTTTGTTGACATTTTGCCCACCTGCTCCTCCTGACCTGCTAGTGCTTATTTCTAGATCTTTTTCAGGGATTTCTAAAGTGATTTCATTTTCAAGATATGGCATTACTTCAACCCCTGCAAAACTTGTTTGACGTTTGGAATTTGCATTGAAAGGAGAAATCCTTACTAAACGATGTGTCCCTTTTTCATGTTGCAAATATCCGTATGCATAGCGACCTTCGATTTCAATCGTTGCGCTTTTTATTCCTGCTTCTTCTCCTTCAGATAGTTCGTCGATCGTGACTCGCATTCCATGATCTTCTGCCCACCGGGTATACATTCGGAGCAGCATTTGGGCCCAATCCTGTGCATCTGTACCGCCAGCACCTGCATTGATTGAAAGTACAGCCCCCTCCTTGTCATAGGGTCCGCTTAATAAGCGTTCCAATTCCCATCTGTCGAGATCTTGTGAAAGACTCTTGAGACCGGATTGAGCTTCAGCAAGCATTTGGTCATCTGGCTCAAGATCGTAAAGTTCTATAGATGCATTTGCGTCATCAATGTATTGCTTCCACTGTAATAATTTCTCTAGTTGAGCTTTGACTTCGTCAAGTTTTCTCATTTGTGATTGGGCATTTTCCTGGTCATTCCAAAAATCCGGTTGAGCAGCAAGCTGCTCGAGATCTCTTTGACGTGCCTTGAGTGCAGGCACGTCAAAGACAGTCCTGAGCTTGGCCCAGGCGTTCTGTAAGCAAGGAAAGGTCGCGTTTGAAGTCAGTTAGGTCTTGCAAAATAAGTTGTGGAATTTTGAGATTTGACTCTATCGGTTCAATAACCCTTAATAAGATCATTATCAATGCAATTGATCCAATATGGCAAAGGTTGAGATCTACACATGGGCTTCATGCCCCTTCTGTCTTAGAGCAAAGCAGCTTCTTGATAGCAAAGGAGTTGCTTACAAGGAATACCCTATAGATGGAGATAATGAAGCACGCATTGCCATGACTGACAGAGCAAATGGTAGGAGCACCGTGCCTCAAATTTTTATTGATGGATTTGGTATTGGTGGGTGCGACGAATTACATGCTCTTGAAAGATCAAGGAAATTAGATTCATTGCTTGGATTGGTGAGTTAATGCAATGCGACAGCTTTTTGTACTTGACCCACTCAATCAAATCAATCCTCAAAAGGATTCTTCTGCTGCATTGATGCAAGCGGCTCAAAGATTTGAGGTAGAAGTTTGGAGTTGTACTCCTGCTGATCTTCATGTCAGAGGTGATAGCGCATGGGTTATTGCTCAACGGGTTCGGCCAGAGCCTTGGATAGAGATTATTGAGACCAAGAAGTTGCAAATGTCCGAGTTTGCTTGTATTTGGATGAGAAAGGACCCCCCAGTTGATGACATTTATTTGTATGCAACTCATTTACTTGAATTAGCTGAGCGCGATGGTGTACGGGTGTTGAATCGACCTAGCGCACTTCGTGCATGGAATGAAAAACTTGGGGCACTCCGCTTTAGTCATCTAATGGCTCCGACTTTGGTGGCTAGCAGAGTTTCAGAATTGGCTGATTTTGCTAGGGAATACGAGGAGGTAGTCCTTAAGCCTTTAGGAGGTAGAGCAGGTCAGGGCGTTGTTCGGAGTAATTCTTCTGCAGCTGGATTAGAAGCTTTGTTGGAATTAGTTACTGATCAAGAAAGGATTCCTGTAATGGCCCAAAGATTTTTAGAAGAAGTGGTGGATGGCGATAAGCGCATTCTTTTGGTTAATGGGGAGCCTCTTGGAGCCATTAATCGACGACCTAAGCCAGGAGATTTTCGCAGTAATCTTGCAGTAGGGGGTGGACCTGAAATTACAGAAATCTCATCATTAGATAAGAAAATTTGTGATGAGCTGGCACCAGTATTAAGAGAACATGGGCTCTTTTTCGTAGGTATAGATGTTATTAATGGCATCCTTAGTGAAATTAATGTCACTAGTCCCACTGGGATTCGCGAGATTGAGCGCTTGAACCAAATTCCTCTTGCTGACCAAGTAATTGAGCGCTTGTTGAACAGTTTTAATTGAGGAAACGCACTATTTCGAACTGACTTGCTAGGACTCCAAGCTTTAGTTCAACTTCTTTGAGTTCTTTTTCTGCAATTGATCCTTTGACTAATCCTGCCCCTGCTGTTAGTTCCAAGACTTTCCCTTTAGTGGTTCCAGAGCGAATTGCCACTCTTAATTCTGAATCACCGTGATTGTCAATCCATCCAATAGGAGCCGCATATCTACCTCTTTCAAAAGGCTCCAAAGCTCTTAACCAATTCATTGCTTTTTTTTGTGGAAGGCCAGCTACTGCTGGAGTTGGATGCAAATAGTCAGCTATTCGAAGGGGTAAATACCCTTGAGCATTTGCAGTGATAGGTGTATGTAAATGAATTAGTTTTCCAAAATTGGCAATCTGTGGTTTTCCTGGCAGTGTTGGTACAAGATCTAGCTTTCTAAGTTGATGGACAATTGAGTTGACCACAACTGAATGTTCTCTTTGATCTTTTTCAGAACTTAGCAATTTTTCATTACCTTCTTCGGCACTGGCTGTTCCTGCTAAAGCATCGATACGCAGTTTTCCTTCCTTAATGCTTAACAATCTTTCAGGTGATGCTCCGAAAAACGTTTCTTGGGAGTTGTTTTGCCAGAGAAATCGACAACTTCTTGATTGTTTTTGCCTCAGTTTTGCTAAGAGTTTGAGTGGGTCCAGTGGGGCCTCTAAGATGATTGATTGCCTAACTGCTAGGACCAGTTTTTTTAATTCCTCGGAATTAATTAGATCTAGCCCATGAGATAAGGATGCCCGATAAATTTTTTGCCACTCAGTTGGGTTTGATGATGCGAGGAGGGGCAACTGGAATACATTTGAATCCTGAGTTGGTTTTTGTGAAAGTTTTTCGGCCATTAGCCACAGTTTTTCTGCTAGCTCCCTTGCATCAGCTTCATCATTGGCCACACCGTTCAGCCTCAGCCAACTGTTTTCTCCGTTTCGGCTCAGTTGCCACCTTGGAAGAATCGCTTGAACTGATGGTGTCAGGCCAAGTTCTCGCTGACGTTCTGCGGTGTTCTCGAAAAACGAGAATGATAAAAGGATTTTTGGTCTGGCTTGGTCAGGACTGTCTGGCATACCATCAACAACCCTCCCAAGGGTGATATCACTAAATTTTTGCGTCAGTTCAAATCTCCTAGGACCTGCTAAGTCGAGCTGTTGGCAACTGCCAGATGCGGCCAGGCTTAACCCAGGTGTTTCGTCCCAAAGAAATCTAAAGGTGTTCGATTTGGTTAAAGAAGGTAGTGCCAGCAGTGGGTCTACACCATGAACCGGCAATGCAATACTTACTACGCTTTCATCAACCTTCCTCAAAGACCAGCTATTGGTTGCTGCGCAAAGAATTTCGCTGAAGGATGGATTAGCGTTCATCTGATGTGGGAGATGATTGCATTTACTAGTTAAATGTATAAAGAGTTACCTGTTTTTAGAGGTGTAATTCATGCAAAATCAGCATGCTGTTGCATCCCTTCACGCGAAGCAGTCCGACAAAAAGCATCTTTGGCGCGCTGCAATTAAGTGGCCTTTGTATTCCGTTGCAGTGATGCCAATCATTTTGGCGGCTGGTTGGCGTTTTGGAGCGGGCCAGATTGTGCGCTTAGACCAGTTTCTAGGTTTTCTTTTTGCTTCGGTTTTGCTTTTGCTTTGGGAAAACTTAACTAATGACTTTTTTGATGCGGAGACTGGAATTGACAGGCTTGCTAAGCCACATTCAGTTGTAAATCTAATTGGAGAAAGAGGGCCTGTAGGTCAACTTGCTTACTTTGCCCTTTTCTTAGGCCTGTCTTTAATGATGCTTTTGGCCTCGAGAAGCAACATCAATGTGTTGTTTTTGGTGATCGGAAGTTGCATTTTGGGGTATCTCTATCAAGGTCCGCCATTCCGTTGGGGCTACCAAGGCTTAGGAGAGCCACTCTGTTGGCTGGCATTCGGACCATTTGCGACTGCAGCGGCTTTATTGGTTATTGCCCCCAATAATCATTACGTCTCTTCTGTGCCTTGGAAAACTGCTTTGACGATTGGTTCGGGACCTGCTTTGGCTACAACATTGGTTCTGTTTTGCTCTCATTTTCACCAGGTTGCTGAAGATGCTGCCCATGGCAAGCTTTCTCCTTTGGTTCGAATGGGTACACGTAAAGCATCTCAGCTAGTGCCTTGGTTTGTTGGATTGGTTTTGTTTTTAGAGTTGCTTCCTGTGCTTTCGGGTGTATGGCCTATAACTTCTCTTCTAGGGTGTTTGAGCTTATCTCCAGGCTTAGCTCTTATTAAGTTACTGAGTAATTATCATGATCGTCCAGAAATAACCAATAGGAGTAAATTTTTAGCGATAAGATTCCAAGCTTTGAATGGTTTGGGATTAAGCCTAGGCTTTGCTATTGCACCAATTCTGAAGATGAATATTGCAGACTTGCTTTAGCCTATGAATCTTCAATTAATTACAAAACCCTTCGCATTCAAGTTAAGTCGACCATTACATACTTTTCAGGCGGTGATCCATCAGAGAGAAGGTTGGTTGTTAAGACTTAGTGATACTTCTGGAGGATTAGGTTGGGGTGAAGTGTCTCCACTTAGTCTCACTGAAAAGAGGATATGTGAGAAAATATTTAACGAGTTAGGAACATTTATATCTAGAGATCAACTTGAGAGTTACTTGTCTCTCTGGCCTGCTTCCTTGGCATTTGGAGTTGGTGCTGCTTTAGCTGAAATAGATGGCTTGGTTGGATTAAAAAGTCAAACGGGTTGGCTCGAGGCTCCTCGATCGGCTTTGTTGTTACCAAATGGAGATGCATTATTTCCCGCTATAGATTCACTTCTTGAATCTATTCATTTGAACTCTTGTCCTACAACTTTAAAATGGAAGGTCGCTATTTCTCATTCTCAAAAAGAACTTAGAATTTTGCAAAGAATCTTGAATAATCTACCTGATAACTATACTTTAAGGATTGATGCAAATGGAGGATGGGATAGAAAAACAGCTAGGATATGGTGCGAACATATTGTTGATGAGCCAAGAATTCAATGGCTTGAACAACCTTTGAGAGCTGATGATTTTTCTGGTCTTTGGGAGTTGGGAAAGCTATTTCCAATTGCATTAGATGAATCATTGCTTTTAGATCGGTCTTTAATAATTAGATGGCCTGGTTGGCAAGTCCGAAGACCAATTCTGGAGGGAGATCCAAGGGTGTTGCTTGCGCAATTAGAGAAAGGATTAGGCCATGTGATGATTAGTACAGGCTTTGAAACAGGGATTGGTAGAAGGTGGGTAAATCATTTGGCTGCTTTGCAACAGAATGGTCCTACCCCTACTGCGCCGGGATTAGCGCCGGGATGGTTCCCTAAAGGTTCTCTTTTTAGCTTTGATCCTGAAGTGGTTTGGCGTGCAGCATGATCACTCTTGAACATTTCAGATGTCAATCAAAAAATCATGACTTAGATCTTCGGAGATTAAGCAATTTTTTTGAGGCAGGAACTTGGGTTCAACTTTTAGCTCCAAAAGAAGAACAAGTCTTAAATCCCCCTGTTCTATTACCTGCTGGCCCTGGGATTGTTATTAAAGGTAGTGGGACCTCAGGGCAATCGCATGAATGTTTTTTACCTTGCAATCATTTAGACCAATCAGCGGAATCTACTGCTGATTGGTTAAGAAAAAAAGGTTTTAACCCCACTCAATCCATGATTGTGAATCCATTGCCTCTTCATCATGTGAGTGGCTTTATGCCTTGGTGGAGAAGTCGTCTTTGGTCAGCCAATTACCTTTGGATTGACCCGGCTTTGATTAGGAACCCTGCATTACTAGAAGATTCTTTATTGTTTTTGCAGAAGAGTACTGTTAGAGAGCGTTTTTTATCTTTGGTCCCCACTCAATTGAGGCGTTTGCTAAAGAATCCGATTGGGTTGAGATGGTTGAAAGAATTCTCCTTGATTTGGGTTGGTGGTTCTGTGCTTCCACAAGCTTTAGAGAACGAAGCCAGGCAAGAAAAACTCCCTTTATCTCCTTGTTATGGGGCTACTGAAACTGTTGCAATGATTAGTTCATTGTCTCCGAATGAATTTCTAGAAGGTAAGAATGATTGCGGTACATTATTAAAAGATGTCCAGGTAAGGCTTGCAGATGATGGATCACTAGAAGTTAAAACTCCAAGACTCTCAATTGGATATCTGAGTCCTTCAGGCGTTGATTCTTTTTGCGGAGAAGATGGTTGGTGGCATACAGGAGATGAGGCTCAATTAAGTACAAGCAGCTCAGGAACAAGGCTGAAAATAGTTGCTAGAAAGGATAATGCGATCATTTCTGGAGGTGAGACAGTTTTTCCTGAAGAGCTTGAGTCTCGTTTTATGAAACAAACTTTCTTGTTAGAAGCACCTATAGAAAATATTTTATTTCTACCAATTCAAGACGATGAATGGGGCCATAGAATTGTCGGTTTAGTTAAGTGGAGTGAGGATATCACTGGAAGAAGTTCTATCGATAAACGTTTACTTTTAGATAATATAATTAAAGAGTGGCTTCCGCCCGAAAAGCCTATAAATTGGTTGACATGCCAAAAACTTCAAACTAATCAAGCGGGAAAATGGGATCGAGCTAGATGGATTGAATGGATAAAATTAAATCAAGAATATTGTTTATAGTCCTTCCTTAATTAGATTGGCTTAGGTATGAAATTGATAGATGAAGCTTCTAACCATTTTTCTATACTTTCAGGTAGTGACGTTTTTTTATTTTTATCTTTATCTATGGAAACATGTTTAATGAATCCTTTTGCTATTTCTTTTCCATCCATTGAGAAGACTGTTTCAACTTGAAAACTATACATGTTAATTTTAGTCGGATTTATTTCAGTTTTTAATTTATCTCCTGTTGAAATTGGGTAATAGAAACTTCCAGTGCAACTTACAATTGGTAGATATATCTTAGGCTGCTCATTTAGCCTTCTTGGAAAAATTTCAGTTACTCTAATTCCATAATTTTCTAGACTTTCTTCCCAGGCTTCATGGCACCAGTTGAACAGTTTATAAAAATGCATCACACCAGCCGCATCTGTATCTCCAAATCGAACTGTTCTTTTAGAGACTAGCCATGGTTTATTTTTTGTTTGTTTGAGCACGTTAAGTTCTAGCGATCGACAGATCCCATGATTACGTCAATAGATCCAAGTATTGCCATTATGTCTGCAACTTTAGCTCCTTTGAGAATATGTGGTAGTACTTGTAAGTTGTTGAGATCAGCAGCTCGAATCTTAAACCTCCATGGAGTGACATCATTATTTCCTTGAATGAAAATTCCTATTTCCCCTTTTCCTGATTCAAGACGGGTATACAACTCTCCATGAGGAATTTTAAAAGTAGGAGCTACTTTCTTTGCAACATATTGATAATCAAAAGAAGCAAACTCACTTTTTTTTCCATTGGCAATACGGTCAGCTTCAATGTTTTCAGTGGGACCCCCTGGGATCATTTCGCAGGCTTGTTTGAGAATCTTTAAGGATTGCCTCATTTCCTCTATTCGCACTCGATAGCGCGCATAACAATCACCTTCTTTTTCACAGGCAATGTTCCAATCAAAATCGTCATAACATTCATAATGATCAACTTTTCTTAGATCCCAAGGCACCCCTGATGCGCGCAACATTGGGCCAGAAAGACTCCAATTGATTGCTTCTTCTTTGCCTATGCAACCTAACCCCTCTATTCTTTTACGAAAAATTGGGTTGTTTGTAATAAGTTTTTCGTATTCGTCAATTTTAGGACCAAACCATTCGCAAAAATCTTTACATTTTTCAAGCCACCCCCAAGGAAGATCGCTAGCAACCCCACCTATTCGAAAATAATTGTTGTTAATTAGTCTCTGACCAGTGGCAGCTTCCCAAAGGTCATAAATCATTTCACGCTCCCTGAAGATATAAAAGAAAGGTGTTTGAGCTCCCACGTCAGCTAGAAAAGGGCCAAGCCAAAGAAGATGGTTTGCTATTCGATTAAGTTCAAGCATTAATACACGTATATAACTAGCTCGTTTAGGAACAGAAATGTTTGCCAACCGCTCTGGAGCATTTACAACAATTGCTTCGTAAAACATTCCTGCGGCATAGTCCATACGGCTGACATAAGGAACAAACATGACATTTGTTCTATTTTCAGCAATTTTTTCCATTCCTCGGTGGAGATATCCGATGACAGGCTCACAGTCCAATACATCTTCTCCATCCAAAGTCACGACAAGTCGAAGCACCCCATGCATTGAGGGATGGTGGGGGCCAAAGTTGACCACCATTGGCTCCGTACGCGTTTCTAGTTGCGTCATTGGGCCATTTGATGAAGGGCGTGCACTGATCTTAGGAATAGAACATGACTGAAGAGCTTGCTGTTACTTCTGAAACCTTTAATCATGTGCCAGTTTTGGTAGATGAGGTGCTTCATGCTGTGGACAATATCCCCTCTGAAATGCTCGAGGGTGGGTTGGTGATTGATGCGACTGTTGGCGGTGGAGGTCATTCTGCCTTGTTATTAGAAAAATATCCCATGATCCGATTGATTGGTTTAGATCAGGATGAAAATGCTTGTTTGGCTTCCTCAAAGCGTTTGTGTTCTTTTGGATCCAGAGTAGAGATTATCCCTGTCAATTTTGCTGAATTTGTTCCACCTGAGACTGCTATTTGTGTGCTTGCAGATTTAGGGGTTAGCAGCCCTCAATTTGATTTACCTGATAGGGGTTTTAGCTTTCAAGTTGATGGGCCTTTAGATATGCGAATGAATCAAAATACTGCTGAGACCGCTGCAGATTTGATTGCACGTTTAGATCAAGATGAACTTGCTGATTTGATTTATGAATATGGCGAGGAGCGTTTCTCTAGAAGAATTGCACGACGTATCAAGCATGATCTTTCTTCAAAGGGTCCCTATAAAGGAACCTTGGCTTTGGCCTATGCTATTTCTGGTTGTTACCCTCCAAAAATGAGGTTTGGGAGAATCCATCCCGCGACACGCACTTTCCAAGCCATACGAATAGCTGTGAATAATGAGATGAAAGTGCTGGATCGCTTTTTGACTGAGGCACCAGCTTGGCTTGATGATGAAGGTCTTCTCGGCCTAATTAGCTTTCACTCCCTTGAGGATAGGAAAGTCAAATATGCCTTTCGTCGAGATGATCGACTAACACCTATTACACGGAAGCCAATCCAAGCAACTAGTGCTGAAATATCAAAGAATCCCCGAGCAAGAAGTGCCAAATTCCGAACAGCCTTGAAAAGAGTCAGGTAATCGAATGAGCGGAATGATTAACAAATAGAATGTTTCAACTTAAAGACCTCTAATCGTGTGAATAGTCCTTGCAATCCTTTGTACGGCTTCATTCACGTCATTTACAGTCGTATGTCTCCCAAGCCCTAATCGTAGTGAGGCTTCTGCTTCTAAACGGCTACGACCAATTGCCATGAGGACATGAGAAGGCCTTCCTCTACTACATGCAGAGCCATTACTGCACGTGATCAGAGATCGCAATTCACGATGTAGCTTATTGCCTACTACTTCAGCAACAGTAAAGTTTAGGTTATGAGGCAGCCGTTTTTCTAAGCTCCCATTGAGTGTCAAATTTGGTATCTTTGTCTTTAAGTCCATCCACAGTTTGTCGCGCAATTTTTGAATTTTCATCTGCCGAGAGGTTAGATCTTTCATCGCTATTTCTGCTGCTTTTGCTAGGCCAATAATTAGTGGAACAGCAAGTGTGCCTGGTCTCAGTCCTTGTTCTTGACCACCCCCCCATTGGATAGGAAATATTGGTAGCTCAGGGTTTAGAAGTAATGCCCCAATTCCTTTGGGGCCATAGCATTTGTGAGCACTGATGCTCATGAGGTCAATACCGAGGATATCTGGTTCCAGTGGAATATGACCAAAAGCTTGTGCAGCATCACTATGGAGAGCAACTCCTTTTTCTTTACAGATCTTGGAGATTTCTTGGAGTGGTTGAATGACGCCAATTTCATTATTGGCAATCATTATGCTAACTAAAAAAGTATCTTTTTTTATAGCTTCTTCGAGTCTTGAAGGGTTTAACAATCCATTGTTTTCTGGTCGAAGTTCGGTAACGCGAAAGCCTTCATTTTTTAATTGACGTACAGGGTCTAAAACAGCCAGGTGCTCTGTCTCTAGAGTGATTAAGTGCCCAGGAGATCCCTTTTGTGCTGCTTTGGCCCTTGCATATCCAAGAAGGGCAAGATTATTTGCTTCGGTAGCTCCGCTGGTGAAAATCAATCTTTCAGGGGAAACATTTAGAGATGCCGCCAATTGCTCTCGTGCAAGGCTTATTGCAGCAGCAGCATGTAGTCCAGCCCTGTTATTACGATTGGACGGATTGCCGTAATCCTCATTCCAGTAAGGTGCCATAGCTTCAATTATTTCCCTTTCACAGGGAGTAGTTGATTGGTGGTCGAATTCCAAAGGCAAAGGTTTGGGATTTTTGCTGGAACTTCTCTTCAGCATGGTGAAAAATTTTTGGGTCTTGATTTCAAATGAAAGCTGTTTTGATTAGATCAATTGTCCAACTTCTGATTCTGGTTTCCAGTTTTTCATTTCAATCATTAGTTGCGATGGACCGACAGGAGGTTATAGAAAAGATGAAAAAGCTTCGACCTTCTGATCTAGTCATATTGCTCCGCAAACCAGATTTAGGTGGGGACTATATCCTCGGGATGTATTCAGTTGAGAAGGATGATTTACACCCTTATCTGAGAAGGTTCAAGCTCTGGGAGGAATCGCCATTAGATTTAAATGTTTACAGTGAAACGGTGAGTTGTAAGCCTGAGGAGCCTATTCGTATCAAGCGAGATGGGAGAGCTGTGTACGTACGTCGTTTAAACCCAGGAGGTGCAGTGACGGTGGCTAATAGAGAGGATCATTTGGTTTGGTGGGCAGCTTGTAGTCCAGATTTTGCAGGTGTTGATCCCTCTACTCTTAAAAAAGAAGCACTCAAATTAGGATATACCACAGTTTTAATTGAATCCCAAGAGATTCTTAGAAGGTCTTCTCAATAAGTTCCTTCATTAAGCCTTGGAAACTTTGCTTGAGGTGTTATGAGCAATTTTACATCTGAAAAGGATGAGTCGTCACAAGCTCAAAGATTGTTGTTGGTAGACGATGAGCCTGGAATACGCACTGCTGTGCAGGCTTACTTACAGGATGAGGGATTTGAAGTGACTACTGCAGTTGATGGAGAAGATGGATGGCAGAAAGCTCAAGAAATACTCCCAGACCTAGTTATTAGTGATGTAATGATGCCTAGATGTGATGGTTATGGATTATTGAAAAAGATTAGAGAAGATGAAAGATTGGGAGGGACTCCAGTCATTTTCTTGACAGCAAAAGGAATGACTGTGGATCGAACTGAGGGCTATAAGGCTGGAGTTGATGATTACATTCCTAAGCCTTTTGATCCTGATGAACTGGTTGCAAGAGTCAGAAATGTTGTTCGACGACAGGATCGATTATTAGCAGAAGCAGCTCGTTTTGCGGATGTTGATGTCACTCAAATGGCAAAGCAGATTACTGAGATTCGTAAAATGCTTTCTCATGAAAATGATTCCTCATCTAAGGAGGTTCTGCTACATAGTTTTACACCTAGGGAGTCAAGCGTATTGCAATTAGTTTCCGAAGGACTAATGAATAAGGAGATTGCAAGGCAATTGGAAACCTCTATTAGAAATGTAGAGAAGTACGTTAGTAGATTGTTTAATAAAACAGGAACCTCGAGTCGAACTGAGTTGGTTAGATATGCATTAGAGAATCACCTCGTAAATTGACTAAACCCGTTGAAATTCTATTAACTTAGAAAAGTAAAAGGGTGCAGTATTGAGTTTGCTTCTAACAGGATTTAATCCACAAGCTTGAGCTGCTTTAACGATACCTTTTTCTTTAAGAGTATAGGCTCTAGTTGTTTTACTTGGACCCGGAAATAATTGGCCAATTTGCTTAAGTATTGCAAGCATTGGAGTATAAGGTGCGAAACTTACGATTAATCTTTCTTTTGTCAGTCCACATAGATGGCGAACCATTTCCTCAGCAGCTTTTTGCGGGTAGTGAATAAAGACATCAAGACAAATAACAGTATGAAAATTACCACTTAAGTTTTCAAGATCAGTTGTTTTGAAAGTTAGTCTCTCTAAATCAACTCCTTCTGCCAATGCACGTTCTTTGGTCTCTTGGATCATTGCAGCTGAAATATCACTTGCTGCAATTGATCCTGCTCCCATTGCTAAGAGAGGAATAGAAAGACTGCCGACTCCACAGCCTGCATCACAGAAACTAATTTGGCTTATATTTTCAGATTCTTTTATCCATTCGAGAACATCACTAACTGTCTTTTCATGCCCTAAACGTATATTTCTTTGTACTTTGTTGACATCATTACAGTTGCTGTAAATACGATTCCAACGATCGAATCCTGTCCCATTGAAATACTGAGCTACTTCGAATTTTTCTGCTTCTTTTTGTTTTTGTGAATCTGTCATATTTTTAATGGCATGGTTTCCATGAGATCTTAAACAGCATGGTGCCAGTTAAGGCATTCTCCATTTCTTTTCCATTTCCAGCGGAGTAGATCTAGAAGAGATTGGCCAATTAATTGGCTTTCTAGGCTGATTCTTTCATTAAGAACTTTTCGAGGGGCCATGGTCGCTGCCCATATTGCAGCACTGGGGTTTTGAGACCATTTTGCCAGTCTCTTACAGCCTTCTAAGAGTGGAATATTGACACCGGCAAGTGTTCCATTCTCTAGCCAACAGGTGCCTTCCTTAACTATGAGTTTTCTTTGATCAAAATGATATAAGCCATCTTGTAATCCATAAGGTGCAAGAGCATCACTGACTAATACCAGTTTTTTGCCGGCCAATCTTTGTAAAAGGATGGCAATGCTTGGTTCGACATGAATTCCGTCAGCAATTAATCCAAAGGCTATTGCCCCATTTTGTAAGGCAGCTCCTATTGGGCCTGGAGCTCTATGGTGAATTCCAGGCATCGCATTGAAGGTGTGGGTAAGCATCGTTACTCCTTGCTTGAAACAATCCGAGCAGATTTCTGCATCTGCGTTGGTGTGACCAAGTGCGATTCTTATTCCTAAGCCTTCAAGTCTTTTAATAACTTCTTTGGCGCCTTTCAGTTCTCCTGCCAAGGTCATTAAGCTGATCTGGTCTTCGAAGTCTTTGATGCGTTCATCGAGAGCATTTAAAGATGGTTGGCAAATATATTCTTTTGGGTGAGCTCCAATTCGACTCGGAGCTAGAAAAGGACCTTCTAGATGAGCTCCTAGCAGTTTGCATTCATGAGGTTGCTCATTTGTTCTGGCTTTTTTAAGGACATTTAGAGATTTTCGAAGTGCTTCAGGACTGCATGTGGTCAGAGTGGGGCATATAGCTTCTACACCATCTTCCCAAAGGTTTTTTTGTAGTTTTGATAGGAGCGGTAAATCTGAATTTGTGAGTTCATTGAAGGCCACTCCAAGGCCTCCATTGATTTGTAGATCTACTCCCATTGGACTCAGCCAATCTCCATTCCAATTCTCACCAATTATTTCTTCATCACTTTGCGTTGGTTCAATGGCGATTATGAGGCCAGAATCATCTAAAGCAATAGACCAGAGAGAAGTCCCCTCATTTACGCAGGGGGGTTTTGGTAGTTGAATGTTAGTTATCTTGCGCATAGGAGAGAATTAGAGCAAGAGGATGCAGTGCCATTCTCATCATTATCAAATTGACCTTTGAATCTTTTAATTTGACTAAAGCTTCCATCAATGACAAGCCAAAAGTTGCGGTGATCATGGGCAGTGACTCTGATTTGCCAACCATGCAACCTGCTGTAGATATTTTGCGCGAATTTGATGTTTTGGTTGAGTTGCGCATTCTCTCTGCCCATCGAACTCCATTAGAAATGGTTGCTTTTTCTAAAGAAGCTCAGTCAAAAGGGTTGAAAGTAATTATTGCTGGCGCAGGTGGAGCAGCCCATTTGCCAGGGATGGTTGCCTCACTAACTCTACTTCCAGTGATTGGAGTTCCCGTGAAAAGTAAGGCTCTTTCTGGAGTTGACTCTATGCATTCAATTCTTCAGATGCCTGGCGGGATCCCAGTAGCAACTGTGGCCATAGGTGGAGGACTTAATGCTGGATTGCTTGCTGCTCAAATTTTAGCCATTTCAGATCCACATGTCAGGGGAAAATTACAAGTTTATCGTCAAGTAATGCATGATGAAGTTGCTAAAAAGGATGAAAATATTGCTAGGAAATCTTAAAATTTTATTTTTCAACCTTAAAAATTCTGACTGATTTAATTAAGTACTTTGCTTCTGGATTTGATTATTTTCTGGAATAACTTGAAGGGTTATAAGCTTGTTGATTACATTTTCCACACAGGTTTGTAAATCCTCAGCTCCGGTATCAATTTTTAGTTCTGGATTTGAAGGCTCTTCATAAGGACTAGATATGCCTGTGAAGTCTTTTATTGCACCTGACCTGGCTTTTGCATAAAGCCCTTTAGTGTCTCTAGCTTCGCAAGTTTTTAGATTTGCTGCGCAGTGAATCTCTATAAAGTCTGATTCTTTAACTAAGGATCTTGCCTTGGCTCTATCCAGTCTGAAAGGAGAAACGAAGGCAGTTAATACTATTACCCCTGCATCAAGAAATAGTTTTGCGACTTCTCCAATCCTTCGAATATTTTCTTCTCTGTCAATATCAGAAAAACCTAGGTCTTTACATAGTCCATGCCTGATGTTGTCACCATCTAGTACAAAAGAGGAGATTCCTCTTTTGTGTAGCGAGATATTCACAGCATTAGCAAGGGTGCTTTTGCCAGACCCTGAAAGGCCTGTAAACCAAAGGACCACACTTTTGTGTCCGAATTTCGTAGACCTATCTTCCCGGCTTACGGAAGCTTCGTGCCAGGTGATATTTGTAGCTTTTTTTTGGGGTCCTTTTTCAGAGGGATTAATCATTCTTGGCAAGTTTTTAACTTTATAGTTTGTTCAGAAAAGAACAATTTTTTAGTACTTTAGCCTCCTGATTGTTTTGGATGATAGCCCTCTGAACGTAGAAACATTAGTGTTTTTTGCACCTGGTCTCCTTGTAGTTCAATTTGTTCATTTTTGTAGGTGCCTCCTGTGCCTGCCATGGATTTGAGACGTTTAAGCATATTTTGAGATTGTTTTTTATTTAGTTCTAAGCCTTTTATTAAGGTTACAGTTTTTCCATTTCTCCCTCCTTTCATTTTTTGTACACGGACATTTAAATCACGCTTGACAGGCTCTATTGACTTTTCCCCCGAGTTAAGAGTTGACTCTGAAAAGTTAAATTCCTGCCAGTTTCCTTTAGGCATTGGTTTTAGGCTTGAGGGAGCTTTAATTCTCATCTGGTGACTAGTACCTTCCATTCCCAGTCAAAGGAGTCGGACTTGAGCATTGAGTCCCGCCCATCAGCTTTAGGCCGTTTTGGTCGATATGGAGGGCAATATGTCCCAGAGACCTTAATGCCTGCGTTGGCTGAATTAGAAGATGCAGCTGCAAAGGCTTGGAAAGATACTTCATTTACAGCTGAATTGAATGGTTTACTTCGTACGTATGTGGGAAGGGCCACTCCTCTGTATCTCGCAGAACGTTTGACTCAGCATTATTGTCGCTCAGAAGGTGGACCAAGGATTTGGCTGAAAAGAGAAGATTTAAATCACACAGGAGCTCACAAGATAAACAATGCCTTGGGGCAAGCTCTTTTAGCTTTACGTATGGGAAAGAAAAGAATTATTGCTGAAACTGGGGCCGGCCAGCATGGTGTTGCAACAGCAACTGTATGTGCCCGATTCGGTTTGGAGTGTGTTGTATATATGGGCCAAGAGGATATGAGGAGACAAGCTTTAAATGTTTTCCGAATGAGGTTGCTTGGTGCAACTGTTAAATCTGTCACTGCAGGTACTGCAACCCTTAAAGATGCTACAAGTGAGGCAATTCGTGATTGGGTAACAAATGTAGAAACTACTCATTACATTCTTGGCTCAGTAGCAGGACCACATCCATATCCAATGCTTGTAAGGGATTTTCATTCTGTAATTGGGCAAGAAGCTCGTCAACAATGTCTAGATGCTTTTGGAGGTTTGCCAGATGTGTTAATTGCTTGTGTTGGTGGAGGCTCGAATGCCATGGGCTTATTTCATCCCTTTGTCCAGGAGCCAACAGTCAGAATGATTGGAGTTGAAGCTGCAGGAGAAGGAGTGGAAACAACCCGCCATGCAGCCACTATTACCAAAGGCAGTGTTGGGGTCCTTCATGGAGCCATGAGCCTTTTATTGCAGGATGAAAATGGGCAAGTCAATGAGGCCCATTCGATAAGCGCAGGACTTGATTATCCAGGTGTAGGTCCAGAACACAGCTATCTATGTGAACTTGGAAGAGCAGAATACGTAGCTGTAACTGATCAAGAGGCTTTAGATGCTTTGAGGCTGGTAAGTGAGTTGGAAGGCATAATTCCTGCTTTAGAGACAGCACATGCGTTTGCATGGTTAGACAAACTATGCCCCACCCTCTCACCAGGGTCTGAAATTATTCTGAATTGTTCTGGTCGTGGTGATAAAGATGTCAATACTGTTGCTGAGAAGCTAGGTGTCAATATTTGATTTTTAGGTTAGAACTCTTTCTAAGTGTTTAGCTACACATCTTGCTGAGGCAATTGCTGTGGAGTATGCCATCCTCATTGGCCCTATAAGTGCTACATGGCCAATGCATTCGTTAGCACTTCGGTAAGAGGCTTGAACTACGGAACATTGATTTAATGCACTTACAGGATGTTCAGAACCAATCCAAACAGCATTTGATTTTTGATTGCTGACTGGTAATACGGCTCTTGGATGGTTGTCAATTAGTTCTAGAAGAGGACGAAAGCTGTCCGTATTACTAAATTCAGGTTGAGAAACGAGTCTGGAGATTCCATTTAAAACAGTATCTTCCTCTGGTTTTGATAAAGACTCGTTATGACTATCTATTGCTTCTTTCAGAACTGAACCACTTAAGCGAAGGTGTGAAGGAAGAGTTTCCCAGTCAAGCTTGCCATCAGAAGATTTTGATAGCTGTTGTCTGGCCCATGCTTCAACTGCAACTAGCTCGTTTGCTGCTTTCCCAGGGAGACGTAGATTAATTAATTGTGCTTGATTCGAACTTTGAACAAGCATCACGATCAGTCTTTCACCACTCTGTACTAAACGGACTTCTTGAAGATTGGGCTTGGTTTTGACAACTGGTTTTGTTATTAGGCTCATGAGTCCAGTGAAGTCGGTTAGGCGTTTAGCTAATTGCCATAGCAAATCATCTAATGCTGCCCATCTCAGAGTTAAATGAGTTAATTCTTTTTCTAGAAGTTGAACGGCTGATCCAGGCGGTGGGAGTAGACAGTCAACATAATGTCGATATCCTTGTGGGCTTGGAATACGGCCAGCTGAGGTATGTGGTTGTTTTAGTAGGCCTTTGTTTTCGAGTGAAAGCATTGCCGATCGAACTGTGGCGGAGCTTGCTTTTAATCCGAACCTTCTAACTAATGTTTTACTGCTTACAGGCTCAATCGTGTCTACATAATGGTGAACAGTTGCTCTGAGCACTTCTTTTTGTCTGGTGGGCAGTTTCTCCAATGTATTGATTCAATTTTTTTGATAGTAGTCTGTTTGTGTGGAGCAAGTCTTTTTTCAAAAGTTTATTCTTGGACTTAGTAACGGGGCACAGTTGGGTCGACAGTAATGCTCCATGAATCAATTCCTCCTTCCAAATTCCAAATTTCTTGCTCAAAGCCTTGTTCAATCAACCATGAGCAAAATTGAAAGCTACGAACCCCTGCATGACAGAGAATCACTAAAGGTTGTTTTTGAGGCAGTCGACTAGGCAAAGTTGGTATCCATTCTTCAGCTTTACTTAATGGCAGGTGAAGAACCTTCTCTGGGAAGGGAGCACTTTCTATCTCATTGTTTTCTCGAACATCGATCAGAAAAGGCTTTTGTGAGGATTTGCCTAGCCAATGTTGAAGCTCTTTGGCGTTTATGTTTTTTGGGGAAGTATTCTGCATAGATCTATTTTGATTTGGTTAATGACTAATTGGGTGGTTTTTAGAGAAACATGATGTAAATGGAGTATTTGCTAAAGCTTTTATGAAGGCTCGTTCCTTCCTGGTTGCCTTAACGGCAATGATTGTTGGCTTACTCCTTTTAGCGTTGGGGCTTTGGTTTTGGTTGTTTAACCCGAGACCTTTAAGAGTTGCTGATCAACCTTTAGATCTCCCCGCAGCGGCTCGATTTTTCCCACGTAAGGTTGCTTTCTCAATGCACTGGAGGATGGATGTTGAGGAGTTGCCTCAGTATGCAAAGGCTGTAGCACCAGCTCCTCAGCGTAAAAATGCCCGAGAGAAAGTTGCGCGTTTAAGAGATGGTGCCTTCGCTTTGGCGGGAATTGATTATGAATCTGAATTCACTGATTGGCTTGCTCCTGAAATCAGTTTCGCTCTTTTAGAACGGCAAGGGACAGAAGAGTCAGGTGGATGGTTGTTAGCTCTTCAAAGTCGTAATCAAGAAGGAGCTGAAAATTTCTTAAAGCGTTTTTGGCAAGCACGTAGCTTGGCTGGAGTAGATCTTCAAGTTAATAAGTCTAGGGGCGTTAGCATTATTTCTGGGAAAGGGTCTTTATCAGGTAGGAGTCCTAAAGCTAATGCGACCGCACTTATTGGTAATGAGATTTTATTAGTTGCATCGAGTGGTTCTGTAATAGAGGAAGCTTTAGATATTTCGCAAATCCCTAATCAAAACCAGCTTGAAGATAAGGTATTAGAAGAAGTCATCAGTCGGCTTGGTGATGGAGTGGCTCTTTTTACGGCATCCCCAGCCGGATTGAACTTTCTATTTGGCGTGCCTTTACCTTTAGTTGAACAAAATCAACTAAAAGGTTTAGTAGCTGCTTTGAAGTTTGATGGTTCAGATTGCTTAATTGAGGCAACTCTTGGCTTGGATTCACCGATTGTTGAATTCTCTAATGATGTAGATGAAGGCTTTAATTTATTGGGTCCTGCTGGAGGACTATCGGATGTATTAGCGATAACAGATGATCCTTCAAGATTTGTAAATCCGAACTCAGATGATGTCTTGGGCCAATTGATAGCAGAAGTGATTGCGAATGAGATTTCGAAACCACAAAATTTTGCAGTGCAAAATATTATGAAAAGAGATCATGGGCCATTGATTTTTTTACATTATCAGGAAGGTTGGTTGTTAGGTACACCAAAAGAAATGCCAGAAATTTCAGCTATTAATTCAGTACTTATGGAAAAGGGTATGACGCTATCTGAATTAAATATAAATGAGGAGCCACTTAAAGTTTGGACCAAGCTGGTTGCTGAAGGAAGCCTTAAGGATGCCAATCTAAATACGGAAATTGCTGTTATTTTAGAGCAAGATCTAGAAAAAGATTGGTGGGGAAAAACACTTTCATCACTTCAGCAGCGGAAAGATGTAAATGAATTAGAGCCGCGATTACGGCAATTAAGGGAAATGAATAATCAAAATTTTGATTTCAAACCCTCTCAGCAGATTGCCTTGGGAGCTTTACCTGCACGAGATCAGCTTCAGCGGTGGAAGCTTTGGCGATTAGCACAGACTTTTTCGGGGTTCCCCCTGCAACCTAGCGTTCAAGGGTTGTCAATGGTGATTGGCAATGCAAACAATTCTTCCGTTCAAATCAAAGCAAGACTGAGCCTTGGTTGATTTTTTAGACATGGTCTCGCCAAGAAACTTATCCTTGATGAGGGCGATCAATATCCTTCTTTAATTAAAAAAGTAAAAAATAGAATCTTGACAATTCTTCGTCAATTAAAACAAGATTGATCTTTTATGATCATCTATGTCTGAGTCCCTGCTTGAGGACAATAGAGATAGAAGAACTTTTTAGCAAACTTCAATTAGTTAGTTGTATTCATGAAAAAAGTTCTTTATCTCCAGCAGGAAACCTTTGGCTTTTGGTTCGAAATTTATCTGACAAGATATTGTTGGCTGGCTATTAGTCTGATTAGAGTCATTGATCGATAAGGTTGATAGGATTATGTAGGTATTTTCTTGTTATAAAAAAGCAGAGTTTGCTTATTTGCGCAGGGAAAGCAATTGAGAAGAGTCTTCGCGATCCGTAAATCTTCAGTTTTTAATGGCCTGAACCCTTGGTGTACCCATTTCCGTATAAGTTACTTGATAGATGTTTGTTGATGGTGAACCAGGAGAAGATTGGTGAAATTGACTCAGGTACAAGTGCAATGTCATTTCGTCCTGGTCTGGAGGGGGTTCCAGTAACCCAATCATCTATTTGCGATATAGATGGTCATAGGGGAACACTGTCGTATCGAGGGTATGCCATTGAAGAATTAGCAGCTCATAGCACATTTCTTGAAACTACTTATTTATTGATATGGGGAGAATTGCCTAGTCCCCAGCAATTGAGGGATTTTGAGGCAGAAGTGCAGATGCATCGCCGAGTGAGTTTTCGGGTCAGGGACATGATGAAGTGTTTTCCCGCCTCGGGGCACCCTATGGATGCATTGCAGTCTTCTGCAGCTTCTTTAGGACTCTTCTATTCAAGAAGAGCTATTGATAATCCTCAATATGTTTATGACGCTGTGGTTAGGTTGATTGCGAAAATACCAACAATGGTTGCTGCTTTTCAACTAATTAGGAAAGGCCAAGATCCTATTCAACCGCGAGATGATTTAGCTTATTCAGCTAATTTCTTGTACATGCTGACTGAACGGGAACAAGACCCCCTTGCAGCGCGTGTATTTGATCGGTGTCTAATTCTTCATGCTGAACATAGTCTTAATGCCAGTACTTTTAGTGCTCGGGTGACAGCAAGTACTCTTACCGATCCTTATGCGGTAGTTGCATCAGCAGTTGGGACGTTGGCAGGACCTTTGCATGGTGGAGCAAATGAAGATGTTCTGGCCATGCTTGAGGAAATTGGCTCTATTGCTCAAGTTAATTCTTTTTTAGATCACGCAATTCAAAACAAAAGAAAATTAATGGGTTTTGGACATAGGGAATATAAGGTCAAAGATCCAAGAGCTACTATCCTTCAAAGCCTCGCAGAAGAACTTTTTGCAAGATTTGGGAAAGATTCGATGTATGACGTAGCTCTTGAGTTTGAGAAGGAGGCTGCCAATAGACTTGGACAAAAGGGCATATATCCAAATGTGGATTTTTATTCCGGTCTTGTTTACCGAAAGTTAGGTATACCAAGGGATCTTTTTACGCCTGTATTTGCAATTTCTAGAGTTGCTGGTTGGTTGGCTCACTGGCGAGAACAGTTGGGTGCAAATAGAATCTTTAGGCCAACACAGATTTATACTGGTAAATCTTTGAGAGGGTGGGTTCCTCCAGAGGACCGCGTTTTTGATTAGTAAACTAATGTTTGGGCATATCACCCATGACCATGGTGACGAAGTTGTTAAGTGCTATGCCTGTTGTTGTGAATTCTGGCATTGATCTCGAAGGTAGTTTTGTCGAGGCGATCAAAGGTTTGGGTTTGTCTCCCCAAATTGCTCACATCCTTTGGCTCCCATTGCCAATGGCATTGGTTTTGGTTGCAGCTGTGATCGGTGTCTTAGTAACGGTTTGGCTTGAGAGGAAAATATCTGCAGCTGCGCAACAGCGCATTGGCCCTGAATACGCAGGTGCCCTCGGCATCCTTCAACCATTGGCTGATGGCTTGAAATTGCTTGTAAAAGAGGACATTATTCCAGCCAGGGCAGATGGAATACTGTTTACTTTAGGCCCAGTACTTGTTCTTGTACCTGTAATTCTTTCTTGGTTGATTGTTCCTTTTGGTCAGAACTTATTAATTAGCAATGTAGGGGTTGGTATTTTTCTTTGGATTTCTCTAAGCAGTATTCAGCCAATAGGCTTGTTGATGAGCGGCTATGCGTCTAACAACAAATACTCTCTTCTCGGAGGCCTACGAGCTGCAGCTCAGTCCATTAGTTATGAGATCCCTTTAGCACTGGCAGTTTTAGCAGTTGTAATGATGAGTAATTCTTTAAGCACCGTAGATATTGTTCAGCAACAAAATAGTGCTGGATTATTGAGTTGGAATGTTTGGAGACAGCCAGTTGGGTTTGTTGTTTTTTGGATTTGTGCTTTAGCTGAATGTGAAAGGTTGCCTTTTGACCTACCAGAGGCTGAAGAGGAACTCGTTGCGGGTTATCAGACTGAATATGCTGGCATGAAATTTGCTCTTTTTTATCTAGGTAGTTATATCAATCTTGTTCTTTCAGCTCTTTTGGTTTCTGTACTCTATCTAGGAGGATGGGGCCTACCTATCCCTGTCGAATGGGTGGCCGGTTGGCTAGGGCAGTCAATTGATGCACCAATGGTTCAGTTGATTAATGGTTCAGTAGGGATAGTTATGACTGTCTTGAAGGCTTATGCCTTAGTGTTCCTTGCAATTTTATTGAGGTGGACTACTCCACGTGTTCGAATTGATCAGCTTTTAGATCTTGGATGGAAATTCTTACTTCCAATTTCCTTAGTTAACTTGCTTGTTACGGCTGGCCTGAAGTTAGCCTTTCCTATCGCTTTTGGTGGTTAACAAAACAACTGCCGATTAGTAATCCAAGTTAATTAGTGGGTAGTTCTACTTAAGCCTTACAGAAAGCCTGTATTATCTATTTGTTGCTAAGAGCATGAGTTCTCTAGGTAAGTCTGTATGACTGGCTTCCTCCAAAAAGTAAACCAATACGTGCGTGAAGCGTTTGGTGCTGGTAATTACCTTCTTCAAGGCTTATCGGTTACATTTGACCACCTCCGAAGGAGGCCGATAACTGTTCAGTACCCATATGAAAAACTAATCCCATCAGAGCGTTACAGGGGAAGGATTCATTACGAATTTGATAAGTGTATTGCTTGTGAGGTTTGCGTAAGAGTCTGCCCAATCAATCTACCCGTAGTTGATTGGGTTATGAACAAGGAGACTAAGAAGAAGGAGTTAAGAAATTATTCTATTGATTTTGGAGTTTGCATTTTTTGTGGCAATTGTGTTGAGTATTGCCCTACAAATTGTCTGTCAATGACCGAAGAGTATGAGCTATCAACCTTTGATAGACATAGCCTCAATTATGACAATGTCGCCTTAGGTAGATTGCCTACGAGTGTTACTACGGATCCATCTGTTCAACCCCTTCGTGAATTGGCATACTTGCCAGCAGGGACAATGGACCCTCATGAAGTCCCAGATTCCCAACCAAGGGCAGGTAGACTTCCTGCTCAGATACTTGAAAGCCTTGAAAAGGGTGCTAAGTATGAAGGGGAGAACAATGGCTCGGTAGAAGACACTAGGAAAGAGCAAAGATCACAATGACTATTGCTAACTCCACTCAGCAGATATGTTTTCTACTCTTATCAGTAGTAGTAATAAGTGGCAGCTTGGGGGTTGTTCTGCTTAGCAATATCGTCTACTCCGCTTTTCTTTTAGGTGGAGTCTTTATGGGCGTGGCTGGACTTTATTTGCTTTTGAATGCAAGTTTTGTTGCCGCGGCTCAGGTTTTAGTTTATGTGGGCGCTGTGAATGTTTTAATACTTTTTGCAATCATGCTCGTGAATAAAAAAGAAGATTTAAAACCTCTCCAAGATTTAAGAATTAGAAAGCTTTTATCAGGGGGAGTGTGCGTTGGTTTATTTGCTTTGTTATTTCGTGTAGTTATTACTACTCCTTGGTCTTTACCAGGTCCAACCTCCATAGGCGAGGAGGCGACAGTGAGAATAGGGGAACACTTATTTACTGATTATCTTCTTCCATTCGAGTTAGCTTCTGTACTTTTGCTTATGGCAATGATTGGAGCCATTGTATTAGCACGCAGAGATGTTTTAACCGAAGATGTTGGAACAGGAGATGCAGTAAACCAGGGACTAATTGAGAATGCAATCAATCCAGTCCTTTCCGAAAAATCAAGCAATTAATTTTTCTAAACTCCATCTAATTAAACCTTATGTTTGAATTTTCTGACGGATCTGTTCCTCTCCAAGGTTATCTTCTCCTTGCTACCTTTTTGTTTTGCATAGGTGTTTGGGGATTGATAAATAGCCGAAATGCTGTGAGGGTTTTGATGAGTATTGAGTTGATGTTAAACGCAGTAAATATAAATCTAATGGCTTTTTCTTCCTATTTGGATGGGGACTTGATAAGAGGGCAAGTTTTTGCTGTATTTGTGATTACTGTCGCGGCAGCTGAAGCGGCCGTTGGTCTTGCAATTCTTTTATCTCTTTATCGAAATCGTGTCACTGTAGATATGGAGAAATTTAATCTTCTACGTTGGTAGAGTTAAACAAATGCATCTGAATTTGGTCTGGGTGGTTTATCGAGCAAAGAGTGCCGAGGCTAAAAAGGAAGCATTGATTTTATTAAATGATCTTGAGCGATTTGGGATTAATGGAAATGCCTTTGAGAGTGGACAAGAAGCATCTGCTTTTCCAGAAATATTTACTTCTATTAGTGAATTGCCTGATTTGGCAATTGTGTTAGGTGGAGATGGGACTGTTTTGGGGACTGCAAGGCATCTCGCAGCTTATGAAGTCCCAATTTTAAGTTTTAATATTGGGGGGAATTTAGGTTTTCTTACACATGATCACTCATTTTTGAAGAGAGAATCTCTTTGGCAAAGATTATTTGATGATTGTTTTGCCCTAGAACGAAGAATGATGTTGAAGGTTAAAGTTTTTAAGGAGTTTAATTATGACGATTCTTTATGCGAAAACCATTTTGCTTTAAATGATTTCTATATGCGTTCCTATAGAGATGAGATTTCTCCTACTTGCACCCTTGAGTTAGAAATTGATGGAGAAGTTGTTGATCATTACAAAGGTGATGGACTGATTTTTTCAACCTCAACAGGTTCAACAGCTTATTCCATGGCTGCAGGCGGACCTATTTTGCATCCTTCGATAGAAGCCATAATTATTAGTCCAATTTGCCCAATGAGTCTTGCAAGTCGTCCTGTAGTCGTGCCTGCTGCGACTCGTTTAATAGTTAGGCCATTGGGTGACAAGACCAGAAGAATAAAACTTTGGAAAGATGGAGTAAGCGGAGATTTGCTCGCTCCTGGTGAATATTGTGTTGTTGAGCGATCGAATCATGATTCTTTGATGGTTATTCTCGACCAAAGCCCTTCTTATTACAGGACTTTGACTCATAAGCTTCATTGGGCTGGAAGTTTTCTAAAACCTCAACCCTCTGCGCCTTAAGAAAGATGAATCTTGAGATCGAGCGTCGTTTTTTAGTGACAGGAGCAGGATGGCAAGAGAAAGCTGGAAATCCTAAACTTTTTCGCCAGGGATATTTGAGCACCTCTCCAGACGGGTTTGTTTTAAGAATGAGGATTTGTTCGAAAGGACAAGCTTGGATAACTATTAAATCTCCCGTTTCACCACTTGTTAGAAAAGAGTTTGAATATTTGGTTCCATTAACCGATGCTGAGGAGCTTTGGAATCTTTCATCTCATCGTCTTACAAAAAAACGGTATGAACTCGATTTAGATGGTGGGAGTTGGGTCGTCGATTGTTTTCAAGGTGATAATTCACCTCTTGTACTTGCAGAAGTTGAGCTCCCATCTACAGATCACCCTTTGCTGATTCCCCAATGGTGCAGCAGAGAAGTTACAGATGACTTGTCTTTTTGCAATGCAGCTTTAGCCAGTGACCCTATTGCAGAGTGGCCTGATCGGAAAAGAAAGGAATTTGGCCTAGAGCCACAAAGGTAGCCTTCTTTAGATTATATTTATATTTGGGGCTAGTTAGTGCCCTTCAGGCCGGATAGGAGGCTTTCAGATTTGTTTGGTTTGTATGATCCTGATGGCATCCTTCGCTTCATGGGTAGCGATAGAGAATCTTGCCTCGCTTATGCGGAATTATTTGACCTTCCTTCTAAATCTTGCAGTTTGATGCCTTTACCCGAACCAACAAGCAATACTCTTAGGAATCAAAAGAAGCATCTTCTGGAAGTGAGCAGCAATTGAAACCATCTCGGCAAATTTTTCCATGATCCATAGCCCAATTAAGCAGAGCCACTCGGTTTTTTGATCCCGTTTTGGTAAACATGTTGCTTACATGGTTATCAACGGTTCGTTTGCTGATAGTGAGCTTTTCAGCAATTTCTTGGTTGGTTAATCCTCCTGCAACAAGGTCAATGATTTCCATTTCCCTTGCGGAAAGGTTCATTGCGGAAGAATTTGAGCCTTCACCTGAAAACATCACCCTCTCGATCCCTTAAAAACTATCTTAGGCAGACTTAGGGTTAAGTCGATCACTCATAGTAAGTAAATTAGGGGTTTTGTTTTGATTTCAGGGTTGCAGCGTTCTATTGAGGCTGGGAAAATCACAATTACCGCTGAGGTTATGCCTCCTCGCGGTGGAGATCCCTCTCAGGCCATAGCAATGGCCAAGATGCTGAGCGAGCGCATTACAGCGATAAATGTTACAGATTCCAGCCGCGCTGTAATGAGAATGAGCAGCCTTGCAGTTTGTCGTTTGTTTGTTGAATCTGGAATAGAGCCAGTTTTGCAACTTGCATGCCGTGATAGAAATCGTATTGCTTTACAGGCTGATCTGTTAGGTGCACATGCTTTGGGTATTCGTAATGTTCTTTGCCTAACAGGTGACCCAGTCAAAGTTGGCGATCAGTCAACTGCTAGACCAGTACATGAGTATGAGTCAGTAAAGCTATTACGCCAGGTGAGTTCTTTTAATAGATCAGAGGATCCGGTATCTGGAGAACTTGCCGATGGCCCTACGGCTTTATTTCCTGGAGCTGCAGCAGATCCGAATTGTCGAAGTTCTAAAAGTCTTTATGACAGATTGCAACGTAAAAGAGATGCTGGTGCCAGATTTTTGCAAACCCAGATGGTTATGGATTCAGAAATTCTTAAGCGTTTTTGCGATGAAATTGCCAATCCACTTGGTTTGCCTGTATTAGCCGGGGTGTTTCTCTTGAAATCAGCTAGAAATGCTGAATTTATTAATCGAGTGGTTCCAGGCGCGTCTATTCCAGCTGCAATCATTGAAAGGTTGGATATGTCTCAAGATCCTGGGGCTGAAGGGGTTGCTATAGCTGCTGAGCAGGTAAATAGCTTTCTTGAAATTGCGCAGGGAGTGCACATCATGGCTGTGAAAGCAGAAAGTCTTATACCTCAAATAATTGATCAGTCTGGAATTAGCTTGCCGCAGAAGTAAGATCTGTTCCCAGCAGTTCTGCCATTGCTTTTTGTTGAGGTGAAGGCTCTACAAGATCTTGCCGTCTGGCATCAGTTATTAGCCAGTCAAGTGCTGCTTCTTGCAGGTCAAAGTGATTACCATCTTTGCCAACGCAATATCTACCAAAGACTAGCTTTTCGACAAGTTTTACACCTGGACCAATCCTGGAATAATCGAAAATAATTGAGTTGTCAATTGTTGCACCTTCACAAATGCAGCAACTAGGACCGATCATTGTTGGCCCAATGATGGTTGCTCCATCTTCGATTCTGCTCATTCCTCCTACATAGATAGGCCCCTTTACTTCGATTTTGTCCCAGTTTGCAGCAACATTTAAACCTGTATAAATTCCTTGTTTAACTTGCTTTCCTGGTATCCCAATCTGCCTTACTTCACCTTGTAGAACACTTCTAATTGCTTGCCAATAATCGGGAACTTTACCAATATCAACCCACTCGAAGTCCATTGGTAAAGAGTAGAAAGGGGCACCAATTTCAACTAACTTTGGAAATAAATCTGAACCAATATCGAATGGCTTGCCGGAAGGGATATGTTCAAATATTTCAGGCTCAAAGAGATATATACCCGTATTAATTGTATTACTTAGAGCATTATCTATCGATGGTTTCTCCTGAAAAGCTTTTACACGATCGTCATCATCAGTGACTACAACTCCATAACTACTAACTTGATTTTTAGGCACTCTTTTTGTTACCAAACTTGCCATAGATCCTTTAGCCTTATGGCGTCTGACAGCTTCGGAAAGGTCAAGGTCGATAAGAGCATCACCACATAGGACAACAAAGGTATCGTCAAAGAAGTTTTGGAAATCTTGAATTTTTTTCAGGCCACCAGCCGACCCAAGAGCATCTCCAATTAGTTCTCCATCTTCAATACGGCCTTCAAAGCTATATGCAATTTCGACACCAAAGCGTTGGCCATCCCGGAAATAGTTCTCAATTTCCTCTGCCAGGTGAGAGACATTTACCATTACCTCTTTGAATCCGTGCTCCTTAAGGAGTTCCAACAGAAACTCCATGACGGGTTTCTGAAGGATGGGAATCATTGGCTTTGGGATCACGTGAGTGATCGGTTGTACACGTGTCCCTTTACCGGCCGCCAGGATCATCGCCTTCATTGGCGTTTGTAAGGCCTCATCAGTTCAGGCCAACATAGACGCCCTTGAGCCCTCCCCCCTAAGCCGCAGCCGGAGTGGCATCTGGCACGTTCAAGGATCGTATTGGAATTTGGGTCATTGTTCCTGGTTCCAGAACTCTTTTCAGCCTTAGTGGTGCATACAAGGAGGCTGTTTGTTCAAGCTCAATTTTCCCTTGAGAGCAAAGAAAAAGAAGGGCCCAAAAAACTCCTACTCGATCAGTGTCCAGGTCTTCTTTAGCGGCCTTTCCCCATTCCGAAACTAATTGCTCGAAATCTGTCCAGTGCAAACCTTGTTCCCAGGTATTCAAAAAGATGCCTAAGGCAGCAGTTGTCTCTGGCAGTTTTTCGCGATGTGCCAAGGCACTGACTTGTGCAATTGCTTCTTTGGTGCTGAAACGTTTTTTCTTATTTTGGCGCCGGATTTGCAACTCATCTGATTCGAGCTCTTTAGCAATTGATTCAAGTTGTTCAATTAGTTCTCCTAGAGTGACTGGTCTTTTTAATGGTGGAGGCGCTACAGCTCTTCTTAGGAGGTGAAGTTCGGGCTTTCTGGGAAGGTCGAAGGATTTATCAAGCCAGCCTTGTTCAAGTATTTCTATATCTTGGAAGTCCTCATGGAAAGGTTCCGGAGGAAATGTTTCGGCTTCTAAGACTTCAGCTTTTAATCCAACTAAAACAGAAGCCGCTAGAAATGCTTCACTGCTTTCAGCTAAGTCTTGCTCATAGCTACCACCTTGCTGAAGTAATTGAGCTGAAACCCTCTTAGGAATTTCAATTCTTTGTTTGAGTTGATCGAGAAACCCATCTATGACAGCTATTACATCTACATCCCATGGATCTAGTTCACCACTTTGAGCGGCATCTTGGAGTAAGCGAATTGCTAGCCGAGCACCAGAGTCAGCAGAATTTGCTTTAGAAGAATCCTGCAAGTGAAGGGTTACGCTTAAAACAAGTTATCGATACTGCATCTGATATGCCAGCTTTTCGCAAACTCTTATGAAGGAAATATCACTATTGACTTCTATTAGGCCTTAACTCTATGAAGTCTTAAGTGGCTTTGAGAAGCATCTGTTTATTCCTTTCTCAAGTTGATAGTTTGATAACTAATCCTTTAGAGTTCAAACTAAGAGAACCTAATCTTCTGCAATCTAATTATAAGGAGAAAAATTTCTTTAATTCATATTCAATAAACACTAGATAACTATTTCATTGAATAAGTTGCGATATTTATATTGCCGGTGCTGTTTTAGACTCAGATAACAATCTATTACTTCTAATAAGTCTTGTGGCAGGTTGGTTTATTTTTTGAACTGACAATATATCTCTATTTACTAAAGCTTCAATTGATGCAGTATAGCTGTCTGTCATTAGTCTTGGGTATATGCCAATCCCGATTATTGGGACTAGAAGGCAGCCGATAATATAGATTTCACGCGGCTCTGCATCCACAAGATTGGTATTAGCAGTTAACTTGGTATTTTCTTGTCCAAAAAATATTTCTCTTAACATTGAAAGTAGATAAATCGGAGTAAGTATTACTCCAACTGCGGCAAGTCCTGCCATGACTATTCTGAATAAAAGTGTATAGCTCTCATCAGTTACAAATCCAGTAAAGACCATTAATTCTGAAACGAACCCACTCATTCCTGGCAGTGCAAGTGAAGCGAGTGCACAAACAGT
This sequence comes from uncultured Synechococcaceae cyanobacterium, assembly GCA_902634405.1. Lineage (GTDB taxonomy): Bacteria > Cyanobacteriota > Cyanobacteriia > PCC-6307 > Cyanobiaceae > CACPJY01. The sequence goes on from CACPJY010000004.1 coordinate 93,972, forward strand.
CCAAAGGGCAAACATAATTCTCATTTTTTGCCCTACTCCTCCCATCTCATCAAGTTGAAGAGTATGAGTACGATCATATGTTGCTCCAACGAGGAAAAAGAGACTTGCTCCAATTAGTCCGTGACTAATCATTTGAAGCATTGCCCCACTAGTTCCTAAGGTGCTAAAGCTTCCAATTCCAATCAATACAAAGCCCATGTGACTAATAGAGCTATAGGCAATTTTTCTTTTTAGATTTCGCTGTGCAAAAGATGTAAGTGCTGCATAAATTATGTTTATAACTCCTAGGACTATTAGTAAAGGAGCAAATTGGGCGTGTGCATCTGGCAGAAGTTGAGCATTGAACCTTAAGAGGGCATAGCCACCCATTTTTAGAAGAATCCCTGCAAGAAGCATATGTACGGGGGCTGTAGCTTCTCCATGCGCATCAGGAAGCCATGTGTGTAGGGGCACAATGGGAAGCTTCACACCAAAAGCTATTAATAAACCTGAATAACAAAGCAATTGAAAACCTGTTCCAAAACCTTTTTCAGCAAGTGAGGCATATTCGAAGTTTGGGCTCCCACCTCCAAAGAATCCCATTGCCAATCCGGCAAGAAGAATGAAAAGAGAACTTCCAGCTGTATAAATAATGAACTTTGTTGCTGCATATTGCCTTTTTTTTCCACCCCAAATTGCGAGTAGAAGATAAACGGGTAACAATTCCAACTCCCAGGCTAAAAAGAAAAGAAGCATGTCTTGGACTGCAAAAACAGCGATCTGTCCACCATCCATTGCAAGCATGAGAAAAAAGAACAGCCTTGGTTTGAAGGACACAGGCCAAGAAGCTAAAACTGCCAGAGCTGTTATGAAACTGGTTAATAGAATTAATGGCATTGATATGCCATCTGCTCCTACTGACCAGGCGAGGCCTAGATTGGGTAGCCACTCAAACCTTTCTGCGAGTTGTAAGCCATCGTTACTTGGGTCATAGCCAAATATGTATGCCCCAACCGTGATAAGGAAGGTTGTTAAAGCAATGCCAAGGGCGAACCACCGTAGTTGTTTCCCCTCACCATCATCTGGAACAAATGGCACCAGAAGAGCTCCCAATATTGGGAATAGGATCGAAAGGCTTAGCCAAGGAATGTTTGCATCCACAGGGTTGTTCACCAGCTCATTAATAGGTTGCAAGATTTCCTACAACTTTTCGGAGTGTAGAAATATTGAGAGCAATCAGTTGGTTTAAATCGACGTAGCAACACAGAATGCATGCTTAAGAATTTCATTTTGACTAATTAGGTCCCCCTAATACTCCAAAAAGAGCGACTAGTCCGATTACGCCTCCAAAAACAATTAATGCGTAGAACTGAGCGCGACCGGTTTCGAAATATTTAAGGCCTTCTCCACTCCCAAGTGTAAGAAGACCTGTGAGATTTACTACTCCATCGACCACCTTTGCATCAACTTCTAGTACTTCTTTTGCAAGTTTTCGGCTTCCTTTTACAAAAATCTTTTCATTTATTGCATCTAAATACCACTTATTTATAAGGAATTTATTGATTGCTGGGAAGCGGTTTGAGATCAGTTCCCCTATTTTCACTCTTCCAGAGTAATAGCTTAAAAAAGCAAGAGTTATTCCTAATGTTGAAATGGCAACTGATGCAATTGCAAGAGGTAAAAACTCTCCCCAGGTAAACACTTTTGTCATTTCAATTGCTTCTTTGGGATCAAGAAGACTTGCAAATCTACTGTTCCAAGGTGTTCCTAGAAGTCCAATAAGTACTGATGGAATCGCTAGAATTGCCAAAGGAATAGTCATCGACCTCGAAGATTCATGGACTTCCCCTGGAGTCAGATGAGCTTCTTCGTCGATAACTTCATTGGCTTCAGATAGCAAATATTCTTGGATTTTTTTGTTGTGTCCACGGAAATCTCCTTCAAAAGTTAGGAAATAAAGGCGAAACATATAAAATGCAGTCATCCCAGCTGTTATGAAGCCAATACACCATAAAACTGGAAAGGTGTTGAATGCTTCTCCAAGGATTTCGTCTTTGCTCCAGAATCCTGCAAGAGGAGGAATACCACTTATAGCAATGCAGCCAATTAGGAACGTAATCGCTGTAATTGGCATTTTTTGTCTTAGTCCACCCATCAATCTCATGTCTTGAGCAAGAATTGGTTGATGTCCAACGACTTCTTCCATGGAGTGGATAACTGAACCTGAACCAAGGAAAAGCATTGCTTTAAAGAAGGCATGGGTTACTAAATGGAACATCCCTGCTATAGGGGCACCACAGCCCATGGCTAACATCATGTAACCCAATTGAGAGACAGTGCTATAGGCAAGACCTTTTTTAAGATCCATTTGTGTTAGCGCTATTGAGGCACCAAGAAAACAAGTGATTGTTCCAACAATCGCAATTACAAGTCCTACATTTGGGAATTGGCTATATAGCGGTTCTAATCTTGCAACCAGAAATACTCCTGCAGCAACCATTGTTGCAGCGTGAATTAGAGCTGAAATAGGAGTAGGTCCTTCCATTGCATCAGGAAGCCATACATGTAGTGGAAATTGAGCGGACTTGGCCATTGGCCCCATAAAGACCAAAAGACAGAGAACAAAACCAGCCCATCCAGGAACTGCTCCTGAAGCTATTGCTTGGGAAAGACCATTCGCAATTGACTCAAAATCAAAACTTCCTGTTGCCCAGAAAAGACCAAGAATTCCTAGAAGTAATCCAAAATCACCTACACGGTTCACGACAAATGCTTTTTGGGCAGCATGTGCCGCGCCCTCCCTGTCATACCAGAACCCCACTAAAAGATATGAACACATCCCGACTAATTCCCAGAAAACATAAATTTCTAGAAGATTTGGGCTGACAATTAGCCCGAGCATTGAGCTACTGAAAAGGGCTAGATAGGTGAAAAAACGTACATAACTCTGATCGTGGTTCATATAGCCATGCGAATAAATCATCACCAGCAGGGCAATAGTGGTTACCAGAGCAAGCATTACGGCCCCTAGCGGATCGATTATGTACCCCATTGGAAGTACGAAGTTTCCAGCACTAGCCCAAATAAAAAGATGTTCTAAAGGTGGCGCACCTTTCAACTGTTCTATTAGTACTGAGTAACTAAGAACCGCAGAGGCTCCCAAGCACGAAATCAGTAAGAGTGCTACAGGTTTTCGAAGTTGGTTGATTTTGGTGTTGTAGGTAATCAAACCAAGCCCAGTTATCAGTGCTCCTACTAATGGGAGTACTGGAATTAACCAAGCAAATTCAGCTGCCGAAGACATCCTGTTTAATCAGGCTGTTGCGAGTGTAGGCATTTCAGCTCAATAGTTGACTTAGTTTTGAGGAAAGAAATGCTTCGCTACCTATTGGGATGAAGCGGTGCACCCACCAGAGAATCCCTATCGCAACAGCAATTCCGAACTGAGCAGGCTTAAAAAATTCTTGCCATAAAAGTTTTTGCCTTCCATCTATTACTGCAAGAAACGGAAAAACTGAAGTGTTTTGTTTGAGAATTTTGAAATCATTCCCAAATTTTTCCTTTAACCTGCGGTCTCCATGCCAAACAGCAAAAAGGTGATGACCAATTAGTCCTAGGCACGTTACAAGTGTGAAGCTGCTCCCTATCCAAAGTTCATGCGTTAAACACCAAAGGATTTGGCCAACTGCTTGTGGATGTCTGCTGATTCGGATAATGCCTTTTTGATAAAGCCTCACTTCTGGTTGCGAAATCGCTGGAATTTCAAGAAGGTTATATGTTGCTGGATATAGGAAAAAGAAGCTTATAGCTGTCAAAAGCCAAACTATAGGAATAATCCAGGGAATTCCTTGGACGTTCCACAACCGTATTCCGTCATAACGGTGAGAAATGAAGTAACCAATAATCACAAAAGCACTTGGGATGCTTGCAGTAGCAAAAATCAATCTCCAGATTCTTTTGCCAACAATTTTCTCGGCTTTACTTCTAATAGCCGCTCCACCACTATGTATTACGGCGAATACGACTAGCAAGAAAAGCATTACAAGGCTGCTGTGATGTAGCCCATTTGATGAAAGTTGTGCCAATTGCATAGATATTTGGTTTATTTGATTCTCGGTTGTAGGGGGTTCCCGCTTAAAGTTTTTTTGTTGTTGCTGACTAGCTGGCAGTCCATATGGCCGAGCTGCCCTTTACCCTTGATCAGCTTCGAATTCTCAAAGCGATAGTGATCGAAGGCAGCTTTCGTAAAGCTGCTGATCGTTTGTATGTCACACAGCCTGCAGTAAGTCTCCAAATACAGAATTTAGAAAAGCAGTTGGAAGTTGCTCTTTTTGATCGCGGTGGTCGCAAAGCTCATCTAACAGAAGCGGGCAAGCTCCTACTGGGCTATACCGAAAGAATACTGAGCCAATGCGATGAAGCCTGTAGAGCTATTGATGATCTAAATGAATTAAAAGGTGGATCCTTGATAGTTGGAGCTAGCCAAACAACTGGGACTTATTTAATGCCCAGAATGATAGGACTTTTCCGTCAAAAATTTCCTGATGTTTCTGTGCAGTTACAGGTCCATAGCACTAGACGTACTGGAAGAAGCGTTGCAAGTGGTCAAATTGATTTGGCCATTATTGGTGGAGAGTTGCCTCAAGAGTTGAAAGAGATATTGCAAATCGTTCCTTATACAAGTGATGAGTTAGCACTTGTTTTGCCTGTTAAGCATCCTTTAGCGCGAATGGCTGAGCTAAAGAAGGAAGATTTGTATAGATTTGGTTTTGTTTGTCTTGATACTCAATCAACAACCAGGAAGGTTCTGGATAAGCTTTTAGTTAGTTCTGGACTTGATGTAAATAGATTGCGAACTGAGATGGAATTAAGTTCACTTGAAGCCATTAAGAATGCCGTCCAATCTGGACTTGGAGCTGCTTTTTTGCCAGTTGTTTCTATAGAGAGAGAGTTGCTTGCGGGGACTATTCATAAACCAGTTGTGGTTGACTTAAAGGTTCACAGACAGCTGAAATTAATTTCTAATCCTGCCAGGTATTCTTCACGAGCTGCAAAAGCATTTAGAGAAGAAGTCTTGCCAGTTTTTGCAAGTCCAGATAGCCCTCTTAGGCAACATAATTTATCTTAATTATGAATGAGTCAAGACTAGAACTGAGAGGCTTCCCTACTTGCCCCAGATCCATCATCAGCAACCCCTTTGATATAAAACTCGTTATCGGCAACATCAGTCTGGTAAACACATCTGACGATTGGTTTGTCCTTTATTGATCCTATATAAGCGAAAGTATTCATTCTTTGTTTGCATTCTCTTTCATCTTCTCCAGTGATAGCACCTTCTTGCCTTAGAACAGACCAATTTTCCCTTCTAATGACGCATCCTGGTTGAAGCTTCGGTTGAGTAACAAAGCTTGTTGAAGGATTTAGTGTCGTATACATTTCTACGTCAATTACAAATGCGCTAGCACCCCACTGCCTGCAAAACTCTGGATCAGGTACAGCCATATCTAGTTGTTGTTGGCTTGCAATATTCCCTTGACCTCCCTGGGTAGTACTGGTGAAGAGGGTGCCAATACCAATTCCCACAATCAGAACTCCTGCGAGTACTGCGAGCTGGTTTGTATTCATCCGCTTTCCCCCACCAGGAGGTAAAGGCGGACCAGATCGAGGAGGACTCTGATAGCTTCCGTTTCGCTGGTAAGAATCTCCTGGCGGATAACGGCCTTGGTTGTTAGAGGTTCTTCTAGAGCCTTGTCTACCGTATCTGGATTGAGTCACAGCAATTCTGAGGTTCTTGGGAGACCCATCGAGTAGTTAAGAACACGGCATTCAGGGTTATATCTTAGTTCGCCTGCTTGGAGAAGCTGTCGAATGGTCCCTTCTAGGTCTGAACCAATTCTCCGCAGGTTGTATTCGCTTAGATCTTTTCCAGAGTAAGAAGTTACCAATTCGTTAAACCGAAGGTGTACTTTTTTTAAAACTTCCTCAGACCAGATGAACTCATTGTCTGGATCAAGATCCAGCGTTAGATGGCTCCCATCAGTTACCAGTTCCTTTCCAACTACTTTGGCTGTGAATATTCGAACGTGTCTTGTGGTGCATTTTAGGGTTGTCTCGAGCATGATTTTTTCTTGATCTCCTCGAACACAGATTTGATTTTACGAAATTTTAGGTAGTTGAGGGGTGAGATGCTTTTAAGGTTGGTGGTAATTCTTTTAAAAATATGAGGGTTGTAATAGCAGGAGCTGGTTTAGCAGGCTTGTCATGTGCCAAATATTTGGCTGATGCAGGTCATACCCCTGTTGTCTATGAGGCAAGAGATGTGCTGGGAGGCAAAGTCGCAGCTTGGAAAGATGAAGATGGGGACTGGTATGAGACGGGCCTGCACATATTTTTTGGAGCATATCCAAATATGCTCCAATTATTTGACGAACTTGATATCAATGACAGGTTGCAATGGAAAAGTCATTCGATGATTTTCAACCAACCAGAAGAACCAGGAACATATAGCCGGTTTGATTTTCCTGATCTTCCTGCCCCTCTTAATGGAGTAGCGGCAATTCTTAGTAATAACGACATGTTGAACTGGGGAGAGAAGATTTCCTTTGGGCTAGGTCTCATCCCAGCAATGCTTCGTGGTCAGCAATATGTTGAAGATTGCGATAACTATTCATGGACCGAATGGTTAAGGCTGCAAAACATTCCTGATCGGGTCAATGATGAGGTTTTTATTGCTATGAGTAAAGCCTTGAACTTTATAGGGCCTGATGAAATTTCTTCGACAGTTCTTTTAACTGCTTTAAATCGATTTTTGCAGGAAAAAAATGGTTCAAAGATGGCCTTTTTGGATGGGGCTCCTCCTGAAAGACTTTGTCAGCCAATTGTTGATCACATTGTTGCAAGAGGAGGAGAAGTTCATCTGAACTCTCCTTTAAAAGAGATCAAGTTGAATGATGATGGAAGTGTCTCAAGATTTCTAATTGGAGGCCTTAATGGGGAACTCTCGACAGAGGTAGATGCCGATGCTTTTGTTAGTGCTCTTCCTGTAGACCCCTTTAAATTGCTTTTACCAGATAAATGGAAAACAATGGAAGTTTTTCAGAAGTTAGATGGCTTACGAGGAGTTCCAGTAATTAATATTCATTTGTGGTTTGACCGTAAGCTCACAGACATAGATCATTTGCTATTTAGTCGATCTCAGCTTTTAAGTGTTTATGCGGATATGAGCATTACATGCAAAGAGTATGAAGATCCAAATCGCTCGATGCTTGAATTGGTTTTCGCACCTGCTAAGGACTGGATCTCTAGTAGTGATCAAGAAATCATTGATGCCACTATGGATGAATTAAAGAAGCTTTTCCCTGACCATTTTTCTGGTGATTCACAGGCTCAGCTTAGAAAATACAAAGTTGTAAAGACTCCTCTCTCTGTTTATAAGGCCGTACCAGGTTGTCAAAAAATTCGCCCCTCCCAACAAACCCCAATTAATAACTTTTTTCTTGCGGGAGATTACACACAACAACGCTATTTGGCTTCCATGGAGGGGGCAGTTCTAAGTGGCAAGCTCTGTGCACAGGCTGTACACCAGAAACCTCTTTAAATGTCTTAGAAACATTGATATGGCCCTCTCAGCAGAGAATCTGTTAATTAATAGCTCCAAGGCTTTACCTGCCCTTGAAGAAGCCTATGAGGCCTGTCGTCAGGAGACTGCTAAGTGGGCAAAAACTTTTTATTTAGGCACTTTGCTTATGCCTCCACTAAAAAGACGAGCAATTTGGGCGATTTATGTTTGGTGTCGACGAACAGACGAGCTTATGGATAGCCAAGAAGCACAGGCGCGCTCAGTAAATGAACTTTCAGATCGATTGGATGCGTGGGAAGAAAGAACCAAGGAGATTTTTGCTGGAAATTTGTGTAATGGCCTTGATGCAGTTTTGGCAGACACTATTGACCGTTTCCCTCAATCTATTCAGCCATATCTGGACATGATTGAAGGACAGCGAATGGATTTAAGAACTAAGAGATACCCTACTTTTGATGATTTAGAACTCTATTGCTACAGGGTTGCTGGCACTGTTGGCTTAATGACTCAAGGTGTGATGGGCTTGGACCCAGCTTATACAACAGCCCCATGGAGCTCATCGCCTGATCCCTCGAAAGCCGCAATTGCTTTAGGTATTGCGAATCAATTAACCAACATTCTTCGAGATGTAGGAGAGGATCGAGGTCGAGGGCGTATCTATTTACCGCAAGAAGATCTCGAGCGTTTTGGTTACTCAGAGGAAGAGTTGATGGCTGGAACTATCAATAGCAATTGGAAGGCCTTAATGGCTTTTCAGTTAGAGAGAGCAAGAGAATGGTTCAATAGGTCTGAAGAAGGAGTTAGGTGGCTATCTGCGGATGCGAGGTGGCCAGTCTGGACATCATTAAGGTTGTATAGAGGAATATTAGATTCAATAGAAAGACTAGATTATGACGTTTTTAATAATCGAGCTTATGTACGTAAATGGGTAAAGCTAATTGAAGTGCCTTTTTCATATTTAATAGCTCAGGCTAGGTGAATTATTGGCCTAAGACTTTAACCCTGATTACAAGCTTGAAAAGCTTAAACAGCTGTCTTTTGATTAGCAAGAAGTTCCTTCAGTTTGGATAGTTCTCCTGCCCAGCGAGGATCTGGAGCTTCAGGGGCTGGTCCATCACTATGAACTACTTTATTTGCCCCCTTTCGTTTCGATTTATTGGAATTTCCATTGGATGAAGAACCACCTCTTCTGGAATTTCCACCTTGAGAATCTTTTTTTTCTGAGCGCTCCACTCTTAAATTGTTACCGTTAAATTCTTTACCATTTAGTTGTTCGATCAAAGCATTAGCGACCTTTTTGTCTTCGACATTTGCAAAGCCAAACCCTCTGCATGTATTTGTCTCTTTATCAAGGACTGGTTTGAAGCGAATTCCTTTTCCAACACTTGCTAGTAAGGATTCCAGTTCCTTGCTTTCAAAGGTTTGTGGCAAATTGCCGATGTAAAGGCGAACGCTCATGAAAAAAACTCAATAAAGAAAAGGATTCGGTTAGGCCCGATTAATTTTGTCACTTTAAGTGCAGTTAATCACAAAATGGGTTCGTTTTGTTTCCACCAATTACGTGAATATATAAGAGCATCCTCTTGATTTTTCAATCTGCCAAATGCCCTTTCGTGGCATAAATGATCCATTAGGTCTCCTAGTTGGGAATTTGCTGGAATGCCTAGGTATTCCTGGAGAGTATGGCCATCAACTGGACTAGAAGGGTGGAAAAGAGGGTCCTCAGGATCCCTCCATCTTTCAAGCCAAATAGCTTGTTTTTTATAAGGCAATTGGGTTATTAAAGCTGGAAGATCTTGCTCAAGATCTTTATGCAACTTAAGACGATTGGCCTCATTTAGACTTGAATAGGCTGATCCGTCATCTTTGCTTTGCCAAATCCTGAGGTATTTGCACCTTTGCCTTTGCTTTTTGCTAAATCGCAACTCAGCCAGACCTTCATCGCTTAGAAGACTTGTTAGGCCAGTCAGTGTGATAGCGATTTTTTTTTCATTAGGTTTGAATCTATCCAAATTAGTAAGTATTGAACAAAAAGACTTGGATTTTTCAAGTGAACTTCCCCACTCATCTAAAAGCCCAATTTCTTGAATTAATGGAATAACCTCTTTGATCCATGGGCCATCAAGAAGTTGCTGGATTTCAGATTGAATTCTTTCAGGGGCTGCCTTTTTAAGTAATTTTGTATTTTGCTGGATCCATTGCTTGGTTTTAGGTTCTAATGACATCCCTAATTGGGATATCAGTCTAAGTCCTCTAATATTTCTTAAAGGGTCTTCTTGAAGGTTGCGTTGTTTAACGGCAGAAAGTTGCCTTTTTTGGAGGTCTTGTAGGCCATTGGTTGGGTCTAGTAATTTTGGATTTTGTTCAATTGTTAAAGCAATTGCATTAACGCGGAAATCACGCTTTAACAAATCCTCTTCTAAGTTCGAACCTGATTGACTACCAAAATCTATAGTCCAACCATTGATAACTAACCTTGCAATGTCCCGCTGTGAATCAAGAATCACGCAAGTGCTGGTTGATTTCTTTGCAAGTTCTTGGGTGTATTCGATTGCTTTGCTGGGGACGATAATATCTATATCTTGTTTTTTTCTTAGCCTCATTAGGAGCTCATCACGAATTACTCCTCCTACCAATGCACTGTTTTTAGGGAGCTCTTGGATTTTGATTGGCCAACTCTCAGGATGAAGCTTTTCCCAAAGAATCTGCCCCTGCTGATAGGGGTCAGATTCAAAAAAGGACTTTTCAATCGGGTTTACTGACATGTGTATTTGCGTAAATTGCCGATGGGTTGATCGCTGCAAGGCCTATCACGCAGTTGAGAGGCAGCATGGCGAGGAGCATCTCAATGCCAATCCTGATTACGAGCCTAGGGATCCTCGTATTCATATCAGTTTGAATTCTCAAAGTGGCAATGAGGCTTGGATTGAGTGGGATGTTCGTGCTTGTGAGAGTTTTATGGAAGACCCTGGTCGTTGGCTTCGATTATGCCCAGGCAAGCAATTACCTACATGAATACATCCGATCCTTTAGATGCAGGTCAATTTATATTGGCTTTTCATAGTTCGACAGAAATTCTTGGTGTTGGCATTTGTGATCTTCAAAATCCCAAGATTAGTAGGAGAATAGAGACTTTTTCTTTAGGGAAAGATCTTTCTAAAAGTCTTCTAATTTGTGTCAATCAGCTCTTACCTTATAAGAAATGGTCGCGTTTAGCCCGCTTGGCTGTTGCAACCGGTCCTGGAGGCTTTACGGGGACAAGATTGACAGTTGTTATGGCGAGAACTCTCGCACAGCAATTGAACTGCCCGTTGGATGGGGTCAGCAGCTTTCGATTGATGGCCCCACGATTATCGGCAAGCTTAGAGTCTAGTCAAGTAGACCAACCTTTTTGGATAGTTCAGCAATTAAAAAGAAGAGGAGTAGTAGCTGGATGTTATCGAATCAATAGAGAACATAAAAGGCAAACTTATCAGTGCTTTGACGAAATACAATCACCAAGGTTATTTGAGAATCATCAAAGCTTCTCGCCTGTCATAACTGCTACAAATGATGTACGTAAAGATGTTAATCAGCTGTTAGAAATTTCGTGTCAAGCATATCAATCTAGAAAAGAAAGTCCTTGGAAAAATATTGTACCAATTTACCCTACTTCTCCAGTTGGTAATGTTTAATGCAGATTTTCAGAAAGAATTTTTCTGCTGTTTTCCTATCTATATTTAGTTTATTTATCATAGGATATTTTGTCCCATACTCTAGATTATTTTTCAATAAGTATTCTCCGGAGTTGATTTTAGTTCTTGGTGGAGATGTTGATCGTGAAGAGGTCGGTTTAAGTTTTGCAAAGGAATTAGATTTGCCTTTAGTTTTAACTGGAGGAAGTAATCCAGAGTACGCAAATTGGTTGGTTGAAAAATCTGGGATTTCTTCCGAAAGGGTCCAGCTGGACTACCGAGCTGCCGATACTTTTGAAAACTTCACTTCTTTGATTGATGATTTTTCATTGATGGGAATAAAGCACATTTTGTTAGTTACAAGTGAAGACCATATTTCAAGAGCAATGGCTGTTGGCCAAGTAATTTTAGGAAGCAGGGGTATTCTTCTTACTGGGATCCCCGTATCTTGTAACTCAACATGTCCTCCCGAGAAATTTCAAAAACGTATTGTGGATCTTTTTAGATCTTTCATTTGGGTATTAACTAAGAAGGATTTAAAAATATTGCTTGAGTCAAAATGGCCTGAGGTTTTCGCGAAAGATTTAGTCAAATAGTTTTTACGATTTGACTTTTAAATCAATTAAGGAGTTGATCTTTAATTGAAGTTCCTTTGTGGCGGCTTGCAGAGCTTCTTTTTTCCGTGAAATGGGAGGTTCAATTGGTTGGCCAATATTTAATCGGAGGGGTATGAGTCTGGGGAATCTCTTTTTCAAACCAAGGGCTTTATGAGTATTTATTATTCCTACTGGAAGTAAAGCTGCTCCAGTTCTTGCTGAAAGAAGTGATGCTCCTGCTAGGGGAGCATTAACTCGCCCATCAGCCTGTCGAGTTCCATCTATAAATACTCCGATTGCCCAACCTTCTTTTAATCTATTACTTGCAGTCCTTATAGCCTCACGGTCACTTGCACCTCTTTTTACAGGGTATGCACCACAAGCACGAATAATGGAACCAATTACTGGGATATTGAATAATTCCGCTTTTGCCATAAATGCAACAGGTCTACCTAAAGCGTGACCTAAAAGTGGTGGATCCAGGTGAGAGCCATGGTTTGCTACTACAATCAGAGGACCAACTTTAGGTACATTTTTATTGCCATAAGTATAGCCCCTAAATAATAATCTATATAATGGAAATACTAATATGTAGCTAACTATAAGATAGACAATAGAAGGTGATGGTGATTTTTTAATCACGTTTAAAGATGATTTACCTGAATTGGATTTCTTTGATATCAATGTCCTAAGTCCATAGGATTAGAGATCTGGCTTGTGGCAATTCCTTTTAGAGAGCGTTTGATTAGACCAGTTAGTACATTCCCTGGGCCAATTTCCACAACTGTGTTTATACCCTTGTGTGTGAATACTTCCATGGTTTCTCTCCACCTTACTCCTGTAGTCATCTGACTCTTTAAATGTTTTTTTAGCAAATCTCCATCGCATGTTGGCGTAGGGTTTGAGTTACTTATTACCGGAATACTTGCAGATTTGAATTCAATTTGATCAAGCTCTAGTGCAAACTTCTCGGCTGCTTCGGACATGAAAGGAGAATGAAATGCTCCTGAGACAGCAAGAGGGATAATTCTTTTACAAGTTAACTGATTGCTTAATTGATGAACTGCTTCCGGTTTGCCAGAAAGAACTACTTGGGCAGAGCTGTTGTCATTTGCTATGACAACATCTTCAGTTATTTCAACCAGTTGTTCAAGTTCTTTTCTATTAAAACCTAATATTGCAGTCATCGCTCCACCACCAGCTTCGGACATAAGTTCTGACCTCCTTTTGAGCAGCTTTAGTGCTGTTTTTGCATCGAAAACATCAGCTGCATATAGCGCTACTAGTTCACCAAGGCTATGACCAGCAGTTAGAGAGGCTTGGCGACCTTGATTCTTTAGATCGTCAATTAGTAATGACTCGACCACGAAAAGGGCTGGCTGAGTGTTCCTTGTGTCATTCAGATCATTAGGATTCTCTTTCAGATTGGCCTCACCTCTGCAAATTGCCAATAAGTCTCTTCCTATTAATTCAGATGCGTATTCAAAGCGTTCTTTAGCTCCTCGCAAATTTAGTAAAGGGTCTGCCATCCCTAGCTTTTGAGAGCCTTGTCCAGGAAACACCCATGCAATAGACATAGAAATTCTTTAAGAGTGCGAAAGACCTTAGGTAGGGCCTTGCCAGCGGATTAATGCGGCTCCCCAGCTTAGTCCAGCTCCAAACCCACTAGTAGCGATGAGGTCCCCTTTTTTAATTCGTTTATCACGAACTGCTTCGTCCAGCATTAATGGAATTGTTGCAGCAGATGTATTGCCATAACTGGAAAGATTGCTAAGAACTTTTTCGTGTGGAATTGAGAAACGATCTGCTACTGCTTCAAGAATTCTTTGATTTGCCTGATGGAGAAGAAGCCAATCTAAAGAAGCCGGCTCTATGTTGTTTTTGTTTAAAATATTTTGGAGGATTGCAGGTACTTCACGAACAGCGAATTTATAAACCTCTGCCCCATTCATTTGAATTTTGTCAAACCTTCCAATTTGATGGGTATTCCCTTCTATTATTGGTAGGTGACTAGATAATTGTTTAATATTAAGACAGTCTTTGCGACTCCCATCTGATTTTAATTTGAAGTCTATAAGTCCGTTGTTTTCCAGATTGGTTCCTTCCAGGGCAATTGCGCCCGAACCATCACCAAAAAGAACACAGCTTCTTCTGTCATCCCAGTCGACCCAACTACTGAGTTGATCTGAACCAATGACCAAGGCCCTTTTCATTGAACCAGTCTTTAGAAATTGACTTGCTGTTACTAAAGCAAAGAGGAATCCGCTACAGGCAGCGGTTAAGTCAAAAGCAACGGCTTTTTTTGCACCAAGACTTGCTTGAATTTCAGGCGCTGAGCCGAAAAGGTCATCAGGAGTAGAAGTTGCAAGAATTATGAGGTCGATACTTTGTGGGTCCCACCCAGCCATTTCAATAGCAGACCGCCCAGCCTCCTTGCTTAAGTTAGTTAGCGTTTCGTTGGGGCCAATTATTTTTCTTTTCTCTATTCCGGTACGTGTACGAATCCAATCATCGTTTGTTTCTACTCGTAATCCAAGCTGATCATTGCTTAGATTTTGCGAGGGAGTGCTACTGCCACTCCCTACAAGAGCAACACCTTTAAAAAGTGAGGGGTAGTCAGCCAAGGGATATTTATTTTCTAGTGTCTCAGTCAATCACAGCGCTTTCAATTTTTATACTTTCCTGTGTGGGTTGTTGTAGTTTCGCTAAGTCTTCCATAACCCCATGACTGGCTGCCGAATGGGCAAGTCTTAATGCACTTACCACTGAAAGGGCTTTGCTACTTCCATGCCCAATTACGCAAATACCATTGATGCCAAGTAGCAAAGCTCCTCCATGCTCTGCATGGTCAAGACGTTTTTTGATACGTTTCAGATTGCTTCTAAGAAAAGCTGATCCAACTTTTCCTCTTCTTCCCCGAGGTAATTCGGCACGTAGTACGTCTAATAAAACACTTCCAACAGATTCAAGAAATTTTAATAAAACATTTCCCGTGAAACCATCGCATACAACTACATCAAATTCCCCTGAGAGAACATCTCTCCCTTCACAATTGCCGGAGAATTGTAATCGTTTTTCATCTTTCAGCATTTCGTGAGCTTTGATTGCTAAATCGTTACCTTTGCAGTCTTCTTCACCAATGTTGAGTAAACCAATTCGGGGTTTATTTACTTGTAGGACATCTCTGGAATAGATGTTTCCCAAAAGCGCAAACTGATGGAGATAATTTGGTTTGCAATCCATATTTGCTCCTACATCAAGAACTAATACTGGTTGACCTGGATCTTTGGTTGGGAAGAGCGCACCTATTGCAGGGCGATCAATGCCTCTTAATCTCCCTAATTTGAAAATGGCAGATGCCATTAGCGCTCCAGAATTTCCAGCTGAATACATGGCTAGGGCTTCATGCTTTTTGACTAGCTCCATCGCAATGTTGATACTTGCATCACGTTTCTTCCGAACTGAAGTTGCCTCTTCATTCATCCCAACTGATTTCCCACTAGGGACAAGTTCAATATTTCCAATTGATATTGCCTGGCTTAATAAATCATTGAGGCCTAACTGACTTGCTGCTTCCAGTACCTTCGATGATTCCCCTATAAATTTTATTCGAATAGGAAGACGTTCTATGGCATCTAGGCAGCCTTGAAGGATCGCTCCAGGGGCGTTGTCTCCGCCCATGCCATCTACTGCAATCCAAAGACGATCCTCATCGCTGATTTCATTTTCGCCAGAGTTGTTTTCATTTCCTTGGAGTCTTCTTAGGGGATCGAAGACCAAAGGCTGCAGTATGTTCCCCGCCATTGAGGAAGCATTAGTCACAACGGAGCCAGCATTAGAAACGACTGATCCAGCAACATTTGTAGCGGCAGAAGCTGAGTTGGTCGCAGTATCAACAATGGTTGTAACTGCCGCATTACGGCGATACCAAATGACCAAGCGCCTTATTGCTCGAGGTCGATTGTTTTTACTCCTGGGTTCATAGGCCCAGGAGTTTTCAGAGTCCTTCTGGTCCAATTGCTTCAACTATTCGCTGGAAGAGGTAACCAGTACCTCTAGCAGTAAGTATTAGCTCTGGATTTGCTGGATCATCTTCAAGTTTTGAGCGCAATCTAGAAATGTGGACATCAACCACTCGAGTATCCACATGTCTTTCAGGTGTATAGCCCCAAACTTCTTTTAGGATTTCTCCTCGGCTAAAGGGTTCTCCAGAACGACTGACTAAAAGTTCTAACAAGCTGAATTCCATTCCTGTTAAACGAATCCTTTCATCATCTCGAAAGACTTGTCTTTTATTAGTGTCAATTTTGAGATTGGTGACTTGAATAACTCCAGAATTTGGGATTCCAGCTATATGTTCTTTTTCAACTCTTCTTAGAACACACCGAATACGTGCTTCAAGTTCTTTAGGGCTAAAAGGTTTGACAACATAGTCATCTGCGCCAAGCTCAAGACCAGTAATCCTGTCTGCAACATCTCCTAGTGCTGTGAGCATTACTATCGGCACGTCAGATTCTTTCCTTAATTCTTGACATACTCCATAACCATCAAGTTTTGGCATCATTACGTCAAGTACAACTAAATCTGGCTCGGTTTTTCGGAAGCTTGCAAGGGCTTCATTCCCATCGCAAGCTGTGATTACTTCGTACCCAATCATCGATAGTCGGGTTTCGAGAATTCGACGAATACTTGCCTCATCGTCGACCACGAGGATTGTTTCCTTTGATGGACTGGAGGCTGTCAAAATTTCTAGATTGACTCAATTAGAACGATCTTAGAGAAGAACCCCCCTCTTTAG
Organism: uncultured Synechococcaceae cyanobacterium; assembly: GCA_902634405.1. GTDB lineage: Bacteria > Cyanobacteriota > Cyanobacteriia > PCC-6307 > Cyanobiaceae > CACPJY01. Next base: position 110,598 of record CACPJY010000004.1, read on the forward strand.
GTTGGGAATTGTTTTAACTAAAGCCAACTTTCTTTACAAAACCTAGTGGCTAGATCTACCTCTATCTATGTCTGTCAAAGCTGTGGAGCTAAAACTAGGCAGTATTTTGGTCGTTGTTCAAGCTGTGGAGATTGGAATTCAATTGTTGAACAAGTTAATTCAATTGCAAATGATCGAATCTCAAGATTGGGTATTGAATCTTCATCTAAAAAGCAGGCAATTCGTTCAGTTACCATCGGGTCACTAGAAAAAAATACGAGAAAAAGACTCCTTACTGGCTATCAAGAATTTGATCGAGTACTAGGAGGAGGACTTGTTCCAGGCTCTATGGTTTTGGTGGGAGGTGACCCGGGGATTGGCAAGAGCACTTTGTTATTGCAAATTGCAGGGCAAATAGCTCTTAACCAATCAGTTCTTTATGTGAGTGCAGAAGAATCGTCTCAACAGGTAAAACTAAGATGGGAAAGATTAAATAGCTCTGAGTCAGATCTACATCTTTTGGCTGAAACTGATTTAGATGTAGTTCTTATGGAACTTGAGAATTTAAGACCATCTGTTGCAATTATTGACAGTATTCAGGCATTAAATGATGAGAATCTTTCGAGCACGCCTGGCTCTGTTGCTCAAGTTAGGGAATGTGCAGCATCATTGCAGCGCATGGCTAAACAAAAAAACATTGCCTTATTAATTGTTGGTCATGTAACTAAAGAAGGCATATTGGCTGGCCCAAAAGTCTTAGAACATCTTGTTGATGCTGTTCTTACTTTTGAAGGTGATCGTTTTGCTAGTCATAGACTGCTTCGGGCAGTAAAGAATCGCTTCGGAGCAACCAATGAATTAGGTGTTTTCGAGATGAGTGGCAATGGTCTTTCTGAAGTTAAAAACCCAAGTCAAATATTTTTAAGTACTGATTCTGCTTCAGGTGTCTCAACCATTGTTGCTTGTGAAGGGACACGTTCTTTAGTGGTTGATCTTCAAGCATTGGTTAGTTCTACTAGCTATGCAACTCCTAGGCGCACTGCTACAGGAGTAGGTACTAATAGGTTGCATCAGATATTGGCAGTTTTAGAGAAGCATATGTGTATTCCTCTTTCTAGATATGATTGTTATTTAGCTGTTGCAGGTGGATTAGAGGTAGAAGAACCAGCCTCTGATTTGGGGATAGCTGCTGCTGTTGTATCTAGTTTTAGAGACCTTGTTTTGCCCAAACGCACTGTTTTCATAGGAGAAATCGGTCTGGGAGGGCAATTACGTTGTGTTGCACAGTTGGAACAGCGTCTTCAAGAAGCAGTTCGTCTGGGTTTTGAACGAGCAGTAGTTCCCAAAGACAATGGACTTGAAAGCATTCCTATTAGCAAACAATTAGAAACCTTTCAAGCTTCAAATATCTCAGAAGCAATAGCAATAGCAATAGAAAAGTTCAATTGAATTCATTAATCAATAACTTTTAGAAAATTGATTAAAAATAAACGTCTACATTGCTTCTTCCACTAGTTTTTAACCAGTTTTCTATATCGAGATATCCTCCAGGGTAGAGACGTACCGCCTTAGCCCATACTTCAGCTGCTTGGTCGAACCAGCTGTCTGATTCGTCTTTATTGCCAGCTTGTTCTGCTTCTCTGCCACGCTTCTCGTAGATCAATCCCATGTTTTTCAAGCATGATGGTTGCTTTGGATTTTCCTCTAGTGCTTTTTGATAGGTTTCAAGAGCACGGTCTTCTTCTCCATTGCTCATATATATGATTGCCATGTTTTTTAAGGTTTCACCTCTGTCAATAGCATTCTTTTCAAGCTTCAGACTCTCTTCATAGTTCTCAAGGGCTTCTGAATAGTCTCCATCATTTTGAGCTGCAAGACCATCTCGATAGTAGATATAAGCTTCTTTTTCTTGGTTGTCTACAGGCATCATCTTCACGATCATTTCAGCCATCACGGTGAAAGCCTTATCAATGATGTTGTCGGTTTGTCTACTAGGCACGGTTGACTTGAAAAAATTGATTTAAATAGTATTTTGCCTAATTTGAGGAAATCTTGCCGAACTAGTTTTCAATCTTCAGCTGATGTCATTTATGGCCTAAAAGGCTGAGGATTAATTAGCTTGAATTTAATGATGATTTCTTCGTGAGAAATAGTGATTTGACCCCTGGCACCGAAAGCGTCTTATTGGAATTAGACGGGATGAAATGTGGTGGCTGTGTGCAAACTGTTGAAAGAACCTTGCTGGAGCAGCCGAATGTTTTGACTGCAAGTGTCAATTTAGTTACTAGAACTGCTTTGATTGATTTAGCCGATTCCAGAGCCTCTTTAGAACCTATTTTTCAGGCTTTATCTGCTAAGGGGTTTAATGCCAATCTGAAAAATGACAACCCTGATGAAATTCTTTTTTCTGAACTTGATTTATTAGGGCAATGGTGGCGTCATTGGCGACAGTTGATAATTTCTTTGGTTTTGTTGGTTCTTTCAGTTTTGGGACACCTTGCTGAAGGAGGAATGTGGCAAGTGCCCTTTCTCGGTGCATTGCCATTTCATGCAGCACTTGCAACATTCGCTTTGCTAGGTCCAGGATTCAAAATTCTTTCTAGTGGCTTTAAGTCAGCTATCGGTTTTGAACCCACGATGGATACTTTGGTTGGATTAGGAGTTGGGAGTTCATATTTAGCAAGCTTGGTTGCCTTGATCTGGCCACAAGTGGGATGGCCTTGTTTCTTTAATGAGCCAGTAATGCTTCTCGGCTTTGTCTTGTTGGGTCGTTTTTTGGAAGAACGAGCTCGCTTTCGAACAGGCCGAGCTTTGAAGGAATTAGCCAAGCTTCAGCCAGATCAAGCAAGGTTGTTGGGCAAAGATAATCAAATCCGCGAAATAAGGGTTGGGGCTTTAAGACCTGGTGAAAAAATTCAACTTTTAGCTGGCGATCGTGTGCCTGTAGATGGAATTGTCCTTGAGGGTTATTCAGCAGTTGATGTTTCTAGTCTTACGGGGGAACCAATGCCTTTAGAAGCGGCCCCAGGAGTTGAGCTTGCCTCTGGCAGTCTCAATTTAGAGGCGACAGTAGTTCTTGAAGTGCAAAGGGTAGGTGCAGAAACTGCTCTTGCAAGAATCATTGGATTGGTTGAACAGGCCCAGGCTCGAAAGGCACCTATACAACGCTTGGCAGATCTTGTCGCCGGAAGATTTTGTTATGGAGTAGTGGCTTTATCTATTTTCACTTTTTTCTTTTGGTGGAAGATAGGAACATCTATTTGGCCAAATGTCTTAGATGTTTCTGGACAGGGTTTGCTGCATGGACATGGCTTGCATTCTCCTCTTGGGGCAGGGGCAGAAACTCCTTTAGGACTAGCAATTCAGCTTGCAATCGCTGTTTTAGTTGTTGCCTGTCCATGTGCGTTGGGGTTGGCCACTCCAACTGTCATTACAGTTGCCTCTGGCCAGGCTGCAAGGAATGGTTGGTTATTTAGAGGTGGAGATGTAATTGAAAGAGCAGCTTCATTAAATCAGTTGATTTTTGACAAAACAGGTACTCTTACAGTTGGTAGGCCAACGGTATCTCAATTACTTGCTTCAGAGAATGCTCAGCATATGTTGCAAATAGCGGCCAGCCTTGAGCAAAACAGTAGACACCCCCTGGGACATGCAATTGTCCAAGAGGCGGAAAATAATGACCTTAAACTTTTTGCATGTAAGTCTTCTACAACCATTTCTGGCCAGGGGCTTATAGGTGAGCTTGAAGGAGTCGCAAAAACTGTAAGAGTAGGTACTCCTGAATGGCTTCAGTCAGAAGGCATCGCTTTTAACAAGGTTGAAAAATTTGATTTTGGGCAGACTGACCTTCTTGGTAAATCAGTGGTAGCTGTTTCAGAAGGGAAAGAGTGTCTAGGCTTTATATCGATTGAAGATCGATTGAGAACAGAAGCTTTTTCAGCCTTAGAAAGTTTGCGAAACCAAGGTCTATCTTTATCAATTTTAAGTGGTGATAGAAAACAAGCTGTAGAAACGATTGGTCAGCAATTGAATTTCTCAAGAGATCAGTTGGGCTGGCAATTGTTGCCTTCACAGAAGCTGGAGCGTTTGCAACTTCTAAGTCAATTTGGCTTGGTAGGTATGGTTGGTGATGGTATTAATGATGCGCCTGCTATAGCAGCTGCTGATGTTGGTATAGCTATTGGTACTGGGACTCAAATCGCACAAGAATCAGCGGACTTAGTTTTGTTAGGCGATTGTATCAAGGCTCTACCTAAGGCCTTTTCTTTAGCCAAAAAAACAATGACCAAGGTTCGCCAGAACCTTGCATGGGCCTTTGGTTATAACGTGATTGCTTTACCAATAGCAGCAGGTGTACTACTGCCTGGTTTTGGATTAGTTCTTTCCCCACCTATTGCAGCCCTCCTTATGGCCTTGAGTTCAATAACAGTAGTAGTTAATGCTTTGCTCCTTAGAACTAAATGAAAGGACGTTTATTAGTTCTTGAAGGAATAGATGGCTGTGGAAAGACAACTCAGTTTCATCACTTAGCAAAGTGGCTGCCTAGTAGTGGCTTGATTCCTCGAGGAGCAAATTTGCTATTGACTTGTGAGCCTGGTGGAACCGCTTTAGGACAAGCCCTAAGAAAATTACTTTTGAATCCTCCTTATGAAGAAGAGCCTGAGCCTATAGCTGAATTATTGTTATATGCGGCTGATAGAGCTCAACATGTATCTCAAGTAATAAAACCAGCCCTTGAAAAAGGAGATTGGGTATTAAGTGACCGCTTTTCTGGATCAACACTTGCATACCAGGGATATGGTAGGAACCTGGACTTTCAGATAATTAAACAGTTAGAAGCCATTGCTACTTTTGGTTTAGTGGCGGACATGACAATTTGCTTTGAATTGTCTCCTCTAGAAAGTTTGGCCAGAAGAAAAGCCAAGTTAGATGATCGAATTGAATCCGAAGGATTTGATTTTTTAGAAAAGGTTGCCAAAGGTTTTCTTGAGCTTTCTCAGGAGAATGGATGGATAGTAATCAATGCTGAACAAAAGATTGAAGTTGTTAGTCAGTTATTAGAAAAGGAAATAATTCAACGATTTTCTTCTAATAGAGGAATTTAGATTGCGCGACAAGGAACAACTCCCCTATCTATTTGAAGGCCTTGTCGGCCAGCCTTTAGCCGTTGCTCTATTGCAAGCCGCGCTTGAAAAATACAAAATTGCTCCTGCTTACCTTTTTCTAGGTCCTCATGGGGTCGGGAGAAGCTTTGCGGCTCTTCGCTTTTTGGAGGGAGTGATTGGTTTAGACAAGCCATTGGCCAGACAACGGCGTCGTTTAAGTGATGGCAATCACCCTGACTTGTTAATCATTGAACCTACATATAGCCATCAAGGTCGACTTGTCCCAGTTTCAAAAGCTGATGAATATGGTGTGAGTCGTAGGACCCCTCCTCAGATTCGACTTGAACAAATCAGATCAATATCAGGGTTTCTTAGTGGTCAACCTTTGGAGGCTTCAAGAGGAATGGTTTTGATTGAATCAGTAGAGGCGATGACGGAAGGTGCTTCTAATGCCTTGTTGAAAACTCTTGAAGAGCCAACCAATGGAGTGCTGATTTTGATTTCTTCAGCTCCTCAAAGGTTACTTTCAACCATTCGTTCGCGTTGTCAACATATCCCTTTTCGAAGATTGAATACTAATGACCTCAAGGATGTTTTATTGAAGAGAAGGCCAGATTTGTTTAAGTCAACTTCTAGTTGCTTGGATCAATCAGAACTGGTTGCACTTGCTGGTGGTTCTCCAGGGGCAATGTTGCAACAATTAGACTCTTTTGAAAGAATTCCGAATGAACTTATAAATCAACTCTCAAAGAAATTGTCAAAGCCAAAGGAAGCTTTGTCTTTAGCAAGAGATTTGACGGATACCCTGAACGTTGAAGAACAGCTTTGGCTAATTGATTGGTGGCAACAATATCTTTGGGGGAAATATTCTAATCCAAGGCCTATAAGAAGACTTGAAAAATTGAGGTCTAATCTTTTGGCTTTTGTTCAACCAAGACTTGCTTGGGAAGTGACATTATTAGAAATTCAGTATTTATATTAAGCAGTTTCTCGTTCGCTATCATCAGTTTTCTTTGCTCTTTCTAGCCGTGCTTTGGCGATTACATCTCCTAGTATCTCAATCTGTCCATCAGTAGGTAATTCAAGACAGTAACCCGCCCCATAAACAGTTTTGATAAAACGAGGTTTTCGAGGATCTGGTTCAAGTTTTGTTCGAAGATGTCTAACGTGAACTCGTATTGTTTCAATATCATCATCAGGTTCATATCCCCATACTTCTTTTAGGATCAAGGAAGGTGCAACGGTTTGGCCATGTCGTTGTAGCAAGCAATGAAGTAATTCAAATTCAAGATGAGTGAGTCTGACTGGACTGTCAAACCAGATTGCTTCAAATCTTTCTGGTACAAGTGTTAAAGGTCCATAATTGAGTATTTCTTGATGACTTCCGCTACTCCCAATAGGGGCTCTATCAGTTCGTCTTAAAAGAGCTTTGATTCTGACTAGAAGTTCTTCAAGGTCAAATGGCTTGGTCAGATAATCATCAGCGCCAGAATTAAAGCCAGACACTTTATCTTTGGTTCCACCTAATGCTGTAATCATCAATATTGGTATACCTGCAGTCCTTTCATCTCTTCGAAGTCTTTGGCATAGGGTAAGACCATCTACCTTGGGAAGCATAAGGTCCAGCAGAATCAGGTCCGGACAATATTGAAGTGCTAGAGCATGTCCTTTGATTCCATCAGCAGCCCTCTGGACGTCAAACCCACTGTGTTCAAGATGCCCGCTAACGAGGTCGCGCATGTCTTGGTCATCTTCGATTAACAGGATGCAAGGCTTCATTAGATCCCATTTGGATGTAAATGACTAACTAGCTAAAAGTAGTTAGATCAGTAATTAAAGGATTCTCTCAAGATTTGTTTTACGTTGCATCAAGTCACTTAAAGCATTGACTTTGCTCTTTTTGGGGAAATGTTAATTATTGCAAGGGTTCTCAGCCTTCTCATAGGGTAAAGGTTCTTCACTCTCTTTAGAAAGTCTTCAGAATCTATCTACTCTCTGTTGTGGATTCCTGCTCAGAAATTAAAAAAACTGTTCAAGCTGCTTAAAAAAACCTCCTCGACAAATCAGGGGATTTTTGATTATCAGAAAAACCACCCGGGTGGTTTTTGGATTGTTTACCTCTGAACAGTTGTTACTAGTCCTCAGCAGACCCATTACGCAAGACCAAGCATTCCCCCAAAAGATTCCCAACGCACTTAGTCCTTACCAAACAGTCGAATACTTCAAACACCCTTTTCTAGTAGAAGAATTCTTTGCGATAACTTAGTTTTTCTATCATAATTATTTTATAAAAAGTCAGATAGAGTAATTTTTTATTTTTGCTGATTTCAATAACGACATCCGCCGGTAATAAATTTATTTCAAAACCGGCTGTGATTTTCCTAATACCCTTAGAATCCTACTTTCGTTGATTTTGTTTTCTGACTTATGGTCAATAATAAGTTTCTAAATGTCCTGTCTATATTTATCTCAGTATCTATTCCATTAATGTTAGCTGATGCCTTTTTTAAGCATACTAGATTACCTTCTTCTGGTAATGATGTAATGCTCCTTGCAGGAGGTAGTATGCAAACAAATGCTCATAAAGCTAATATATATACACCTAACTCGAAGATGAGAACGGCTATTGTATATGGGAAAAAGCTTGAATATGATTATAAGTTTGATACTGATCAATATGGTTTTCGCTCTACGTTTGATTGTAGTCATGATAACCCTTCGAATATTGTTGCAATTGCAGGAGATTCTTTTACGGAAGCACAAGGATCTTCGATCTCCTGGACTTCACAAATTCAAAGGGAATTATGTAATAACAGAGTTGACTCTGTAAATGTTGGAATGCCTGGCCTTGGAATTGTTGGTATGAAAGACAGCTTGTTTTTTGCTTATGATGAAATCGGTGCTAGAAAAGCAATTGTGGCTATTATCACTGCTGACTTAAGGCGTGGCCCTTTTCCAGTTAAGGCTAAACCTAAATGTTCTACAGGATATGGTAAGTTTACATGCACTACTAATTCATCTACTTGGTGGCATTTACCTTACTCTCATACTAAGAAACAACTCTTATCCTTTGCTTATTCTAAGCAACGTTATGGCTTAATACCAAGCTTATCAACTGCTCAAGCTAATTTTAAAACTACTTTGAAATCTTTTTTACCTTTTACTAAATCAAGATCCTTAAAAAATCGTCGAGTAATTGTTCAATCTGCTATTGATGATTTTAACAGTATTGTTTCTAAATTTGAACCTAATAATGTAATTCTTACGGTTTTGCCAACCAAAGAAGATAGAAATATTCCTGTCCAATGGATACCCGAAGATGAAAATGTTGTTAACAGCGAGTTAGAATTACTTCTTGATAATATCAACCCTAAAGTTTCTTACGTTGATTTGAGATCGTGTCCATTAGACAACACTCATTTTCATGAAATAGATGGGCATCCGAACGCAAAGGGTCAGTTGCTTTTAGGACAGTGTTTTGCAGATGAAATTAATATCGATCAATTGTCAGATAAAACATAACTCCACTAGCAGATCGCCCTTGTCAGGATTACTAGTTGCAGGCGTTGATAAATTTAGACATTGCCCAAGATTGTTTGAGATTTCTTGGGAATGCCTTTTGCGAATGCCTTGTTTTTATGATCAATTAGTAAAAGTGACAGGTCGGATTGTAGGATGAAGTGTCTTTATAAGTAGTTCCTTGCTAGGAACTAAGTTTGATATGGCAAAAAAAGGTACCAGAATAGTTGTCACCCTAGAGTGCACAGAAAGTCGTTCAGTCCCTAATTCTGAGAAGCGCTCTCCAGGTGTCTCAAGGTATACAACTGAAAAGAACCGACGAAACACGACAGAAAGGTTGGAACTTAAAAAGTTTTCCCCACAACTCAATAGGATGACTATTCATAAGGAAATCAAATAAATAAAAGATAGCGAGTAAGGGCTTTAAGTCTTAACTCAGCCCTCAATTACTCCCAATACATCGATGACGAAGCAAGGGTTTATAGAGCAAAACATCTGCAAAGTCTTACCACTTAAGCAAACATAGGAATAACTTTGTTTTCCTTATGCGCAGCCAAGAAGAGAACAACACTGAAAAATGCGTCGCACCAGTTCAGCTCACAAGTGAGCATGAAGATTGTGATTGCTTCAACTATGCAGAACAATGCAAGCAAGGGTTAGTGCTGTTTGTCTCATAGGTGAATACTTCACATGCCATTGCACCAACACCGACGTCAGCCTTCTGACCTGTTCGATTCAACACTGTCTAATTCATCAAGGTGATCATTGGAAGTTGGATAGGGCCTTGCAGGTATTTACTCTTTTCAAACCAAACCCTATTTTCGCCTAAAAACCCTAATCCCAGCCCTGAGGACTCTTACTGTCTTTTACAACGGGTACTAGGGGCGAATGATTGCTTTTCTCTAAGCCCCTGCTCAGCATAAAAAAAGTCCCTGGGATCACTCCTGGGGACTTCTGGTGGGTTTATAGAACTCCCCGGGCGGGATTCGAACCTGCGACCAATCGATTAACAGTCGACCGCTCTACCGCTGAGCTACCGAGGAATGACTTTGAAGAACTTACCGTTCACACCCTCCTAACTGCAAGAGGTTGTAAAACCTCTCTCATCCATTTGCCATTTTGGAAGCCTCCAATTCTTCCTTTTTCCAGTCTTGCAGCTCCATCACAATGGTCTAATTCACTAAGCCGATGGGTAATCCATAACGCAGTGAGAGGGTCTTTTTTTCGATGGCAAAGCCTCTTAATAATTCTGAGAACTGATTCTTGGCTTGCAGGATCCAGCAGCGCTGTTGGTTCATCTAATAATAATAATTTCGCTTCACTCGCAAGTGCACCTGCCAAGGCAAGTCTTTGTTTTTGCCCACCACTTAAAGTGTGAATAGGCCTTGATTCCATGCCATGAAGGTCAACCTCTTCAAGTGCAGCATGCATCTTTTGTATGCGCTTTTTTATTGACAGATTGGTGGAAATATTTAGCAGTACATCAGTTCCGCAGCTTGGAAGTAACAGTTGGTGGTCTGGATTTTGAAAGACTAAAGCTGTCTTGACTAAGGACTCAAGATGACCTTTTTGAGGCTTTAACAATCCAGTGATTAGACGGTATATAGTACTTTTTCCGCTGCCGTTACTCCCTACCAGCATCCAAAGGCCTGCTTGAGGGATCGAAAATGAACAATTTTCTATGACTTTTACTCCAGAAGGCCAACTAAAGCTCACATTTTCAAATTTAAGATGGGGCTTCGATAAGTTTTTGGTTTGTTTGAGTTCTTCAACCATTCTTTGATTCTTAGGAGTTGAAAGAGAATCCTGGCCTTTTACTTCCTAAAGATGCTGCGGTTTTTTCATACATTTGTACACTTAAAATTTCTGAAGTCAATAATGCTAATTTTTTACCTTCAACTTTTTCGCATCGGAGTTCAAGCAGTCGAGGATTACCTTTTTCAAGAGAGTGACAGATATCCCTATAGAGCCTTTCTGCATCTTTGGAATCTTTTCTCTGAACAGAGAAGGGCAAAGGACTGAGCTTAAGGGCTACCTCAATTACGTACACGGGAAATTTTCTGGGATAACACATTCTTGCTAATCCCACCTCCAATTTAGGAGTGATCAGCCAGAGTTTTAATAAAATTAGTAATCTTTGATTTTCCTCATGATCATTATAAGAAATATGTGATTTTGATTTCTAACCTTAATTGGGATCATTAACGATCTGATTAAGTCTCAAGGATTCTTTTACATGGCTTATTTTAGGGGGTTTTACTTTTAAATTGATATTAAACTCGCCCTATTGATTAACTCTTTGTAGTGAAGCTGAATTAATGAATCACTCTCTTGCCTGAATCCCATCACTATCACCCCATCATTTACTAATTGAGGAGAGTAATCATTCTCTAAAGATTTCAGTAATAGCAGGATTTCTTGTAAATCATCCCATTCGTTTTTAAATGCATGTGCGTATCTCATATGATGAGACAAGTCAACCGCAATCCAATCAACTTTTTTAATTGTTCCGAGGGAATCTTGATACCTTACATTATCTGGAAATCTTATTAATGTCTCTCTATCAGCCAGATGAGGAACTAGATTCGAGCTTGCAGAAACAGTTCCATTCTTAGGGATTATTTCAACTGCTTTTAATGCTTTAAGCCCATGATCTAATTGATTTATAGGGGGTCTATAAATCCATGGATCTATGCTTTGTGGCATTAGCCAAGATAAAGTTCTATTTGGATTACTAGTTATAGTAAATATTATTGAAAGAGCCATGCAACCGGACCAGAACCTTTTGAATCTTCTAGAAGAAAAAATCTTATAATTTTTTGCCCACCAATAAATGCTCCCTGAGAAAAGGCCTGGGACTACTAAGTATGTATAACGCCAATTTATTGCCAGTGGATTCCCTTGTGCAAGTAAAAGTCCTGCTAATGGCAATCCCATTAGAAGCCAGCAATCTATAGATATAAATGGAATAAACACAAGAGGAAGAGCATGACCTGCTAGATAACGTAAAGTTTGTCCAGGTGGATTTATTAGTTCCTTCAAAATAACCATTGGTTGCTGCAAGCCAAGGCCTATCACATCTAAGCTTGAGGCTTCATTGCGATTTTTAATAAACTGCCCGAAATTTTCGACCATAAATCTTTTCGAATTATCTTCGCTAAAAATTGGCATTAATACATTAGTAACAAGTAAAACCCACCCTGCCCCATACAGGATTAAAACTAAAGCAAGCCTCCATTGATAATTCTTTCTGAATAACAGCCAGATACCAATACCTACTAAAAGAACTCCTGCATCTTCACGAATAAGAGGTATTAAAAGAAATGTAATAATAATAAGCCAATTAATTCTTTTTTCTATGGCTAATATCAGCGAGAAAAATAAAACTGGTAGTTGGCATAAGTCAGTGAAATTTCCTAGACATGGCCCAATGACTGTATTGGCACAGAAATATGAAAAAGCTATCATTTTAGAATTATTTTTGTCAAGGCTTATATTCGCCAAGTTATAAAGAACTACCCCGCCAAGTGTAATAAGAGAAACTTGAATTAGAGGTAACGCCCATTTCCCAAGAACCCCAATGAATGGAACCCATATTGCTAAAATAGGTGTAAAATGTTGTCCTAGCCTGTAATAGCCAAGCGCGGGCATTTCACCACTATGTATTACATTTGTGGAAAGTTGAGATGAGAGAGTGCTTTGAAAAAGTCTGCCATGAACACCATTCCATAGAACTTGAAAAAATATACCTTGATCCATTGACGCTGTGAGTGTTTGCAGTCTCCAACATTGGAGCAAAAAACATATCGCGAAGAAAATCCCTGCAGCTACCCAAACTTCTTTATTCGCTGAATTGATCTTGTTACTAACTTTATTCATTACAAGGAAATTTCTTTCTAATACCATACTTAGACTTGCTCTACCGGATTAATTCAGTTTTTACATTATTTGTAGATTAACTTTGCATTTTGAAGAATTTTCCCTGGACTTTTCCAGTATGATTGTATTGCTTTGGCAATAGCGAGGTGACAATTCTATTTTACGAGTTGTCGGATGCTTCGCGAGTTGTCCTTATCCCATAGGAGGAGGTGTCCATGATTCCTAGTTGTTCTATTAAGGGTCAGCTGATCTCGGAGTATGCCTGCTGATAGCAGTCCTTTGACATCGTCAATAGGTTTCGTGCCATAGGTGGCCCGGCGAGAGCCCCCGAATTCCTTGTTCGGGGGCATTGTTTTTAAGATGAAGTTCTGGATTCCGATTCCTAAGGTGGAGCTTGGCAAATCGTTAATCCATTTTCCCAAGCTTTACAGGACCAATTGTTTCGCTTTGCTTGATCGAGTAATTTTTTTTGGTTTCCTCCATTGGATCCCCACCCAGGATCTATTGGATTTAGTAGAAGGACATCAAAGTTATCTAAGTTATTTTTTTTGGAGTCATTCGTGGGAAAGCTGATTTCAGTCCTTTGACTTAGATGTGGAACTAGATAGCTAGTTGTTGATAGTCGTGCATGTTCCGGCACAGCTTTAATTCCTTCATAGAAATGACTTAAGGAATTAACGCGTTTTAAATATGGTCCAGTAAAAAACCAAGGTTTTGCAAGAACTGCCCAGCAAATAGCACTCCAACAAAGGATTCTCCAAGGAATCTGTCTTTGAGATTCTTCCGACAAACCATCTATTGCAGCGACGACAACTATCACTGCGATAGGAAGGCTGTAATGGTGTATGAGTGTTCTTTGCGGTGAGGCTTCTGATAAGAGGTTGACTACCACTAATGGTAAGCATCCAATAAGCGTAGGTAATGAAGCCTTTCTCCATAACGGTGCAACAGCAACACTGATTAAAAGTAGATAAATTAACCCTCCATTCCAGTCGATATTGTCAATAATTAGATTGGGCTTAGTGATTGCATTGAGAAGAATCTCATTAAAACTATTTCCGAGATATGAGAATAGGCCTGAAGCAGCCTTTGGACCAGAACTATGTCCAGTTAATGATGGGTAAACCCATTTGTTTAGTATTCCCAACCAACTCAATGCCAACCCCATTGCGGCAGTAGCCCAGATCCATTTTCTATGAATTATTTGCTCGAGGCCCAATCCTAAAACAACAAGAATTAGTCCATCTCTGCAGCTCAGGATAATAATTAGTAATCCAAACCAAAGTAATGGTTTGTTTTGTCTACTCGCAAAATATGACCCTGCCAAAGCTGGCATGACCCAAACCTCGGGATGGAAGTCGAAAAGGTTTGTATTAAAGACAACGGGTTGTAGCCACCAAAGCCCACAGCTAAACCAGCAGACCTTTTCACTGAGTCCCGCTTGTTTACCTACCCACCATAATGGGACTGCTGTGAGACTTAATGCCGCTGCTTGGCTGGCAAGTAGCCATTGCAGACTTGAATGTAGTAAGTATGGGATTGAAGCAAGATATAAAGCAATTGCGCCATGGTCAGCAAGGATATGACTCCCTTCCATAGATGAGTAGGGAGGAAGTCCTTGGCTTGTTAACCAGATCCATTGGTCGAAAAGGCCAAGGTCGTATGCATTGCTCTGGAGTAGTGAATGGCGTATTGCTGCAAAAGCCCAAAAAATCAGGAAGATTACTGTACATACTTGTAAAAATTGAGAAGGTGGTTTTTTTAGCTGGAGCATTTTCGTTCTATTGGATCTTGGATTCAGTTTTAATAGAGGAATTTTTTTTAAGAATTTTCTTGCTATGCAAGCTACCACTTGTGGTGTATAGAAATTGAAGCGTTTTGATGTGTGGAGAGTTAGCAATCAATAAATTTGTTTGTTTATTTTTTCTTTGGCTTGGGAGATTTCTTTGCTAAAGCATTGCATATCTGTAGGTCTTGTTTTTAAACCACTTTTTAGAACAATTGAGCTTGAATCACAGAAAAGTACTCCATATTGGTTTGAGCTTACCATCATTTCAAGACTTTTAGTACTTCTATCAACCCATTCTTTTTGGTGTGTAAATGCAGCAGCATATGAGGCATTAAAGTGTGGCTGACTTACTACAAAGTCAACTATTTGCAATTTACCTTTGAGATCTATATACTTGTAATTTTCTGGGAATCGAAGCAAAATTCTTCTTTCTGCTAATTGAGGAATTAAATGTGTATCTGCGGCGACCGAATATTGTTTTGGGATAGCTCTTAATAATTTATTTGCGTTCATTCCTCTAAGTAATTGCTTATGAATGGGTATGTGAACCCATGGATCAATACTGTCAGGTATTATCGCTGATAATGAACGATGAGGGTTCCCTGCTATTGCAAAAATAAAGGAAATAATAATACATATTTTCCAGAAATTGCGGAATGCCTTTACTCTAAATAGATAGGTATGCTTTTCCCACCAAAAAATTGAACCTGCAAAAACCCCAGGCACAAGATAAAGTACGAATCTTAGATGTACAGATAGAGCATTTCCACCTTGAGAGCTCAGGGCTACAAAAAGTGGGATTCCTATTAAAAGAAAGGAATCAATAGATAAACATGGTATAAATGCTAAGGGGATAGCTAAAGTTAATAAGAAAATAAATGTTTTCCAAAAAGGTGAAAAGATTTCTCTAAAAAGAAGGAATGGTTGGTTCGCCATTCCTATTAGCACATCAACAGTACTTCCTTGCCCTTCAGTAAGATATTGTCCAAATCTTTCTTGCATAAATCTTTCAGAAAGTTCAGAGCCGAAAATAGGCATTATAAGGTTTGTTATTAGTAAAACTGAGATGAATGAGTAAAAGCAAAGACCTATTCCTAGATATCTCCACCTTGGCCTTCTAAATATCATCCAGATTCCAATACTAAATGATAGTAGACCAACATCTTCACGAACTAGGGGTAGTAGTAGTGCTGGTATAAAGTAGAGAATTTTATGATTCCTACTTATCCCTAGTAGAAGACTAAATACCAATAGAGGTATTAGGCATAAATCATGGAAATTCTCTAAAGTTGGTCCTATTACTGTTCCTGTAGCTAGAAAACTACACGTAATCCATCCAGAAAGTTCAACGGACAAGTATTCTTTACTTAATTGAAAAAGAACGTACCCAGCAAGTGTTATTAGAGACACTTGAATAATGGGCAATGCCCAAACGCCTAATATGGCAACTATTGGTACCCAGGATACTAATAAGGGCGTAAAATGTTGTGCAAGGTGCCTATATCCAAGTTGAGGATAAGCATTTCCAAATTTTACAGGTGAAGAAAGCTCTGATGCTAAAGTACTTTCAAAAAATCTTCCATGAAGGCAATTCCAGATTTCTTGGAGGAATATTCCCTGATCGTAAGTCGCATTTAAACTAAAAATTCGCCAAAACTGTATAATTAAATTAATAACTAGGAACGTTAATAGCCAACGATGGACAAGCCATTCTGCATTATTCTTGTTTGTGGGTAGAAAATCTAACTTCATTTGATGAGATTTTTTATGGGAACAAGATAATTTGCACCCAAACAGAATTTGGATAGCTCTTTTGAACACATCATTTTTTTCATGCTCTTAATAGTCTCTTGGCTTTCTATTGATTCATGAGTTTCAGCCCAATTAAAATTACCCACAATGTATTCACCACCTTCTGATAGCCATGATTTTAGCTTCATTTGATTTATTTCGGCTGCGGTTGTTAGCCAACCTTGGCGTCTGCCAAGGTTGAGTAGAGTTGGGTCGCCTCCAGTAACGCTTACAATTTTACTTTCAACAGGCACCTTTTCTCGGATATTTTGCGCTAATGGCATCCATATTTTAACTTGTCTGGACTCAATATTCCAGTAATCAAATTTTAATACAAGAAGACTCACTATAGCTATAAGTGAAACTATGCCAATAGTGAAAGTCTGGGTAATAAAATTATTACTGAGCCAATTCTTCATTACAACTAAGCCCTTTCCCATTAAGGGACATATGAAAAGTTGAAGAGGTAGTTGATAATATTCATGAATGCTACTAGCTCTTATGGCTAATAATGTGCAAATTAATATGCCTATCAATCCAGCAAAGATTATCTTTAGGCTATAATCTTTCCTTGCATTTATCAACCCTATTACAAATAAAGGTAATCCAAATATTGAAAAATTTCTAACAGTGACTCTCAATAAAAGGTTGCTCCATATGCTCAAATCACTTATCAACGTAATACTACTTCTGTCAGAGCTTTCGCCCCAGAAGCCAAAGCTTAGGCCTGAATATTCACCTACCCTATAGGCATATAAATACCATGTAAACATTAGAATTAATGTTAAACCCATATATAAATAAATAGAAGTTGATCTCCCTATGTCAACTAAATCCTTTTTAATATCTTTTACTTGGTATGATGACTTTAAGTTTCTTCCTTTTGCTATTATCAATATTAGTGGTAAGCCAGTCCATATAAATGGAAGAACTTTTATTAATGATGCCGTTGTGAATGATATCCAGCTGATTAATAAAAATGATCTATTTCTTTCTTTATTCCACGTCAAGATACTATCTATACTCAGAGCTGCGAGCATGAGCATAAGAGACTCGCCTTGTACTGTCCTTCCGTAATAAACATTAAGTGGCATCATTGCAAAGAATAAGCCTCCCCACCACGCACTTTGATTGTCTAATAGCTTCTTGCTAATCCTTATGATTAACCAAATAGTTAGTACACTAAATATTGTAGATAGCCCTCTCCCTAGCCATTCTTGGACTCCAAAAATTTGATATATCTTACCTAATAAATATTGATAGATAGGGAATTCACATTCTACTAATCCTGTCCCTGCTCCGCTCCAGTCAATTTGTGGAAGCCAAAGAGGAGTATTGTTTTCGGCAAAATGCCTTGCCATTGCAGCTGTATCTGCTTGCCGCCAACTATGTATTCCCAGAACTGGTGAATTCAATCTGATCAGACGAAGTATCAGCCCAATAGAAACAGGTAACCAGTAATAATTTTTCAGCTTACTAACTCGCATGAACTTATGACCTCTTTTGATCAAGGTGTGTTCCATACGAAGCGAGATGAAGCCGCATAATTCCAAACAAATACGACAATAATGCCTGAGAGTTGAGCTAATAGTGGATCTTGAGCAACTAACCTATAAAAACTTGTAGCAAGGCCAACATTTGCAAGAACTGGTAATGAAGCAACTAACAGAAACTTTAGAAGTCCTTTCAAGAGATGTTTACCTTTCAGTCTCTGAGCTCTAAAGGTGAGTGCATTATTTATTAGATAATTTGAGCTTGCTGCTACTATTACAGATAGTGGCAGTGCAGTTTGGAATGAAAAATTTAATATGATCATTAATATTTGAGTAGCAGAAAGTTGAACAATCATGCCAGTAGCACCTACCAAACCAAAGCTGATCGCCCGTCTAGGGATCAACCTAAAACTAAATGTATGTATTAGAGAGATTACAAAATCCCATAGAATTGCTACATCAAGCTTTGATCTTCCATGGTTTCTTGGTAGAAAATTTAGTGGTATTTCACCAACCTTAAAAGTTCCACGACTAATTGAGAGTAATTCATATAGAAACTTAAACCCATTCACATCAACTTTATATATACTAGATAGGCATTTTTTTAGCTCAATTACTATAAAACCGCTCATGTAATCTGTCATATTGCTATAGCTTTTAGGTAAGCTTAGTCGAGCAAATTTATTTGCCATAGTAGATCCACCTGTTCTTCTTCTGCTTAGTCCTAGAATTTCTGAATCTCTTAGAAACCTACTCCCCACAACTATATCTAATTGGTTATTTTGAAGGAGGTCTACAGCTTCTTTAATTGAATTTGGGTCATGTTGCCCATCACTATCCATTACAACAGCAAGATCCCCAGTTGCATCTAAAAGCCCTTCCTTGATTGCACTGGCAAGACCTGACCTCCCAACACGGTGAATAATTCGAACTCTACTATCTTTCTGAGCTAGTTGTTTAATTAACTGGGTTGTTCCGTCATTTGAATCGTCATCAACTACCAATAGCTCAAGTTCAAAGATTTCTTCCAATTGTAGAAGTTGACTTATTAACGGAGCTATATTTCCTTTCTCGTTGTAGGTTGGCAGAATAATTGATAAACGTTTGGCTTTGTTTTGGTTACTCATATTTGGGACCATCAGTAATTTTTTTATCAAGGTTGGTTTGTTATTCACATAAAATTAGTCTCCATTTTTGTTCTGAGTGAGTTACTTGGCATTTTTGTGAAGATTGTTCTTTAATCACTTTTCTTGTTTGTCTAGTAAGTATCCATTTTGGATTAATTGAATTATCTATTGGTTTGATCTGTTTATTGGCATACCAATTAAGACTAGGGCGCTCAATAGAATTGTGGATAAATACTTGCTCTGACTTCACCGCTTTTGAGGCTAAATTGGCAACTGGCTTAACTGGCCAGCTTTCATTGATTTCCCAAAGCCAGAAGGATGATCCCATTAAAAGCTGCAATGCTAAATAGCTACCAGTTACCATACATATTGAGCCTTTGACTCTTTGTTTTTTTGACTTACTTGTAAGTAATAGTCCTCCAAGTAGCCACCCAAACCCTAAACAGATACTGATGGAACTAAAAGGCTGAAGTTCCTTTACCAAGTGTAGTGCCCCCAAAAGGCCTAAGAAGAAAACACTTAATCCAAGAATTTGCCAAAAAAATGGAACTGCCCTTAAGGCTTTTTTTATTAGATTTTTTTTGGGGTAGCGCTGGTTTATTAATGATGCTAGTGGAACTCCACAGATGATCGAGATAGGTAGCCATAGAGGATGGCTATACCAAGGAAGCTGTGTTTTCAGAAGAAAGATAGTTACTAGCCAGATTATTTGTGTAGACAGTGCCCATTTCCCCCATCGACTGTTTTTTTCTTGCCACGCCCATGCCATACCAATTGGCCAGAGAATCAACCACGGCCAGCCTCCTTCTAGAATTTCTAACATTGGTACTTTCCATCCAAGATCACTCCCTTCGCCAGCATCAAATAAAACTCTTACTGCTCCATCACCACCCCAAAGCCATAAAGCTCCTGCCCCACGCTGAACGGCATGAAAGAGATGCCAGCTGACGCCTGGAAGGAGTCCAACTCCCAGCCAGCCAGCTAACGACCATTTCCACCAGGACTTGATTTCTTGGCTCCACAAGATTGGAATAATTGCTGCAACTGTTGTAGGTAAAAGCAGAGGAGCTTTCAGTAGTAGCATGAAGCTTGAAATGAGACCAATTGAGAAAAGTCTCCAACGGTCCATTTTGCTTCGATCATTGGAAAGTATTAATAGCCAAAGACCAGCCATTGCAGTTAGGGAACACCCGTCCAGCATTGCCAGGCGTCCGTGCCTTGCGATGGGGAGAAGAGTTAGCAAAATCCCTGATGTAGCAAGGCATGAAATGCGATCTCCAGGTCTTAATTTCCATTGAATTAACCCTCCTAGAGGTACTACTAGAGTTGAAAGAATTGCTGGCAATACCCTGATAACAAATTCAGATGGGAGGTCTTTAGAAATTGCGCTGAATTTTGAATTTATATTTATTGCAATAGCTATTATCCAATGAAGCCCTGGAGGCTTATTGAGATATTCATTCCCCCAAATCGTTGGCAATAAACGACTTGTTCCGATCTTGTGTGATAACTCAAACGATACTCTCGCTACAACTCCTTCATCAAAGTCTCTAAGGGGAACACTTCCCAATTTCCAAAGTGCAAGACTACAAGCACAGCACCAAATAAGAAATAACCCCAGCAAAGTATTGCGATTGCTATCAAGTTTCAACTTTTCCATGTGCAATTGCTTGAAAAATGAATACTAAAAGGTTATTTAGTATTAGTTATTACATTATTTCCTGAGATTCGGTATTCTTCTTTACATTAACCTCTTTTGGATTGGGCTAAGTTAGAAAGAATTAAGTAAAATTTTTCGCCATAAAGAAAGACATTGCAAGATCTGTCACATCATTAGGTGAT
>CACPJY010000005.1 GCA_902634405.1 uncultured Synechococcaceae cyanobacterium
ATGCCATTGGAAACCAAGCCAATTTGCAACTGATTTAAGCCCGTATTTTGTTAATGGTAGTCGCCAGTGTTTTCGCATTCTTTCTTGTACATCAACTAGACGTTTTTGCAGGTTTTTTAGTTCTATATCTGTCTCCCCAGAAAGCTTAGCCATTTTTGTAATTGCTAATGACTCTGTTTCCCCATAATGAAGGATTGGCCAGTTGGGATATTTGTTTAACTTGTTTTTTAATCTTTCCCAGCATTGAAGCTCTCCATGCTCTTGAAGACAAAGTATTGGATGGTACGAATCTTGAGTGAAATCGTTGCCTTTAGTAGATTTTCTTGTCAGGCGTAGGAATCCATGTAGATAGTCGTGACATATGTCAGGGTCTGATTCAATGTCATATACCAACACTCCTGGAGCTTCTTGTAACTCTGGAAGAGAAAGGGAATGATCAATATGTTCTATTAGGAAGTCTTTTTGAGACTTGGCTTGAGCAACTAGATCTGCTGCAATGTTTTCGTGTCCTTTCCCATAAGGGATGAGGAGTTGAGCTAGTTCATTGGGATCAGTTTTGGCTAATTCATTCAGATTGCTAATACCTAACTCAAGAAGAATTTGATGTCGCTTGGCCCCTATCCCGCTAACTTCACTCAGGTGTCCTTGTAATTGGGCTTCTGTTTGGCAAGCTTCTCTCCATGAACATAGTGCGCATTTTCTTCTATCAAGAATTATTGGTGGGGGAACGTCTTTTTTTAAATCAGAACTCAGTTTCTCAAGAGAATTGAAGAGTTGTTTTTTTAATGTCTCTGTAATTCTTATGGGTTCTGGATTTATTCCTTTCTTGTTGAGACCAATTGCTAATCCTTCCGGAACGAAACTTCCTTGAAAACTCTCTAGTAAGTGGCTTGAGAGAGCTAAAGCCAGGCGATGCTCTTTCGTCACTCTTTTCCCTTGAAAGCCAATTACTGGCCTATAGGAGAATTGGCCCCAGCGACTTTTGCCATCGACTCTGTGCAATAGGGGTGGATGTGCCGTAAGTGGTGTTCCATCGTATGTAAACCCTTTTAGTCTTAGCCCTAGAACACCTTCTGAACCTGCTGCACAGGCTTGTTCTCCTCTGAGCGGTTCACTTCTTAAGAGCTTTCTGAAGCTAAAGTGTTGTTGGCTGAGCTGCAAACTTCGATGGGCTGTCCAGACCCTTTGTTTGTTATCTCCATGGTAATCAAGCCATGCACGGCGATGGCATCTCACCCAGCTGCGAAGTAGCCGGTCAGTAAGTATTTTGGAGTTGAGCGGGTTTTTATTCATTCGAGGAAGTTTGTTCGCTTTATCTCTAGATCCACCTCTCTTATTCTTGTCATGATTTCGGCCCCATTGCCATTGGCCGCAGCTCCTATTCAATTCGGCACAGATGGCTGGAGAGGAGTTTTGGGAGTAGATATAACAATCGAAAGGCTATTAGCAGTTGCAAGGGCTGCCGCGCAAGAGTTGGCATTTCGTTGCCCAAATGAGCTGATTAGTCGCAAAATTATTATTGGATACGATCGAAGGTTCTTGGCTCCTGAATTGGCAGCAGCAATAGCCTCTGCTGTTAGGGCCTGCGAGCTAGAGCCATTCCTTACAAAAACTTCTGTCCCTACACCTGCCTGTAGTTGGGTGGTAGTTGAGCAAAAGGCTCTTGGTGCATTAGTTGTAACTGCTAGTCATAATCCTCCTGAATGGTTGGGACTGAAAATAAAAGGTCCGTTTGGTGGTTCTGTAGAAGGTGACTTCACAAATGCCGTTGAGCAAAGACTTTCTGCCAGCAAAATCACTATTCCAGTTGGGGGTGAAACAAAGATTCTTGATGCCCGCGAAGATCATCTAAATGGATTGCGTAAAAAATTTGATATTCCCGAACTGCAACTTGGTCTAAAGAAAACTGGGATGAAAATAATTATCGACCCTATGCATGGTTCTGCAGCCGGTTGCATGCCTGAATTGTTAGGTGACAGCACAAATGAGTTTGTACATGAAATCAGGAGTCAGAGAGACCCATTGTTTGGAGGAAGGCCCCCTGAGCCTTTGGCTAAAAATTTGAATCGGTTAATTCAGAGCGTCAAAGAATCAAATGCTTTAGGGACCCCAGCTATTGGGATCGCATTTGATGGCGATGGAGACAGGATTGCTGCAGTTGATGAGTTTGGGCGTTTTTGTAGCACTCAGTTGCTTATGCCTATCTTGATTGATCATTTGGCACGAGTTAGGAAGCTACCTGGCAAGGTTGTCAAAACTGTTAGTGGAGGTGATTTGATGAGGCTTGTTGCTGAGAATCTAGAAAGAGAAGTTCTAGAGCTACCTGTTGGCTTCAAGCACATTGCTGCTGAAATGCTTGCTGGTGAGATATTGATTGGTGGTGAAGAGTCTGGAGGAGTGGGTTTTGGTGGACATATTCCTGAAAGAGATGCACTGTTTGCAGCTTTAACTCTTCTTCAGGCAATAGTTGATGGGGGAAAGTTACTTGGTGAGAGGATTGATGAGTTGCAAAAGAAATTTGGGGGAGCAAGCCTTTTTGAAAGAATTGATTTAAGACTCCCGAATATGGATTCTCGAAAACGTTTGGAAGCATTACTTTCTAATACTCCTCCTAAAGAGGTTGCGGGACAACTTGTTCGTGAAGTATCCAGGAAAGATGGAGTTAAGTTGAGAATGGGGGATCATCATTGGTTGATGATGAGATTCTCTGGAACTGAACCATTGTTGAGACTTTATTGTGAGGCGCCAACTCAAGGTGAACTCAAAAAAGATTTATCTTGGGCAGTGAAGTTTGCCAATAATTCATAACTTTTATGGAACTTCCTCCAAAAAAACTTGTTATTGCTAGTAGTAATAAAGGTAAAATTAATGAGTTTCAAAAATTTTTTGATTCTTTTTCGATAGAAATAGTTTCTCAACCAGATGGGATTGAAGTTGAAGAGTCAGGAAATACATTTTTAGAAAATGCTAGTTTAAAGGCAACTTCAATCGCAAGTTCAACTAATACATTGGCGATTGCAGATGATTCTGGCCTTAGCGTTACAGCGCTTTCTGGGCGTCCAGGAATTTATTCTTCTAGATATGCAAATACTGACTTGGAACGAATAAATCGCCTTTTGAATGAATTAGAGGGCGAGGTGAACCGCCAGGCTTATTTTACTTGTGCTCTTTGCATTGCTTCTCCTAAGAAAGAAGCTTTGATTGAAGTTGAAGGAGTTTGTAGGGGAAATATTACTTTAGAAATGAGAGGGACGCAGGGATTTGGTTATGATCCTGTATTTGAAGTTTTAGATACAGGCCAGACTTATGCTGAGATGTCTATCTCTCAGAAAATGAATCATGGGCATAGAGGTAAGGCTTTAAAATTATTAAAACCTAAGCTCCAAGAAGTCTTAGCATTAAGAACAAAAATAAAATAATTTATAGATTAACTTAAGCCTTTAAAAAATTATAAAAAATATCTATTGGATTTTACATAGGGCTATAAGCTCACCCAACTGCCATGTAAGCCATAAGGGATGCCAATGGGCAATTCCAGGACGGCTAATTCTTCTAGATTATTGGCTTTCAAAATAATTAGATCAGTACCTTTTCGAGCACTATTCCAAATTAAAACTAAAACCCAACCATTATCTTCTTCTTTAGACATAGGATTAGGCACCATCAATGGTTCTCCAACAAATCCTCTAGGTGAACAAGACCAAATGCATTCGTCACCATTTCTTAGGTTTAATTTTTTAATAGCTTGAAGAGGTCCATTCCCAGTTTTCTGTTCAGCAATAGCCATCCAAGCAAAAGTAGCTTTTAGGCCTTGGTAATTCGGATTTACCATCCCGAATTCGCAACATTGTTGACTAAGGACATTGGTAGTGAGATCTCCGCTTTTGATGTTTAAGCAGCATTGTTTAAGAATGCCTTCAGGTAGATCATCAAAGTTGATAGTCCTGAAATCCTTATCTGGTCCAATGCTAGGGAAATCCTTGTAATAAATACTTTCGATGAATATCTTTTCGCTTTCTTCCCAGGCGTTTAGATGGTGAAAAACGAAGCCTTCAGGTGCAGAAAACTCTTGAGGAGGTTGCCCTGCGAAGGTACCATTGTCCCTTGGAATTAGAAAAAACTTTGCAACCCCATTTCGTTGTGAGCTAAGACATTGAGCAGCACCTTTTTGACCTAGAACAAATGGAATTGGATTGAATGAAATAGCATTTTGCAAAAAGATTGCCCAGTTTGGTGTAATTGCAAAATCGTGTAGAAAGGCGAAACCACTTAAATTTTCTTCCCTTTTACTTATTAATTCACCTTCTTTTTCTCCTTCAAGAATGAATTCAAAGAGGCTTACTTTGCTTTGAGGTCCAGCTGAAACACCAAAAGACACCATTTTTTTTTGGCCATGATGACCTGGGTCCAATCTGGGATGAGCGCTGAATGGTTCATTGGCTTTTAGAGCTCCACCAAGATTTGAAAGGCCCTTTGTCTCTAAAGAAATTGGATCTAAGCTGTGTGGACTAGCGGCCTCCCAAAGGGCCAAAAGCTCGCCGCCTAGCTTTACAACATTTGTATTTGCGATATTTTTTAATCTCGTATCAAAAATGTTTGACAATATTCCTCCTGCCTTTTGAGTGCCAAAAACCCCTCTGTAAAGAAATTGACCAGCACTTTCTTCTTCGGACCATTCTTTAGAGCGAACAAAACGATTGCTGAACTTTGCTTCTCCATTAGAGAACATAAGAGCAGCAATCATTCCATCTCCATCAAATGGGTGATGAACCCAATGACCAGATCTTTCAAGACGTCCAGGTCCATTACGGTACATGACCCCCTTTAGACCTAAAGGGACGTTTCCTTTTTTTAGATGTAGCGGACTATTAATTAGTTCTTTTTCGACGGTGAAGTAACCGCTGGCCCAGTCATTCTTGCTAAAGGACACTTGAAGTTCCATAAATATATAAGTTGATTTGAGATTCTAGAAAAGATACTGATGTTTTGATCGATTCTTAGCCTGCTTGTTCTAGTACGCCTTTGCTGCTAGGTATTGCCTCAGCTCGTCGGCTGTCAATCTCTACAGCCATACGTAATGCCCTTGAAAATGCTTTAAAGCATGCTTCGACAATATGGTGGGAATTACTTCCATGCAATTGACGAATATGCAAGGTTAATCCTGAATTATTCACTACTGCGACAAAAAATTCTTTAACTAATTCTGTGTCATAAGTCCCAATCCTTTCTGTGGGAATCTCAAGCAAATAACTTAGATGAGGGCGGCCAGAGCAATCCAAAGAGACTTGAACTAATGCTTCATCTAGAGGTGCAATGAAATGTCCAAAGCGGTTAATCCCACGCCGGTCTCCAAGGGCTTGAGACAGTGCCTGCCCAATTGCAATCCCTACATCTTCATTTGTGTGATGGTCATCGATATGGGTGTCACCATTTGCTTTGATTCTTAGATCAATCAGTCCATGACTGGAAATCTGATGGAGCATGTGATCTAGGAAGGCAACACCAGTTGCAATATTGCAAGAGCCGTTGCCATCAAGATTTAATTGGACCGAAACATCAGTTTCGTTTGTTTTGCGATGAATATTCCCTTGTCTATTTGAATTCATATGAACACTCGAATCAGGTTGATGGTTTTTTGGGGATTACATCCCATTAATGCAGTAACCAGAGTCCACATAGATAGTTTGACCAGAAATACCACTTGAAAGATCGCTTAGCAAGAAAGCAGCTGTATTTCCAACCTCTATTTGACTGACTGTTCGCCTTAGAGGTGCCTTTTCTTCGACATTGTGGATCATATCTAATATCCCCCCTATAGCTGAACTTGCCAATGTTCGGATTGGGCCCGCACTTATTGCATTGACTCGAACTTGCTTGTAGGGGCCAAGTTCTGCAGAAAGGTATCTAACCGATGCTTCTAAAGCAGCTTTGGCTACTCCCATCACGTTGTAATTAGGAATTGCTCTTTCAGCCCCTAGATAGGTCAAGGTTATAACGCTTGCACCCTCATTAAAGAGAGGTTTAGCTCGTTTGCAAAGAGGCGCAAGAGAGTATGCGCTAATTTCTAATGCCCGAGAAAACCCCTCTGCAGTCGTAGCGCTGTAATCGCCTATTAACTCTTCTTTGCCTGCGAATGCAAGACAGTGAACTAAACCATCTAAATGCCCCCATTCTTTTGCAATGGTTGCGAAAACTTCTTCCATTTGTGAGTCATCTTGGACATTGAGTGGCAGGAAAAGAGTTGGTTTTAAAGGTGCTGTTAAATCTTTGACTTTTGCTTCAAAACGCCCTTTCTCATCTGGGAGATATGTGACTCCTAGCTCTGCACCTGCTGCTTTCAGTTGTTGCGCAATGCCCCATGCAATGGAGCGATTGTTGGCGATTCCTGTTACCAGGATCTTTTTATCACTTAAATCGAGAAGCATCTGGACCTAGTGCTTGAAGGTTTTAAGAATTCTCGCTCACTGCCTACCCTGACTTGCTTAGATTGTGCAATAAATAAAAATCTTTTTGGTTGGGACAGTTGTTTCTTCTTTTCAACAATGGAATTTTCAAGAAGCAGCTCTCGATAGCAAATGTAACTTTTGGATTTAGGAAGTTCCTTGCTATACCTTTTCCTAGAAGGTTTTTCACCCATTGAAAAGGGTTCATAGCGTATGGTCAAAACTGCTTCCACAATGCTCTCTTTGGGTACAGAATTACCGGATTTTGACCTTCCCTTAATACACCCAACCTCTTATGGAATAGATATCAATTATAAATCTGCTGAGATTATTAGCAGTAGAACCTTGGTTGAGAAACCTCTTTTGATAATGGCTATATGCGCACATTGTCCTTTTGTTCAGCATATTGAGGAGGAGGTGACCCGCTTAGCAAAAGATTACAGGGATTATCTTCAGATAATTGCTTTTTCCAGCAACAGTTTGCGGACTCATCCAAATGATGGACCAAAGTATTTAGTTGCTCAGGCCCAAAAACATGATTGGGGTTTTCCTTATCTGTTTGATGAGGGACAGATTTTTGCTAGAGCTCTTAAAGCTGCCTGTACTCCAGATTTTTATTTGTTTGCTCCCTCCCTAGATGGTGGTTTGAGGCTTCAATACCGTGGCCAGCTAGATGACAGCCGTCCTGGGAATAACCTACCTGTAACAGGGGAGGATCTCAGAAAGGCTTTAAAGGCTGTCTTGTCTGGGCGGCCTGTATGTTCAGAACAGAAGCCATCTATTGGTTGCAATATCAAATGGCATCCAGGTCAAGAGCCACCCTGGTTTGGCTAAGTACTAGGCAACCTTTTCATTTGTTTCGCCTGCATCAATCCTTCATGCATGTTCCTCCGTTTAGCCTTTCCGATCAGATCTCCGAGTTGGGACCGGAGCTAGACGCTGCAGTCTTGAAGGTACTGCGAAGTGGGCAATACATAGGTGGGGAGGTGATTCAAACCTTTGAAAAGGCTTTTGCAAAAGTGCTTAATGTACCTTTTGTAATTGGATGTAATAGCGGAACTGATGCTTTGGTTTTAGCTTTAAGGGCTTTAGATATAGGGGAAGGGGATGAAGTAATTACTTGTTCATTTAGTTTTTTTGCCACCTCTGAGGCAATAAGCATTGTTGGGGCAAAACCGATCTTTGTGGATGTTGAACCATCTACTTATTTAATTGATCTTGAACAAATAGAAAGTGTTATTTCCACTAAGACGAAAGCTATTTTGCCCGTTCATCTTTTCGGAAGGCCTGTAGACATGGAACGACTTATGGATTTTGCTAGGAGGCATAAACTAAAAGTTATTGAAGATTGTGCACAAGCCACAGGCTCTTCTTGGGCAGGCCGACCTGTAGGCAGTTGGGGTGATGTTGGTTGTTTTAGTTTTTTCCCTACAAAAAACCTTGGTGCAGCTGGGGATGCTGGTGCAGTCGCAACAAATGATGGTTCAATCGCAAAAAGGATAAGAGAACTTGCTGTACATGGTATGCCGCGTAGATATGTTCATGCTGAGT
The DNA here is from genome assembly GCA_902634405.1 of uncultured Synechococcaceae cyanobacterium. Taxonomy (GTDB): domain Bacteria; phylum Cyanobacteriota; class Cyanobacteriia; order PCC-6307; family Cyanobiaceae; genus CACPJY01. The sequence continues at coordinate 7,995 of CACPJY010000005.1, forward strand.
TGGGGTATAACAGTCGCCTTGATGCGATGCAAGCGGCGGTCTTAAATGTTAAATTACCTAAGCTTTTTGATTGGATCGAAAAGCGGAAATTGATAGCAAAGCGATACGATGATTCTCTTAAAGATATTCCATATTTTCAACTGCCATCACAAGCTTTGAAAAGTGGAATTGTTCACTCCTGGAACCAATATGTTATACGAGTGAGCAATTTCTCCCAAAAAGGATCAAGTAATAAAAAAGATTTAAGTTCATTGGGAGTGGACCAAAAATCCTTTTCCCTAAATCATTCCCGTGACTTATTTAAGGAGATTCTGCAGTCAAAAGGTATTAATACTATTATTTACTACCCAATCCCAATTCATAAGCAGCCAGCTTACTCAAACTCCTCGCAGGCTTTAACTAATCTCCCCATTACCGAATCTCTTTGTAAACAGGTTTTAAGTCTTCCAATATTTCCTGAGTTAACTTTACAGCAGCAAGATTATGTGATTGATCAGATAAAATATTTAGTGTAAGGCTGGGAAAATATTTTTTATACTTTTTAGAATTTAATTTCAGCTCTCAAGCTTTGCTTTGGCTAGATACCAGGCAGTAATGGTTTTTCCATCTATCATATCTGCTCCATTGATGAATAAATCATCTAGTTCTTTGAAGCTCATATGTAGAACTTCAAGATCTTCATCATCATCTCCTTGGGGAGGCGATGAGAGCTTTTTAAGTTCGCGTGCCAGGAAAATATGAATTATTTCATCTGAATATCCTGGGCAAGGCATCATTGTTCCTAAAGAGTCCCAGATCGAAGCTGTATATCCAGCTTCCTCAGCGAGTTCTCTCTTCATGGAATCCAGAGGATTTTCGGCTGTTTCCAGCGTGCCAGCAGGGAATTCCAGAACTCTTCTGCCAACTGCAAAACGGTATTGGCGGAGAATTACAACATTTCCTTCATTTGTAATTGGTACTGCTAGGGAAGCGCCAGGATGTCGAATCATCCCGAAGGTTTTTGCTATCCCGATAGGGAGCTTGATTTTGTTGACCTCGAATCGGATTTTTTTTGCTTCAAGGCAGGAAATCTCCTCTAAAATTTTTGGAGGTTCAGGTTGATTGAAGTTTGTCAATTTTTAGTTGTTTAGTTTCTCTATCTTTACTCAGGCCAGTCTTCATGAGGGGGAATTCTTTCAAGAGATTTTTGGCAATTTTGAATTGCTGATGCAAGAGGAATAAGAACAAAACTTCTTTCGATTAGACGAGGGTGGGGAAGGATTAGTTCTTTCTCATTCATTTGCAGGGCTCCCCATGCAAGAAGATCAAGGTCTAGAGATCTAGGCCCCCACTTTATTGGAGTTGAGCTTCGATCCCTACCAAATTGTTTTTCTAAGTCCAGTAACTTTTTGAGTAACTGAATTGCTTGTGCTTTATTAGGAGTTAGACGAGTTAGTTGTTGACCATCTGCTACAACTGTTGCGTTTATAAACCAGGGCTGATCAAATGGTACTCCTTGGGGTTCAGTTTTAAATAAAGGAGACCATCTAAATCTCGTCTCTTTAGATATGGTTTCTAAATTGTCTTGATTCTTTGTGGATTCAGCTAGCCAGCTTCTGATTAATTTTTCAATCTCTGGTCTTGCAGCCCTTATAGTTTCGATAGAGCTGCCGGCTTTACTAGGTAGGTTTGAACCTATAGCAATTGCAAGAGTATGTGAAATTGTGATTTTTGATGAGTTATAAGCTCATCAGCGAGACTTGTACAAAATTAACCTGGGGGGCAATTAAATGTCTGATGGAGGGTCAACCATTAATCAAGCCTCTTCCATTTTGAGAAATAGTCAAGCTAAGGAGATGGCAAATCGTGCCTTTCCACTTGCTGCAATAACTGGCCATGGCACTTTGAAACTTGCTCTCCTCTTAGCAGCGGTTGATCCAGGCCTGGGAGGAGTGATTATTGCAGGGGGACGAGGGACTGGAAAGTCAGTTTTAGCAAGGGCTTTGCATGCACTATTGCCTCCAATAGAAATCCTTGATTTAACAAGTAATACTCAAATAAAGGCAACGGAAGAGGCCCCCCGGCCTTTTGGTAGAAATCTTGACCCTAAGTGCCCTGAAGAATGGGATGAAGATCTGAAAGCATGGATTGAGAAAAAGTTTGGATTTAGTCTTGCTGATTCTTCAGAAGCGCAGCACCCTTCAACGGTTATTCAGGCGCCTTTTATTCAAGTCCCTCTTGGGGTAACTGAAGATAGGTTGGTTGGGGCTGTAGATGTACCGGCTTCATTGGTTAGTGGTTCACCAGTTTTTCAACCAGGACTTCTCGCAGAGGCCCATAGAGGGGTGCTTTATGTAGACGAATTGAACTTGCTTGATGATGGGATTATCAATCTCTTGCTCGCAGCAGTGGGGGCAGGTGAGAACAGAGTAGAGAGAGAAGGCTTAAGCCTTAGTCATCCTTGTCGACCTTTGCTATTGGCAACTTATAACCCTGAGGAAGGAGCTCTAAGAGATCACTTATTGGATCGCTTTGCAATTGTTTTATCCGCCGATCAATTAATTACTAATGAGCAAAGAGTTGAAATAACAAATTCAGTCTTGGCTTATGGAGAATGCACAGAAAGCTTTGCTGCTTCATGGTCTAAGGAAACAGAAGCATTGTCAACACAGCTATTGCTTGCACGTCAATGGCTGGCCGATGTGCAAATTAGTGAAGCCCAGATAGCTTATTTGGTGGCAGAAGCTATTCGAGGAGGAGTAGAAGGTCACCGTTCTGAATTGTATGCAGTGAGGGTTGCTAAGGCTCATGCGGCATTGAGTGGGCGAGATCAGGTTGATGTTGATGATCTGCAGGTGGCGGTTCGATTGGTGATTGCACCTCGTGCATTGCAGTTACCTCCTCAGGATGAACAAATGGAGCCCCCTCCACCTCAAGAACCTCAGGATCCGCAGCCCCCAGACCAATCAGATGAAGATGCGTCCGATGATGAAGAGGATGAAAATCAAGACGAGGATTTGCCTGATGAGCAAACCCCTGAGGTGCCAGAGGAGTTCATGCTTGATCCGGAAGCTATAGGAATAGACCCAGGCTTGCTTTTGTTTTCAGCTGCGAAGAATAAAAGTGGGAAAAGTGGCAGTAGGGCCGCAGTTTTTAGTGATAGTCGTGGAAGATATGTAAAGCCAATTATCCCTCGTGGCCCTGTTCGAAGAATTGCTGTAGATGCAACCTTGAGGGCTGCTGCCCCTTATCAGAAAGCTCGCAGAGCTAGGGACCCTGAGCGATCAGTCATTGTTGAAGAAGGAGACCTTCGCGCCAAGCTTTTGCAGCGCAAAGCAGGTTCATTAGTTGTTTTTCTTGTAGATGCTTCAGGGTCTATGGCTTTGAATCGCATGCAAGGAGCTAAGGGGGCAGTTATTCGTTTGCTAACAGAGGCGTATGAAAACCGTGACGAGGTATCTCTAATACCATTCCGTGGAGAGCAAGCTGAGGTTTTGCTTCCTCCTACTCGTTCAATTACAGCCGCTAAAAGAAGATTGGAAGTGATGCCTTGTGGTGGAGGTTCTCCTTTAGCTCATGGTTTGACTCAAGCTGCACGTGTGGGTGCTAATGCCTTGGCTACTGGTGACCTCGGACAGGTTGTTGTTGTGGCGATTACAGATGGAAGAGGGAATGTTCCTTTGGCTACATCTTTAGGACAACCTGAAATTGAAGGAGAAGACCCCGTGGACCTCAAACAAGAGGTTTTAGACGTAGCAGCTCGTTATAGGAGCATAGGAATTAAGTTATTGGTTATAGATACAGAGCGTAAATTTATTGGTAGTGGTATGGGGAAAGAGTTGGCAGAAGCTGCTGGGGGAAAGTATGTTCAGTTACCAAAAGCTTCTGAACAGGCTATAGCTGCTATCGCAATGGATGCTATAGAATCAGTGAATTAATTAATTCTATCTATCTACAAAACTCTATTTATAGAGTCCTGACCTCAAGATTTATTTGAGAAAATGAATATAACTAGTCATTACTTAAAGCTGTTTGTGCTGGATATAATTCGCTAAAAAATTCTCCTAGTCCAATTGTTACGTTTCTTACTGCATTCATAAATTTTGGATCAGCTGTTAGGGCTTCTATATCTTCACCGACTGCATCTATTTTCTCAGTTAATGAATTTGCAGTTGAAACAGTATCCTTGAGCTCTTTAATCGTTTTTGGATTATCAAGTGCAGATACAACATTGTTTATATGAGAGGTCGCATCTTTCAGATTTTCAATAATTGGAATAGCACGTTCAAGCTCTTCTTTAAACTGTAAAATTAAAGAATCTATGTTATTTACTAATTTTTTTTTCTCTGCTTGTCGAAGAATTCTATCCAATGTCTTAGCAACATTGGATAAGCTTCCTGCTGCTTCACCTGTAACAATTGAGCCTTCACATAAGATTAGCTCTGGCAAGCATTTCTCTGAAACAGGCGGGAGAGAACTTGTGTTCTCGAATGCACCATGACTTATTAGGGCAACTTGTGCATTTCCACCAAGTAAAGAACCTTTCGCAATACTTGCTGTTACTGGCAATGGGAGCTTGAGATCACTTTCATTGATTTCTAGAGTTGCCAGTACAGCTTTTGGTGTAATTTTTATTCTGCTCACTGAGCCAATAACTATTCCTCGATAGGTAACAGGTGAAAGTTTTGCTAAACCTGTAGCGTCAGAGAATCTAGCCGTGATATTCCATGTATTAGATCCCATTTGGACACCTTTCATCCAAAGTTGTGTCCCGAGGAATCCAATAGCAGCTCCTACGATTGAGAAACCTACAAGAGCATCTCTTATCCTTCTACGCATTACAGTCATTGTTCTACATGTTGCATGGGACCTTTGAGGCTTCCAGTACGAAACTGTTCTACATATGGATTATCAGTTTGTCTGAATTCTTTTATAGAGCCATTCCATTGAAATTTTCCTCCATATAACATCAATACTCTTTGAGCAGTTCTCTCGATCGTGCTTCTTACATGGCTTACTACAACTGAACAACCTTTTGCTACAGAGGTGCTTTTGAGTATTAGGTCTTCAATACGTGTACATGCCACAGGATCTAAACCTGCAGTTGGTTCGTCATACAGAAGTAGCGGCATTGCACCTATTTCTCTTTTTGGATCATTGATTAGTGCTCTAGCAAAGCTCACTCTTTTTTGCATGCCTCCACTTAACTGACCAGGGAATTTGTCGGCAACGTCATACAAGCCCACCGCCTCTAGGCAGTCAAGGACTAAATCCTTGATATCGTTATCTTTCCAACGTCCTCCTCTCCGCAATAAGAAGCCTACATTTTCTTCGACTGTTAATGATCCCAAAAGCGCTGGATTTTGAAAAACTAGTCTTACATCAGGTGGATGCATTTGATCTATCCTTCTGTAAGTTTGCTGCTCACCAAATAAGCGAAGTTCCCCTTTTGTAGGTAACAATAGACCTGCTAAAAGTCTCAGGACGGTAGATTTCCCACACCCAGAGGGTCCTACGATTGCCAGGCGCTCCCCAGGTTTCATAGAAAGGTTTACCTGATCAAGGACGGGTACTTTGCTCCACTGCATAGTGAGAGCATTCATCTCTACTACTGGTGTAGCTTGTGGCAAGAGGACTCCATTCATTAATAACTACATCTTGCCGAAAATGTCTCTTTTTTGAACCCTTTTTAGAGCTCAAGAAAGATTTTTCTCGATTCTCTTAAGTACATTTGACATCACGAATCCCTCCATCTCGATATCGCCGCTTCCTTAAACGCCAGTATTCCAGAAGGCGTAAAAGAGTTCTGAAGGATGTGCGCCAAAGGGATTTGATGTCTAGATCTAGAAGGGCAGTGAGTTGGCTTTTACCAGGATTAGTTGTAAAGCGATGGATGCTTACCTCTGGGATGGGATTAGTACTAGCTCTTTTAGGAGCAGCTATTTGGGCTGATTTAAAGCCAATTTATTGGATACTTTTTAATCTGAGATGGTTGCTTGGATCTCTGACTACAATTTTACCTAGAAGTATTACCGGACCTCTTGTTTTTCTTTTTGGTGCAGGACTTCTGCTATGGGGACAGAGTAGAAGCTTTGGATCTATTCAACAAGCTTTAGCGCCTGATAAAGATACTGTTTTAGTAGACGCACTTTGGGCTCAAAGCAAATTAAATAGAGGCCCTAATATTGTTGCCATTGGTGGGGGTACAGGTCTTTCGACTCTTTTGAATGGACTGAAGAGATATAGCAGTAATATCACTGCGATTGTCACAGTTGCAGATGATGGTGGGAGTAGCGGGGTTTTGCGCAGAGAATTGGGAGTTCAGCCTCCTGGAGATATCAGAAATTGCTTAGCAGCTTTGTCCAATGAGGAGACACTGTTAACAAGACTCTTTCAATATCGCTTTTCTTCTGGTGGTGGGTTAGAAGGCCATAGCTTTGGCAATCTTTTTCTTTCAGCACTTACTGCGATCACAGGTAACTTGGAAACTGCGATAGAAGCTTCCAGTAGGGTTTTGGCTGTTCAAGGTCAGGTTGTACCAGCTACAAATGTCGATGTGAAACTATGGGCTGAGCTTGAAGATGGTCAGAGAATAGAAGGTGAATCAGCGATTGGTAATGCACCTAGTCCAATTGTCAGACTAGGATGTGTACCAGAGAAACCTCCAGCGCTACCTCATGCACTAGAGGCAATAGCAAATGCAGATTTAATTTTGCTTGGACCAGGAAGCTTATATACCTCTTTGCTCCCTAACCTACTTGTGCCAGAAGTTGTTGTTGCTATACAGCGCAGTAGAGCTCCTAAGCTTTATATCTGCAATTTAATGACTCAACCTGGAGAAACCGATGGACTAGATGTTGCAGGCCATTTGCGTGCAATTGAGGCTCAATTGGCCAGCTTGGGAATAAGTAAAAGATTATTTGGAGCTGTACTTGCCCAAGATGATTTAGGGCCTTCCAATTTGGTTGATTATTATCGAGCAAGAGGCGCTGAGCCAGTTATTTGCGATGGAAGATCACTTAGAGCTCAAGGTTATGAAGTGATGCAGGCACCACTGCAAGGTACTAGACCAACTGCAACTCTTAGACATGACCCTAGAAGTTTGTCCTTAGCAGTTATGAGGTTTTATAGACGGCAAAAGAGAGAAATTTAGTAAGCATCTTGCATCTCATAAAAATCAGGTTGAACATAGTCTTTTCTAAGTGGCCAACCCTTCCAGTCTTCTGGCATAAGAAGACGCTTGGGGTGAGGATGCCCCTCGAATTTGATACCAAACATGTCAAAGGTTTCTCGCTCTTGCCAATCAGCACCTCGAAAAAGTTGGTACAGGCTTGGGACACTAGGAGTACCGGCCCTGTCAAGAAAAACTTTCACGCGCACTTCTCGTGGGTTTGTATTTTCTGAAAAGCTTGCAGCATTTTCTGTGATTTCTGTAATTGCAATTAGATGGTAGAAGCAACAAAGTCTTTGGCCGGGACCTTCGTCAAAACCTCCTTGGCATTGCAGGTAATCAAACCCAAAATTTTTAAGTGCTGCAGCTGTTTTAACAAGGCAAGAAGCATCTACCTCAAGAATCTCTATCCCTAAATGATCTGGTTCAAGAGGTTGATGCACCAAACCTTGTTCAGTAAGCCATTTGCTGATTGGACCGGGCTCTTCTTTTAAATCTAGATCTGAATCTAGAGGGTTAACTTCAGTCATTTTCTTTAGTAGGAGATACTCTTTGATTAATTATTTCTAAATTTTTGTCTAGCTTTATTTCATCGTTAACTCCAGCCTTAAGAGCAGCTTTTTGTGAATTTGAATTTAAATATTCACCTGTAACCATAGGTTTAATTGCTTTCATTTCATGAGCAATTGTTAAATAACGATGAGTTTGTTTTTGTTTGCTTCTTTCTGCGATTGATTCGTCTCCAACCTTTTTTCGTAGCTTTATAACTGCGTCAAAAATTGCTTCTGGCCTGGGTGGACACCCTGGCAGGTAAAGATCTACAGGGATGAGTTTATCTACTCCTCTTACAGCGGTAGTGGAGTCTGCACTAAACATCCCTCCAGTAATAGTGCAAGCACCCATTGCAATGACATATTTAGGCTCGGGCATCTGTTCATAAAGTCTGACTAGGGCTGGTGCCATCTTCATAGTGACTGTGCCGGCAACAATTAATAGATCAGCTTGTCTTGGAGAGCTTCGTGGAACCAGTCCAAATCTGTCAAAATCGAATCTTGACCCTATTAGGGCTGCAAATTCGATAAAGCAACAAGCTGTTCCATAAAGAAGAGGCCATAAGCTGCTTAGTCGAGCCCAATTATGTAAATCATCTAGACTAGTGAGAATTATGTTTTCGCTTAAATCAGTAGTAATTTGAGGAGCTTCAACAGGACCGCACGTTGCTGCACGCAATTCTTTTGCAGCTTTTATAGAGAGTGATTCCTGCATGCCTAACTCCACTCTAGAGCGCCTTTCCGCCAAGCATATGCTAAGGCTACGATTAAAATTGCTATAAAAACCAGTGCTTCTATAAATGCTAATAAACCCAGTCTATGAAATGCCACTGCCCAGGGATATAAAAACACAGTTTCAACGTCAAAAATTACAAACACTAAAGCAAACATATAATAGCGGATATTGAATTGAATCCAGGCTCCTCCAATAGGTTCCATTCCTGATTCGTATGTGAGGACACGTTCTCCTTGGCTGCTTTTTGGAGATAAGACTTTATTTGTCACCAATGCCAAAACAGGAACTGCCCCTGAAATCAGAAGAAAACCCAGGAATGCGTCATAACCGGGCAAAGAAAACATAATTAGGATGGAAATCTTTTTGAATGGGCATAGATTTACAGGCTATTGCCTATAAAGTTTCAATGCCTGATGAAGTAGTTGAGAGCGAGCCGCTCAAAACTTCAAACAACAATAGAGAAAAGTCTAAGACTCAGCCAATGATTAATGATCCCTTGAAAGAATCAGTTGATCAAACTGATCCTCATCCCAGTGACTCACTAGACCATCGGTTTGAGTGTAGAGCTTGCGGATATATATACGATCCTGATGAAGGAGTTAAAAAACTTGGTATCGAAATTGGTACTGCCTTTGAAAATTTAGATCACTTGAGCTTTCGATGCCCTGTTTGCAGGGCGACAAAAGATTCCTTTCGAGATATTGGCCCAAGGGATAAGCCTAGTGGTTTTGAGGAGAACCTAAATTATGGGTTCGGAGCGAATAGTCTTACACCAGGTCAGAAGAATGTTTTGATTTTCGGAGGCTTAGCGCTAGCTGTCTCATTCTTTTTATCGCTGTATTCCTTGCGTTGATTTCTTACTAATTCATGAAACGTTTCCTTTCCCCATTTTTCAATTTCTTTTTGATTGTTGCAATTGGACTTTCCCTTAGCTCCTGTGTTGCTACGAGACTCCCTGTAGCAGCTTTAAGCCCTTGGCAGGCTGTTGATTTGCAAACTGAGGCTAATCCGCTAGATATTAGTTTTTCAGATAAAGAGCATGGTTTCCTTGTAGGTACAAACCGTTTGATTTTGGAGACAAATGATGGGGGGGATTCCTGGGATAAGAGGATTTTGGATTTGCCAGATGAGGAGAACTTTAGGCTTATAAGTATTGACTTCAACGGGGAGGAAGGATGGATCGCTGGTCAGCCAGGATTGGTAATGCATAGTTCCGATTCAGGAAAGAATTGGAGCCGCATCGTTTTAGGAAGCAAGCTTCCAGGTGATCCATACCTCATTAAAACTTTAGGTATTAATAGTGCTGAGTTGGCGACAACAGCTGGAGCTGTATATACAACAAAAGATGGGGGTGTTAATTGGGAGGGAAAAGTTAGTGATGCAGAAGGAGGAATTAGAGATTTGAGGCGTTCTGAAGACGGTAGTTATGTAAGTGTTAGTGCATTAGGAAATTTCTTTGCCACGCTTGACCCAGGGGAAGATGTTTGGCAGCTCCATCAACGGGCAAGTAGTAAGAGAGTTCAGAGCGTGGGCTTTCAGCCAGATGGGAAGCTCTGGATGTTGGCGAGGGGTGCTGAGATTCGTTTCAACGATGAATCTGGAGAAGTGGAGGGTTGGGAACGTCCAATAATCCCTATTACTAATGGATATAACTATTTGGATTTAGCTTGGGACCCTCAAGGATCTATTTGGGCTGCGGGGGGAAACGGTACTTTGTTAGTGAGTCGTGACCAAGGGAAGAGTTGGGAGCTTGACCCTGTTGGAGATGCTCAACCTTCAAATTTGATACGAATTCTCTTCTCGTCAGACTCTCAGAACCCTTACCAGGGCTTTGTTCTTGGAGAAAGGGGTGCTCTTTTACGCTGGGTTGGCTGATGTTTTTATGTTCAAGATTGCACAACGCTCTGTAACCATGATCGTTCGCAATGCGCAGTGAACCAGCACAGCCTTATAGGATCGGTGAGCTGATACGCCCGAGGTTATGGCTGCCGGCTCAACCGGGGAACGCCCGTTTTTCGAAATCATCACTAGCGTCCGTTATTGGGTAATCCATGCAGTGACGCTGCCTGCAATTTTCTTAGCAGGCTTCCTATTTGTGTCAACAGGCCTTGCCTACGACACATTTGGTACTCCTAGACCAGATGCTTACTACCAGGCTTCTGAAAGCAAAGCTCCAGTTGTGAGCGAACGCTTTGAATCTAAATCCCAACTAGACCTGCGGTTGAAATAAACCATGTCTCAATCTTCACCACCACTTGCTGCCCCTAGGGTCTATCCAATTTTCACTGTTAGATGGCTAGCGGTTCATGCCTTAGCTATTCCAACGGTGTTTTTCATTGGAGCTATTGCTGCAATGCAGTTCATTAGACGCTGACTTCTAAAGAAAAATGCAAGTAAATCCAAACCCCAACAACCTTCCTGTTGAGTTAAACCGTACAAGCCTTTATTTGGGTTTGTTATTGGTTTTTGTGATGGGAGTGTTGTTTTCCAGCTACTTCTTTAACTGATCTATTGAAACCATGAGTACAAAGCTTAAGGGGCCTGACGGTCGCATCCCTGATCGTCTTCCTGATGGACGTCCTGCAGTTTCTTGGGAACGCCGTTGGACTGAAGGGGTTTTACCACTTTGGTTGGTTGCCACAGCTGGTGGAGTGGCAGTCTTCTTTGTTCTAGGTATTTTCTTTTACGGCTCCTACACAGGAGTTGGTAACGGCTTTAGTTAGCTTCCTTGAAGATTTAGTTTCAGGTCAATGAAAGGTCTACTCTAAAAGCCTTTGTCAGCAAAGCTGACAAAGGCTTTTAGAGTAGACCTTTTTTTCGAAGATTGTTAATTACTTGAAAGGGCCCCAATAAGATTTCGTGAACAAATCAATTTTCTCTCTGGTTTCTGCTGGAACATTGTTTTTATTAGTCATTAGACCGCTCTTAAGTGCAGCGTGAGCCTTGCTTTTGGGTCTTTGCTTCCCTATCTCTTCAGCGACTGCAAGTACTATTTCGTTTGCTAGGACTGCATTGGTTTTAAGATTGGAAATAATCATTTCAACTGTGACGTTGTCGTGCTCTGGATGCCAGCAGTCGTAATCCGTTGCCATTGATAGTGACGCATAAGCTATTTCTGCTTCCCTTGCTAAACGTGCTTCAGTGTGATTAGTCATCCCTATGACCTGACAGCCCCAATTCCGATAAAGGTTGGACTCTGCTTTGGTTGAGAATGCAGGACCTTCCATGGCTAGATAGGTACCACCTCGATGCAATTGACGCCCCTCCGGCATAAGAGCCTCACCTGTGTCGGCCAAAATTCTAGAAAGAGTTAGACAAAACGGGTCTGCCATCGCTACGTGAGCAACGGCACCATCTCCAAAAAATGTTAATGGTCTTTGGTGCGTCCTATCTATGAATTGATCTGGTATGACAATGTCTAAGGGTCGGATTTCCTCTTGTAATGAGCCCACAGCTGAGGGTGAAATTATCCACCTCACTCCTAGTGACCGCATGGCCCAGATGTTTGCTCTATATGGGACTTGTGTAGGAGTAAAAGTATGGTTGCGCCCATGTCTTGCCAAGAAAACTGCTTCCATTCCTCCAAGTAATCCCAGCCTTAATGAATCAGATGGATCACCATATGGAGTTTTAATAGTTAGCTCTCGAATATTTGTGAGCTTGTTAATGTCATAAAGCCCACTTCCTCCAAGAACTCCTATCCGTGCATCTTTTAGAGAAGAGTCTGTTGAATTGCTCAAGGAACCTTGCTCAAGGAACTAATAGGATATCCTTTCATATAAGAGCATTATGCAAGCTTGACTGAATACTTTATTTGGCGATTGTAATGCCCTTATCATTGACAAAAAAGTAATGGGACATTCCTCCATTAAATATTGCTAGAATTTATATTGTAATAATTAAATTATCCCTTCAATTCTTAATTTCTTTTCTAACAAAGATATCAACTGTTATGTGAATAACTTATTGATAGCTTGCTTATAGTGCAAAATTTTGTCAAAGTCTCCATGAAAACAGCTTGGAAGTCCTCTTGTGAAGATTAATGGTAAAGATTGGAGGACAATATGGTTGGAATCAGGTGGCCGTTCTGTAGGTGTCATTGATCAAACTTGCTTGCCTCATAGATTTTCAACGAGTTCACTTTTTAATTGTGATGATGTTGCCAAAGCAATAAGTAAAATGGTTGTAAGAGGTGCTCCTTTGATAGGAGTAACTGGCGCATATGGATTAATGCTTGCTCTTCAAGAAGATCCAAGTGATTATTCACTTAAGATTGCATTCGAAAAGTTAAATCAAACGAGGCCTACGGCTGTTAATCTAAGCTGGGCTTTAAATAGAGTTAAAGAAAAAGTTTCACTATTGCCTTATAGTGAGCGTGCAATAGTAGCAAGAAAGGAAGCTGATTTAATTGCTAAAGAAGATATCTGCATGTGCGAGTCTATTGGTGATTACGGATTAGGTCTATTTAAGAACTTAATGAATTCCAGGCCAGTTGAGAGGAAAGGCAAACCCTTGAAGATACTTACCCATTGCAATGCAGGTTGGCTTGCAACTGTAGATTGGGGAACAGCTCTTGCCCCAATTTATAAAGCACATAGATATGGATTGGATATTCATATATGGGTTGATGAAACACGTCCCAGAAACCAAGGCTCTAGTCTGACTGCTTATGAATTGGGATGTGAAGGAATACCTCATACTGTAATTGTTGACAATGCTGGTGGTTATTTGATGCAGAAAGGAGAAGTAGATGCTGTGATTGTAGGTTCTGATAGAACTTCTAGCTGTGGCGATGTCTGTAATAAAATAGGAACTTATCTAAAAGCATTGGCTGCTTTTGATAATCAAGTACCATTTTATGTTGCCTTACCAAGCTCAACAATTGACTGGTCGATTGAGGATGGTTTAAGTAATATTCCAGTCGAATTTCGGTCTGCAAATGAGGTTACTTATATTCGCGGAAAACATTTCTCTTCGAAAGATAAAATAGAAATTATTGATGTCAGGCTGACTCCTCCTGATACAGAGTCATTAAACCCATCATTTGATATAACACCTGCAAAATACATAACCTCATTGATAACAGAAAAAGGTGTTTTTGCTTGCGATAAAGAGAGTATGCAAAGGATCAAGATGGCAATTTCCAATCATTGATAATAAATTAACTTTCAGGATCTCCGCCTACGCCTACTCGCCATAATTTAAGGCCTGCATTTTTGACATCTTGTGCATTTGTTATTGATCTTGTATCAAATACCCAAGCAGGACTTCTCATCATCGAAGAAATACTTTTCCAATTTAAAGAGCTGAATTCACTCCACTCAGTTAGGATTAATACTGCATCAGCACCACTAACTGCATTAATAGGGTTATTTGCAACCCACCAATTACCTTCTCCATTAAGATTAGAATTTTTTTGGTCTGACTTGCTTCCTGGTAAAATTTCAGATCGATTTAAGTCCCGCCTGATTTGACTTGATTCAACTTTTGGATCATATATTGCAAGTTGAGCGCCTTCTTCTAAAAGATCTTTGCATATTTGAATTGCTGGAGATTCTCTAGTGTCATTAGTATTTGCCTTAAAAGAGAAACCAAAAACTGCAAGGCATTTACCAGTTACAGTCCCAAAGAGCTTTTCTACAATAATATTTGCAATTCTTTGTTGTTGCCAGGTGTTTAACTTGACAACATTCTCCCAGTAATCACCAACTTCTGGCAGCCCAAAGTATTTACATAGATAAGCTAGGTTTAAGATATCTTTTTTAAAACAACTACCTCCAAACCCTGGTCCTGCTTGAAGGAATTTCCCCCCAATCCTGCTGTCAGCACCAATTGCTTTTGCTACTTCTGTTACATTTGCCTCGGTTGCCTCACAGAGGGCTGCCACTGAGTTTATTGAACTAATCCTTTGGGCTAAGAATGCATTAGATGTCAATTTAGAAAGTTCACTACTCCATAGGCTTGTTCTTAGAATTTTCTCCTCAGGAACCCATTTAGAGTAGATGGATGCCAATGCTTCAACGGCATTTTTATCTTCACCACCTATAAGAACCCTATCAGGATTCTCTAAGTCTTTTATAGCTGTCCCTTCGGCTAAGAATTCTGGATTAGATAATACCTCAAAGTTTTTCTTTTCTTTATTCGTTAATTCTTTACTTTGAGAAGATAAAAGTATTGACTTTATTGCAGCAGCAGTTCTTACAGGAAGGGTGCTTTTCTCAACAACAATGGTATCCCCTTTTGCATATTCTGCGACTTGTCTTGCACAGGCTTCTACCCATCTAAGATCGCTTGCTTTGCCTGCTCCAACGCCTTTGGTTTTTGTTGGTGTATTTACAGATATAAAAACCATGTCTGCTGAGGATATTGCTGCTTCAATTTCTGTTGAGTAAAAGAGATTTCTGTTCCTAGCTCTTTTAACAACTTGATCTAATCCTGGCTCGTAAACAGGCAATTTATTTAGGTCTGGATTATTCCATGAATTTATTCTTGACTTGTTTAGATCTACTACATGGACTTGAATGCTTGGACATCGGTCAGCAATAACTGCCATAGTTGGTCCGCCGACATAGCCTGCACCTATGCAGCAAATTGTTTGAATCGTTTTTATTTCCATCCTGGCAGGTTAAGAGGTGGTTCTATTGAATGAGATCTTATTTACGATGCGTGAAAGATTATCTAAAGAGAAAGTCTCTTCAGATTTTTGATCAGTTGGTTCCTTTAGGTTTTTTAGTCGAGCTTCAGATGCTTCGGCTTCCTCATCCCCAATAACTAAGGCCCATTCCGCCCCACTTTTATCAGCTCTTTTAAATTGTTTACTGAAATTAGCGCCAGAAAAATCGAGCTCTACAACTATCCCATTTGCTCTCAATTTTTGTGTAAGAACCAATGCTGTTTTTTTGGCAAGGGCTCCCCGATTGATTAAGTAGATATCTGGTCTTTGAATGGTAGTTAGTTTGCCAGCTGTTCCCGATGGATCTTCTATAGCACTTGCTTGAATTATTAACATCAGCCTTTCCATTCCAAAAGCCCAGCCAATAGCCGGCGTAGGATTACCACCCAGTAATTCGACCAAGTTGTCGTACCTACCTCCTCCACAGACTGTTGCCTGTGCCCCTAGTTGATCGCTAGTTATTTCGAAAGCTGTATGACAGTAGTAATCAAGACCTCTTACAAGACTAGGGTTGAGATGAAATGGAATTTTCAAGGCAATCAGACATTCTTGGAGTTCGTTGAAACGGTTTAGACTTTCCTTCGAAAGAAATTCTTGAAGGTTGGGAGCACTTTTTATCAATAGTTTGGTATTGGGATTTTTGGAATCAAGAATTCTTAAAGGGTTTTTCTTTAAGCGTAGTTGAGAATCTTGATCTAATAGATCATGATTTTTTTTGAGCCAACAAACCAGCTCTTCTCGATAGCGAAGTCGATCTTCATTTGTCCCTAAAGAATTTAGTTCAAGTACTAAATTTTTTAACCCTAGATTTTTCAAAAGGTTCCAAGCGATTGCTATCGCCTCTCCATCACTACTTGGGCTGTCAGCCCCAATTAGCTCTAGGCCAGTTTGATGAAATTGTCTTTGACGGCCAGCTTGAGGCCTTTCATATCTAAACATAGGACCTTGATACCAGAGCCTTTGTATACCTTTCTTGATCAAGCCATGCTCTATAGCAGCCCTTACAACCGATGCTGTGCCTTCTGGCCGCAGAGTGCAAGATCTATCTCCTCGATCAAGGAATGTATACATCTCCTTCCCTACGACATCAGTAGCTTCTCCAATGCCTCTCTTGAAAAGATCTGTAGCTTCTAACAGTGGTGTTCGAATCTCTTGAAAACCTGCTTTAAAAAGTTCATTTCGAATAATTTCCTCTACTTTTTGCCATATAACAATTTGATCTGGCAGTAAATCTGTCATGCCGCGTAAGGTTTTCTGCTGATTCACAATGATCATTCCTTAAAAAACAACTGGACTGGAAAATAATTCTTGCCAAGAAAAGCCTTTTATTAGTTTGACAAGATTGCAGCTTTTCATTGAGGGATGTTGATTCAAACTTCTAGGGTGTTCTTAATTGGGACTTTCTTAGGAGAGGCTTCTTTAGAAGATTTTCATATTGCTCAAGTGTACGTTGATTAACCAGTGATACTTCAAACTCAGCTAAGACTTTTTTACGAGCTGCCTTGCCAAATTTAAAGGCTAGTTCTGGGTTTTGCATTAATAAACAAATCGATAACATCAAGGATCTCGAATCCCTAAGAGGTACAAGTAATCCTGAGGAGCCATGATCTACAACATCTTTGCACCCAGGGACGTCGGTTGTAATGATTGGCTTTTCCATCGCAGCAGCTTCTATTAATGCCCTTGACAGACCTTCTCGCCAAGAAGGAAGAACCACGAGATCACTTTTTTCATATATTTTGCGCATATCTTCAACATGACCTAGACAATTGATTCGGGGGTGATTTTGTATCTCTTTAAGTTCCTTGGAAGATAGGGAGCTTCTATTTCCTAGATCTACATCCCCTGCAATTAGCAAATCAAATTCAAACCCTTTATCCCAGAGAGCTTTACAGGCTTGCAAAACCTCAGTCACACCTTTTTGTTTTATTAGTCTTGATGGGAATAATATTTTCAATGGGTAGGAAAAGCGTTGGAGAGTAGATTTCGATATCGATGGCTTGAAATGGTTAATATCAACACCTGAGCCACGAATTATTTTTGCTTTACCGCCTTTTGTAATACCAAGATCTATTAGTTTTTCTTGATCTTCTGCATTTTGAAAAACTACAGTTGACCGTCTTGCCATAAAGACAGCTTTATAAACTGGTTTCAAGAAACGTCTCAGTAGTTTATTTCTCATGCGCGTGCCAAGAAAGACATGCCCTAGGCCTGTGATTGCATTTATAACCCGATAGATTCTTGAGAATTTTGCAGCAATAGTCCCATATAGGCAGGCTTTAATTGTGAAATGATGAACTAAGTCTGGCTTGATATGCCGATAAATTCTAATTAGGTCTATTAATGCCTTTATTTCCAAAAGTGGGTTAATAGAATTCCTTGAAACTTCCCAGTCATGAACAATTATACCTTCATTCTGGAGATGGCTTGTATAGTTGTCATGTGGAGCGACTATAGAAACATTATACCCTTTGTCTTTTAATTCTTTTATTAAAGGAAATCGGAAGTTATATAAATACCAGCTTGTATTGGCAACTAGAAGAACATTTTGCATTGCAGTTTGAGAGAATTGTTTTAATTAATTTCAGTGATTTGGAATTGACTTACCAAGTAGTAGAGATAATTAATTCTAAAAGACTTCACTCCCATTCGTTAAGCCAGGATTGTGCCATTAATACTGACCAGAGAAGGGGAAAATGATCTTGTCGACCTGTTTGATGCTGCAACCACAGCTTTCGCACTATATGAGGATCAAACCATCCATGTCGTTCTAGAAGCTCTGAAGTAAGCATGTCATTTGCCCAACTTTTCAAAGGACCTCTGAGCCATTGGCCAATAGGCATAGCGAATCCAGCCTTTGGCCTTTCAAATAGTTCTCTTGGAATATACCTCGCTAATAATTCTTTAAGGGCCCATTTGGTTATTGATCTAGATCCTTTTCCTCTGATTTTGTACTTAAGAGGCAATTGCCATGAGAACTCAGCAACAAGATGATCAAGGAATGGTGCTCGAGTTTCTAGACCAACTGCCATTGAGGCTCTATCTATTTTGACAAGGATATCGTTGGGTAAGTAATTAAGAATATCAGCCATCATTAATTGCTCAGAGTAACTAAATGCTTTAGGAAGTGGTTTTGATGAAATCAAATTATTGACATTATTTTGATTAATAGTTAACAAAACCGCTTGCAATTTTTCGATTGACCCTGCCGCGATAATTGATGAAGCTAATTTTTGAAGTTTTTGCTGAGCTAATCCATCTGAATTTAAACCCATAAATTTTGCTGGGGACCGCCTAATTATTTCCCCGATAAATCTGCGTAATAAAGGATTTAGTTTGCCAAAACGATTTTGAATAATAGGTGCAAATAGATAACGGTTATACCCACCAAAAAGTTCATCACCTCCATCTCCACTTAAAGCAACAGTTAGTCCAGATTTTCTAGCTTCTCTACATAACAAAAGAGTTGGGAGTTGAGAAGAGTCTGCAAAAGGTTCGCAATAGTGACGAGCTATATCAGGAATTATTTCTTGTGCATCTTTAGCAGTAAGACAGACTTCAGTGTGATCTGTTCCAATCTTTTCTGAAATAGCCTTAGCAAAAGGTGCTTCATTAAAAAGCTGTTCCTCGGGAAAAGAAACTGTAAAACTCTTTACTTGATAATTATTTTCTGCTTGTAGAAGTGCAGTGATGAGAGATGAATCTATACCTCCTGATAGGAATGACCCAAGTGGGACATCAGCATTAGATTGTGCCTTTATTGATTTTCGTAAGACTCTGTCTAGTTCATTAAGGACATCTAGATCATTAGAGATGGTTTCTGTAGGGAAAGTAGTTGAGTAATAATTTGATTCTTTTTCTGGGTCCCACCATTTAGATGAAATAGGCAATTCATTTTTCTTTGTGGTTTTGTGATTTCTGTCGATTCTTACCAGGTGACCTGGCATCAGTTGCTCTAGGCCTTCGTATATACAAAGTGGTGCTGGGATGAATCCAAATTGCTGATAATTAATGACAGCACTACTTGCAATTTTATGAGTAAATCCTGGCATCGCACGAATGGCTTTTAGCTCAGAAGAAAATACAATTCCTAAATCATCTATTGCCCCCCAATAAAGTGGCTTTTCTCCAAATCTATCTCTAACTAAGTTTAGAGACTTTTCTTTTCTATCCCAAATCGCAAAAGAAAACATTCCATGGCATTTTTTCAAAGTATCAGTTAAGCCCCAGACTTCAATCGCCTCTACTAGAGTTTCTGTATCTGAGTGACCTTTCCAATTTACTGAAAACCCTTGATTGCTTTCAAGATCCTTTCTAAGCGATATATGATTATAAATTTCCCCATTAAATACAATTATAAATCTCCCGCTAGAGCTTTGCATTGGTTGCTTTCCAGCCTCAGAAAGATCTAATATGGAAAGTCTTCTTTGCCCTAGGCAAAGTCCTAGAGAAGGGTCTAACCATATCCCTGAATCGTCAGGACCGCGATGAGCAATTGCTTGAGACATTAACTCCACGTTTGTTTGGAGTTCAGACTCTGAGATTGCTTGAAAGGCCCAAAGACCTGTTATCCCGCACATTAAAAATATTTTTCATATAGTGGATTCGCAATCATTTTATCTAGCTTATAGTGTAAAGGTGCTGATTCATCAAGGGGGCCTCCTAAGCCTGGTATTAATAAGTTTCTATAGGGAAGCCAAGCAAATGAATAAGTTGAATACATTAACCACCCTAGAAGAATACTTAGTGAAAAAGATATTAATATAAGAGTCCAAATACCTGGATTTTGCCCAAGTAATCGAGTTTCAGGTATACGGCTACCTACGAAAATCTGAAGAGGAATTAGATAAAGAGCCAAACGATCTACCATCGTAGATAGATTTGTTAGAGCAAGGAAAATAACTGCTGCAATAGTAGTTAAAGAAAGCACTGTCCAGATTTGATTAGATTGATCTGGCAGTCGAAAACTTTTTCGGGAAATTAAAAATATAATTGCTGGTATAAGACAAAGGAGCACTCTTATAAGAGCACCACTAGACGTCAATCCACCTCCAGCGCCATAATTAATTAAATATGTTTGGATTGTTGAAGCGAAAACTGTGGCGTAAAGACCAAACCCTGCAGCGGCAAACAGTAAAAATCTTATGAGTTGAAAAAACCTTAGTGAGGGGGAAAGTGTTATTGCTAGAAGACCTAGGAGGATCAGAATTGTTCTATGAAAACAGCATCCAATTGCCACTAGCCAAAGAAATTTCATTTGCTTTCCTTGCTCTAGAGCTAACAGAGCAAAGAGTTCCATTCCTACAGCAGCACTTTGACGGGTGTACCCCATTGCAACTACTAGAATTAAATATGGGAATGCCATCGTGAGAGCTAACCAAGGCCTTGGCTGAGCTCTACAAAAAGTTAGAAGACCCATGGAGAAGATTGATGCGCAAGCAACGTTTAAAAAATGAATGCCTCCTCCCCAGTTAGAACCCATCCACCTCAGTAGCTTGTACCCTGGATCTTCGATTGTTAATACTGAAGATAGAGGGGCCTCGCTTTCCTTCCAAAAATCGAAAAGATAGTTGTACCAATCCCCACCTATCTGATTCCTTAGCCCTATAAAAGCAATTAAAAATGCCAAAAGGCCATAGAAAGTCAAGTTTGACCATGGACGTTTGTGACCAAGGCTAAATGCAGCTATAAAAATCCAAAAAAGTATATAGGGGATCATGAAGAGAATTTTTCAGCTAATGGGCGAATTGGGTAGGTCAATGATTGTCTTTACTGAAGAAGCAGTTGACCTTTATCTAGAGTTTCTAAAGAAATGAAGCAGGAAAGCTTGTGTTAATGATATTTGGAAATTGATTTTTTTTTGTAGATAGTATGAATTGCCTAATGGACAAGTAAGAACTGTTAACAATTATTGTCGTATCTCCAATTTTTCTAAAGATAACGCTAATTAGTGGAAAATCAATAAAATTTTTATCTGATTTTCTTATTTGCATAATTATTGCTATTCTCAGTTGGAAGCTTATCGAATAAATATTTTGTATTTTAATTGTTTTTTATGAGAAACATATGCGATATTATTTTGATTATTTATCATATTCTGTATATATTTCTGCAGCTTGGACAGCAAGCTTTTCAAAGCTAAAATCCTGAATTCTTTTTTCACTATAATTTATAATTTTTTGGCCAGTCTTATTGCAAGTTAAGCCAATCTCAATTGCATTTACCATGGCATCAACATTAGTCGGATCAAAATAAAGTGCATGCCCTTCTGTTATTTCTTTAAAGACAGGTAAATCACTAAGTACCATAGGTCGTTTCGTTGCCATGCATTCCAGTATTGGGATGCCAAACCCTTCATATTTAGAAGGGAATATAAAGAGATTGCATTTTGCGTAAGCACAACGAACTTCAAGGTCTGTAAGACCTTGTAAAAGAAAGATTTGGTTTTGTAAATTCATTTTATTAATTTTTTTAATAAGAGACTTACCCTCTCCACTATCATTTCCAATAATTAATAATGGACATTTTAGGCCTCGGGAATTTAGAATTCCTATAGCATCAATTAACTTTGAATAATTTTTTCTAGGCTCTAAGTGACCTACACTAATAGCAAAATCGTCAGGAAGATTGTATCTTTTTTGGAAAGAGTTGCATTCCTCCTCTGATGGTATGCTAAATAAACCCGGGTCGATACCGTTGTTTATAACCGATATTTTTATGTTAGAGAAGAAAGATAATAACTGTTCTTTCATCGTTTCAGATACAGTTATCACATGATCTGACCTCTTTAAAGCATTGTAAAGCACTCTCTTGAATAAAAGACTACTTGGGAGAAGAGGATCAATATACAGTCCTCTTACATCATGAATAGTAAGAATCGATGCACTGTCTTTTGGGCACACCATCGGGAGATGCATAGCTTCGAAAATATCAAATCTTTCTTTTTTAAAAGCTTGATTCCAATAATTTAAACCAGTACTAAACTTCCCTAGCCTTCCTGTACTTGGTATAGGAGTATTCCTAAAACTTATATTTGGTTGTTTTGAAAACCAGGGGGAAATTTCACAATCTTTTGGCTCAAAAATTACAAATTCTACATTGTTTAATTTTTTGAAAAGTTGAGTATATATCCCTAAAAACCTTTGTCTTGCCCCCGAGGGGCGATTATTCATAGATGTAGCATTTAGAGCGACTTTCATTCTGAAATACCTAGCAACTCGAAATGTCTTTTTAGAACAGCTTCTTCTTTGAAGGGAGTTATTGCTTCTTGAAGTAATTCTGATGGAATAGGGTTTTTAAGTGCATTCATTATTCCTTTAGCGATAGCTCTTGGTTCCCTAACGGGAACTAAATATCCATACTTTCCATCTCTTAAAACTTCTCGAGGTCCGGTTGGACAATCTGTTGATACAGGTGTGCAACCACACATCATTGCTTCTACTAGTACATTAGGTAATCCTTCAACGATAGAAGTCAAAACAAATACTTCAGCATGCTTAAAATATTTGAGCGGGTTATTTACATAGCCTACCAATTCGATTATTTCTGATAGCCCCTTTTCTTGGATGAAACATTCAAGCTGATAACGCTGTGGACCATCTCCTAAAATTAATAACTTCAAGTTTTTATTTTCCTTTAGTAAATAAAATGCATTTACAAGGTCATCGAAGCCTTTCCAGGGAGCTAATCTTCCAGCAGCAATAACTATTTTATTCTCATTATTTAATAACCATGGATGATCAACATCCTCAAGCATTCTCATTCTCGAGTACTTATCATCTACAATATTATATACACAAGAATGAGGAGCATTTGGGAAAATCTTTCTATATTGTTTAACCATGTCTTTGGAGACGCAAGTAAGTACATTTGCTCTTCTCATGACAAGTTGTATTAGAACTTTAAGAACCCATCTCTTGGTTAGTGGATTGTTTGAATAAGTATCAAATGGGGTGACTCTAGAAGAGCCTGTTATCTTAACTTTAGACCTTGCTATTAAGGCTGCTAGGAGTACTGTTGCATTTAGGTGGTCTTCAGCAGAAAAAATGACATCTTGATCATGGCAATGTAAGTATCTTATCATTGGTATTAACATACTGCGAACTGCAAGTTTGTTCCAAATCACCACATTTACATTATGAATTTTTGGTAGCGTAAAGTTCTCTTGAATATTTCCAATAATAAGGTCAACCTCGTGACCTCTATCAGCAAGTACTCTTGCTAATCGAACCTGAGCTAAAGGAACCCCAGATAAGGCGAATAAGGGTGTTATAACCGTTATTTTCATTTTAACAGGAGAGTTTTCAATAGATCGTTGTATAGACCTTTGTTAATCAAGTCAGAATGTAAGAATAGAAAGTTGTTGATATACCTTTTATCTTCAAAGAGATTTTGAGGCTGATCATTTTCAAGATCGAATGTATTTATAGGCCTTAAACATTTTTCTTTCAAAAAGTATCCCTCATAATTCCAGGATGAAATCATTGTGAATATTTCTTTAATAGGTCTTGTACAGTGCCTCTGTTCAATTTCAACTAGTAATGCTGGTTTGCTTGTGTTTATGCTTTTCTCTGCTCCTGATAAAACCTTATACTCATGTCCTTCGACATCTATTTTTATAAATTTAATTTCAGTGAAGCGATAATCATCTAATCGAGACTTTCTAATTTTTTTAACCAGTGAACTCTTGAATTGTTTATTCTCTAATGACCCAGACGAGTCATGGATTGTACCGTCATTCCCTAATGGGACATTAAGCTCTCCTTCACCATTACTGTCTGATAATGCGACTTGATTTACTGAGACTCTTTTTTTTGAGTTTGCCCAACTTGATAAAACGTCAGAACAATCTGGATTTGGCTCGAAAATTTCTACTTTTGCCCCCAGCTGATTTAAGGCGAAGCTGTAAACACCCCGGTTACCCCCTATATCAATCACTAGATCATTCTTCTTAATCAGTAATTTCAGCAAATGAACCTCTGGTTCTAGAGTATTACTTAATGCATTGAAATAATACTTGAAAGGGACCTGTAAGCTAGGAGGGATTATTTCACGTAGTTGATACTTTAGCTTCATCTTTATTTTACTAACTAGCATTTTTTTATTGGAGAAGATCCTCGAAGTTTCTTTTGGCTGCTGTAGGAGAATAATATTTCAAATATAACTGACGCATTTTAGGATCAAACTTTTTATGAATACTTACATTGGCCATGTTAATGGCGTTGATGAATTCTACATCATTATTACATATCCATCCTGCTTGAAAGCAAATATCTTCATATCCAGTAAATGCTTCAGGAGTGCCTATGACTTTCTTGCCAAACATTAAAGCTTCTGCAATTTTTGTTTTCATACCAGAACCATCAAATATGGGAGCAATAACGAATTTAACTTTCATATACCAATCTATTACTTTATCAACTTCGCCTATAACAGTAACTTTCCCACTTGCCTCTAGCTTCCTTTTATGTAACTCAAATCCTTTGCCAACAATATATAAATGAACAGATACTTTTGGCATGACTTTCGAGATGAACCATTCTATTCCTGATTTGTTTGCATAAAACAAACCGCCTACAAATAGTGCACTATCTTCTGGACTGACTGATTCAAAGCGTTTGTATGACTCTTCCCACTTGTCCTCTAAGCTCATTGGGCATATGCAAGAAGCTTTTTTCCCATAAATTTTCTTTAGCAATTTACTATCCCTGTCGCATAGTGTGATTATTTCATCGCTATTATTTATAGCCATCTTTTCGGCGAAGTAGTTTACTAATAATATTAGAAGTGCTTTGATAGACGTCCTCTCTTTGAATGAACCCCAGAAAAATCTTGCCTCTACATTATGAAAAAATGTGATTATTTTAACATTTGAGTTTCTCTTTCTTAATTCTTTGGCTAAAGCTCCATAGTTAGAGCCATCAATGAAGATCAAATCTGTTCGCTCTCTTTTTACTGCAGCATTTATTTCTCTTATGATGTACTTATTAAGTCCATCTATATGACACTGAAATATGCTTTTGATGAAAGATAAATTTTGTTTATTCTTTTTATCAATCTCAAGTTGTATAAATTCTTCTTTAAATAACTTTTTCAAAATATCCGAGTTAAGCTTCGACAGCATTTCTCGCCCGCCACGAGGATCACTCTGAAGACGTTTACTAACTAGAAGTAGTTTTTTCTTTTCCAAGACCTAAGCAGTCTATGTTGAAAGACAACATAATTAATGTATGTATATTTGATATAGCTGTTACAAACCATCACTAATAGGTATTCTTAATATTTATCAATATTTTGGTTTTATTTGCACTAAGAACATTATATCTATTCGTCTTTGTATTCCAGAAGTTATTTTCTTGTGCTCTCTAGCCAGCTTTGAAACATAAGTATAGACCAGAGTCTAGAACCATTGTTTGCACTTCCTTCTAGATGAGATTCCCATGTTTTTCTTATAAGATCTTTTTTAAAGTATCCTTCAAAGCTTAGTCTTTCCTCTGAGACCTGTGCTTCTGCCCAATCTCTTAATGGTCCTCTTAGCCATTCATCTATAGGTATCGCAAAACCCTTTTTAGGCTTTTCTACTAATTCCTTAGGTATATAATTGTACAATAATTCTTTCAAAATAAGTTTACCCTTCCCTTTACCTATTTTTTGTTTTAGAGGTAATTTCCAAGCAAATTCCATGACTCTTTGGTCTAGAAGAGGACAGCGAGTTTCTAGGGATTTTGACATTGATGCCCGGTCTACTTTTACCAGAATGTCGTCTGGCAGATATTGAGTCCCATCTTGCAACAGCATTTTAGATGTAGCATCTAAAATGCTGTCAGTATTTTTTTTAACTTGGAAACTTAGCAACGGACTGTCTATTCCTAATATCACTTGTTCACTCTCTATCCACTCTTGCGTCATTAGTGATGACCATTGTTCTAGGTTGTTTGAAAGCTGAATCTTTTTTCCTAGAATCTTCATCCTTTTATTACTCAACCTCTGCAAATTATTACCAATTATTGTACGCCCAAAGGTCGGTATCATTGAAATATAATTCCATGTCTGTGGAGCTCTTAGATATCTATTATAACCTCCAAAGAATTCATCTCCACCATCTCCTGTTAAAGCCACCTTTACATTTTTAGAGGCAAGTTCCATTACCATTAATGTTGGTAATTGAGATGAATCTGCAAATGGTTCATCATAAATCTGAGGTAATTCTGTTAATCTAGTGATTATATCTTGGCTATTTATGATTAATTCATGATGTTCTGTGCCAATATACCTCGCTATTTTTTTTGAATGTCTCGACTCATCGTAAATGCTATCCTCAAAACCTAGAGTAAATGTATTAACCTTATAGTCGCAATTCTTCTGCATAATTGCTGTGATTAATGTTGAGTCTATCCCACCTGATAGTAATGAACCTATCGGAACATCAGCTAGCATTTGACTTTTGACTGAAGCGTTTATAAGAGAATCTAAACTCTTTATATTTTCTTCATAGCTATCATTAAAACTATTTTCCATTCCTTCTAATGCTATATCTGCTAGTGACCAATAATCCTCAATTCTGGATTGATAAATGCAATCCCTATTTAGTTTGAATTGTATATATTTTCCTGGCTCTAATTTCTTTACCCCCTTATATATAGTCTGAGGGGCCGGTATGTAATTGTTTCTTATATATAGATCTACAGCATCCAGGTCTAAGTCCCAGCTTAGTCTTTTAGAAAACCTTATTGCTTTGAGCTCTGAGCCGAAGATAAGCTCTTTGTTGCTATAGGCATAATAAATAGGCTTCTCTCCTGCCCTGTCCCTAGCTAATGTCATGGTTTTTTCAACCTTGTCCCAAACTCCCAATGCAAACATTCCCTGTAATTTTTTAAGTGTTTTTTCTATTCCCCAAAGACTAATTCCAGCAACTACTGTTTCAGTGTCTGAGTGGCCCTTCCACGAATATTTATAATCGCTAATATTATTTATTTCTTTCCTTATTGATCTATGATTGTATATTTCTCCATTGAAAGTAAGTATAAACCTTCCGCATTCTGATTTCATAGGCTGTTTGCCAGCATTAGAAAGATCTATAATGGATAATCTTCGGTGAGAAATTGCAACTCCATCTTCTTCATTTACCCAGACTCCTGAATCATCTGGCCCTCTGTGTCTAAGAACTTTACACATCCTATTAGCAATTTCTATTAACTCACTCCTTTGAGCAGATGAGCAATCTATGATACCCGCAATTCCGCACATCTCTTCTATCTAATCACAAAAAAATTCTTATTTATATGATTGATGCCAGGAATTTTATACATGTTTTTAGGTATATTATTAATCAGGTTTATTGGTCAGGTTAGACAAATTATCCCCCTCGTATTTTATTATACCATTTTCTATCCTAATGATTTTCTCGCACCCTACAAGACTTTGTACCCTGTGAGCAATCATTACTATTGTTAGATCTTTTTTTAAGCTATCTATTGCTTTCATTAGAGCAGATTCAGTACGGTTATCAAGTGCACTTGTAGCCTCGTCAAAAACTAAAATTTGTGCATTCTTATATATCGCTCTAGCGATTGCTATTCGTTGTCTCTGTCCTCCACTTAGCCTGACACCTTGTTCACCTACATGTGTTGAGTAACCTTGGTGAAGATCTTCTATAAAATTGTCTATTTGTGCTTTCCTAGCTGCGAAATAAACTCTTTCCAAATCTATTAGCTCTTTAGGTAACCCAAATGCAATGTTTTCACTAATTGTGTTGTCTGTTAGGTAGATATTTTGAGGCACATGAGCAATTGAGGCTCTCCATGAAGCGATTCTTTCTGGACTGTTCGCATCATGTAGATCTATCCCATCAATCAGAATTTTCCCTTTTGACGGCTTAAGAAGTCCCATTAATAAGTCTATTGTTGTGCTCTTCCCACCTCCAGTCTCGCCAACTATGCCAATTCTTTCTCCTTTCTTTATAGTTAAACATATGGCTTTAATTGTATCTTCTCCCTCTTGTGTGTAGTTAAAGCATACATCTACAAACCTGATATCATTTTTTATATCAAGTGGGGTAACCTTACCCAAATTTGCATATTCCGGAATTGGTTGAGAAATTAATTCAAGAACATTAGCAAGACTTTCTTTGCCTGCCCTAACTTGCCCAATGCCTTCGTAAATTTTTTGAGCCATAGGGAGTAATCTTTGTGCACCTAATGCAAGCGCTCCCAGTAGCGGAAGTGCTTTTGTTACTCCACCCTGAAGCACCAATATATATCCTATTAGAGCAATTAAAACTAGCCCTAAGGGCTCTAATACAAGCCTTGGAAAATAGACTAAGAAGTTATTTTTAGCAACAACTTTTCTAAGAGGCCTATCTGACAATTCATATTTATGGCTGTAAAACTTTTGACTGCCATCTAGAAGTACATCTCTTATTGCTCCAAGACCCTCATGTAAAGTCTGTAACAAACTTCTATTTAATCTGACCACTTTCTTGCTGCCATTGGCTAGTGAGTTTTTACTTATTCCGATTGATATTAAGTAGAGCAATGTAATAATTAATGTTGAACCTAGTGTTATCGCCCAGTCGATTATTATCAGCGTAATAGTTAAGCCTAGAAGAATAAAGCAAGAGCTTATTAATATTAATAGTGGACTAATTACCTGCCCAACTGTCACTCCAATCTCATCAGTTATTGTCGCAATTAGTGTACTTGTGTTCCTACTTGTGTGAAATGAGTAAGACTGATAAAGAGTCCTTTTGTAGGCTTCACAAGCAAGGTCTGAACCAATTGCCGCTCCTAGCTGAGCACTGGCCCATAGATTCATTAATCTAATTAATGCTGCTCCAATAGCAGCTGAAGCAAAAACAATAGTGATGAATAAAAGTAGGCCTTTGGCATCATAAATTCCTAAGGTTGGCGCCCAACTTTTTATTATTTCATTATTCCATAAGCTTGTTGGGTTTGCTATCACAGCTAAAAATGGCAGTACTGCGGCCAAGCTGATTACCTCAGCTAAGGTACTTGCTAAAATTAATATTAGAAGCAAAAATAATTGCTTGCGGCGTTTCCTAGTTAGATTTTGCCAGAGTTGGAAAAGTATTCTAGAAATACTTTGTTCGCTTATTGATGTTGTCATTTCTTTTTAATTTCTGATTTGATTTTTACAATCGAATGGGATTAAGTTCACGTGGAGTTATTCCTTTAAGGTCAAAAAATATACCTTTTAGTGTTATTAATTCCTCCCATTGAGACCTAGATAGAGCTGTAAACTCCTTATGGGCTACGGCTATAAATACCACATCATGGGGATCATTCCTCGGCAGCTCTTTCTTGACTAATAGTCCATATTCTTTTCTGGCTTCTTCTGGGTCGACCCATGGATCTATTAAATCTGGTTTCATGCCGTATTTCTTCAGCTCATTTACCACATTCATTACACCTGTGTTTCTGATGTCTGGGCAGTTTTCTTTGAAAGCTAGGCCAAGTACCAAAACATTAGATCCGCTTATTGCAATCCCTCGTTGGGTCATCTCCATCACCAATTGTTGGACAACCCATTTACCCATATCATTGTTTATTCTGCGTCCAGCTAAAACCACTTGAGGTAGGTAGCCAAGCTTTTCCGCTTTGTGAGTTAGGTAATAAGGGTCTACGCTTATGCAATGTCCCCCAACTAATCCTGGACGAAATGGTAGGAAGTTCCATTTCGTCCCAGCGGCTTCTAGTACATCTAAAGTGTCGATATTCATTTTTTGAAAGATTATTGCCAATTCATTAATCAGAGCAATATTTAGATCACGTTGAGTGTTTTCTATTACTTTTGCTGCTTCTGCAATTTTAATGCTAGGAGCTAAGTGAGTTCCTGCTTTAATTATTGATCCATAAAACTTATCAACCCAAATAGAAATTTGTGGTGAACTACCACTCGTAACTTTCGTAATGGTTGTTAGTTTATGCTCTGTATCGCCTGGATTAATACGTTCTGGGCTGTACCCACAACCAAAATCTTGATTAACGGCTAACCCAGATATTTCTTCGATTATTGGTATGCATACTTCTTCAGTAGCCCCTGGATAAACAGTGCTTTCAAAAATAATAATTGGAATAGTCTTTTTATTGTTTTCTTGTCTTCTTTTCAATGCCTTCCCTACGATCTTGCTGGCTCCTTCTATGGGGCTTAGATCAGGTTGTTTAGCTGTATCAATTGGAGTTGGAACAGTGATGATAAATACATCAGCATTAATTATGAATGATTCGTCACTTGAAAAATCTAATTTTGACGCTTCACGTAAGCCTGCCTGATCAGTTTCATTTGTTTTATCTATGCCTTTTCGTAATTCTTCAAGACGTTTTTCATTTATATCAAATCCAAGTACTCTTCTATTAATTAAGTTGCCAGTTTCCAAGCATTTCTGTGATTTTGCAAACTCAACTGCTAGAGGTAAGCCTACATAGCCTAAACCTATAACTGCTACTGAGCAGTTATGCAGATCAGGTAAATTCAAGTTAGGAATCAACTCCTGATCAGATTCCATAGAAATCTCTGTACCATTTTACGAAATTTGCCACACCTTCTTTTATAGGTGTATTTGGTTTGAACCCTACCCACTCTTTAAGTTCAGATGTGTCAGCAGAAGTGGCTGGTACATCACCAGGTTGAATTGGAAGCAAAAGTTTTTTTGCTTTTATCTCTAAGGATTCCTCAATTGCTTCTATGTATTCCATTAAGGGTGTTGGGCTGGAATTACCTATATTAAATATTCGGTGAGGTGCCCAACTTCGAGAAGGATTAGGATTTTGTTTGTCAAAATTTTCATCAGGGGATGCCGGTTTGTTTAATAAGCGCATCAAGCTTTCAATAATGTCGTCTATATAGGTGAAATCCCTCATCATCTCTCCATTGTTGAAAACTTTAATCGGTTTTCCAGTAAGCATTGCTTGTGTAAAAAGGAAAAGAGCCATGTCAGGTCTTCCCCATGGACCATAAACAGTAAAAAAACGGAGTCCAGTAGATGGCAAGCCATAAAGATGACTGTATGTATGCGCCATCAATTCATTAGCTTTTTTGCTTGCGGCATAAAGGCTTACTGGATGATCGACACCTTGATTTTCTTTAAAAGGCATATTGGTATTCCCTCCATAAACTGAACTACTTGAGGCGTATAAGAGGTTCTCAACATTATGGTGCCTACATCCTTCGAGGATGTTCCCAAATCCGACCATATTGGCCTGAATATATGCAGATGGATTTTCAATTGAATATCTGACTCCTGCTTGAGCAGCAAGGTTTACTACTTTGTTGGGCTTATAGCTTTTGAAGGTTTTTTCAATGGTTTTGGAGTCTTCAATATCACCTTTAATCATTGAGAAAGCTGTTCCTTGCTTGGCGCTTGTGGAGTGAAGTTCCTTTAATCTTGCTTCCTTTAGCTTGGGGTCATAGTAGGCATTGAGATTGTCTAAACCAATTACTGGAATACCTTCTTTAAGGAGCCTTGCACTTAGGTGAAAACCAATAAAGCCAGCCGCTCCTGTTACTAGAACTGTCATTAGGCAAAATACAAGCTAACTTGAGCAAAACTTCCAGAATTTAAAGAAGAGTCTGTATAAAGATCTGGCCTATCCATATTTTCAAGAGATTATTCAGTGAGCGAGAAAATCATGATCCTCTTAAAGAGTGGTAATACTTCACGGGGTGGAGTGCACTCGGCTTTTTAAGCATCTTTGCACATTGATTACCATTTCAGCCTAGTGTCTAGGGTCCACATTATTTCCAATTGTATTAGTTTTTTGAAAATCAGTTTGCTTCTATTTTCTTTAAATCCTTTTTCAGATTGGCGAATTCAGGGATTTGTTTACTAAAATTAAGCTTAGATAAAGAGTTTCAACTGGTTTGAGGGGAGTGTCTCCGTTTGATTTAATCAGGACTTGTAAATTAGTAAGGTAGCAAGGAAATTACAGTGCAAATCTCCTTACATACAATTAAGGCTATTTAGATGTCATTGGAACCCCCTCTAGGCTCGTCTTTTCAATAGGACTTGGTATTGAGATCGGGCCAGTGCAATGACCGGCTACTGGGTTGAGTTATTTGGTAGCTCTGCGAATAAGTTCTCAGCTATGCAAAAGGGCTTCACACGCTATTTACGTCTTTTAATAACTGGTTTGGTTGCCATTGCTAGTTCTCCAATGCTGCCTTCAAAGGCAGCCCTTGAAGGCGATTTAGAACCTTCTACCTCTTCTGAAGAGCAAATTCCCAAAGAACTTAATAAGAGTAACCCTAAAGAATTTAAGAGTACTAGAAAACATAGTTATATTTTAGGTCCTGGTGATGTAATTCAAATTGAGCTATTGCAGCTTCCAGAACTTTCTGGAATTTATACAATTGGACCTGATGGTAGTGTTTATTTGCCCAGGCTTCGAGCGGTCAATGTCGAGGAACTAACTGTACAAGAGCTTACTGAAAAACTTACTGAAAAATTCAAATTATACGTAAAAGATCCTGATATATATATAACCCTAACTGGATATCGACCTATAAGAATATATGTGGGGGGAGAGGTTAAGCGCCCTGGCTTCTATACACTTATGGGTACACAGAATATAGAGAATTTACCTTTTTCAGAGACAAAGACAAAAGTACGTTTAAAAAGTAATCCATTAAACCCCAATTTCAAACCATTATCCACCGATAAGTCTAACATTCCTAATTATACTGAGAGCTCTAATCTCTTCCCTACATTATTTGATGCTATTCGTGCAAGTAAAGGAATCACAGCTTATTCAAATTTGGCTAATGTTTCCGTAACTAGAAAACTTTCCAAGGCTTCTGGTTCAGGCAGAATTGGTACAAATTTAAACTTCCTATCCTTAATTACTAAGGGGGATGACTCGCAAAATATAAGATTATTTGATGGAGATGTTGTTAGGGTGGCGAAAAGTGATTCACCCCTTAGAGAGCAGCTCTTAAACGCAAGTCAAACTAATTTAAGTCCACAATATTTAGAGGTATTTGTAAGCGGTAGAGTTTATGCTCCCGGCCCAATTGTCTTACCTCAAGGCTCAAGTCTCAATAAGGCTGTTTTAGCCGCTGCGCCTAAGCTTTTAAGAGGGAAAGTTGAGTTTGTTAGGTTTACTAGAGGAGGAGGGGTAGATAGAAGAACGTTTAATTACAAGCCTGACGCTCCTGTAGAGGATTACAGAAATCCTGTATTAATGAGTGGTGACATTGTCCGTGTTCAAAACTCAATCTTCACACACGCAATGGAATTAATTAATGAGGTTGGAGCTCCTTTCCTTGGAGTCTATTCAATTTACAACTTATTTAGTAAATAGAACAATGACAAATAAAACGAAAGATACTATTTCTCAAGATCAAAAAGTTTCTGATAAAAACATTGATCGTGATGATTTTGATGTACGGGAGATTATTGCTTCTTCAAAAAGAAACTTCAGACTTTTTGTTTCAGTGGCTTTTGGGACAGTCTTATTTAGTGGTTTTTATGCATATACCCGCAAGCCTGTTTGGCAGGGTGGCTTTCAGATGGTTGTTGAAACAAGTCAGCAGGGTTCAAAAAATAAAGGGGGACTGCAAAGCTCAGTCATTTCTAGTATTTCTAGTGGTGGAATAAATCAAGCTGCAACAGCAATAGCTACAGAAGTAAAGATTCTGACCAGCCCTTTAATCTTGAGACCTATCTTCCAGGAAATAAATGAAGAATACCTTTTATCAGGTAAGACATTTAAAAGTGCATACCCTGCCTGGAGCTCAAGTATTCAGGTGTTTAATGTTTTAGGTACACGTGTTTTGAATGTTTCTTATCGAGACAAAGACAAGGAAATTATTCTACCAACTATTAAAGCTCTCTCAAAAGGATATGCTAATTATGCTGGTCAAAAGAGACAGGAGTCAATAAATAATGGACTGGACTTTGTAAGTAAGCAAGTCAAATTTTACCTCAAAAAGTCTGGTGAATCTACTAGAGCTAGAGATTCATATGAATTCCGCTATGGGATAAACCCAGGGCATAGAGATGTAGGTGCTGGGAATTTGGACTATGGTCAGCTTTTTGGCAATGTTGCTGAGGAAGATCTTGTCGGCTCACTTGTTGGTAATACTAGTGGTGGATATGATCGAAATGCTCCTCCTATTTATCGGCTGGCTTTAATTAACAGAGAAATACTTAGGAGAAGGGAGATTTTTACTGATGAAGATCCTTCAATAAAGATTTTATTAAGGGAGCGGGATTCTGTTAAAAGGTATATAGACCAAAGTGCTGCTGGAAGTATTGCTTACTTACCTCTTTCTGAACCACTTAGTAAAGAAAAAGCAAATGAAATCATGCTGAAGTATGGCGACCTGAATCGTGAACAAATGCGTGATTCTTTAACACTTACCAAATTAGAGCAAACCAAGCAAAGACTTCAGTTGGAGAAGTCGCGAATAATTTCACCCTGGAAGATAATTCATCCTCCGGCAGTACTTCCTTATCCGGTTAGTCCTAATAAATCGAGAATTCTGTTTATAGGAATAGTTGCAGGGATGATTTTAGGAAGTCTTGCTAGCTTTGCTAAAGATAGGCTTAGTGGAATTATCTTTAATTCCCAGCAGCTACAAGACTCTGTTCCATTTTCTTTGTTGAAACGCTTACCTTTTGCAAGCCCAGAGACTTGGATGAGATCCATAACTTTGCTCGCTGAAGGACCCCTTACTGTTTCTGGTACTGGTCAGGTTGCTTTGATCCCACTTGGGAGGATCCCATCAAAGCAGTTGGATGAATTCTCTTCGCAACTTAGGAAGGCTTTAAAAAATAGGGATCTAGTAATTACTAGGGACCTTCTTGAAACTAGAAATTGTTCAACCCAACTCTTCTTGTGTGCTCCCGGTTATGTAAAGACCACACAGATAAATGATGTTCGAGACCAAGTTTCCCTTCAAGGTAAGCCTATAACTGGTTGGGTCATGCTTGATCCTGACCTGATGCCATGATTGGATGGCAAATCTGCTGATCACTGGCGGAGCAGGCTTTATTGGTAGCCATACTTGCTTGGTACTTCTCCAGGCAGGACACTCGATTGTTGTCTTGGATGACTTTAGTAATAGTTCTCCTCGTTCTTTAGAGAGAGTTCTAGAGATTGCTACTACTTGCTCTACTGATATAGGTAGCTTAATTCAAGTACATGGAGACGTTCGTGATTTCTCAACTTTAGAGAAGCTATTCGTTGAGAGAGAGAGTATAGGTCAACCTTTTGATGCAGTGATTCATTTTGCAGGCTTGAAATCTGTTGCTGAATCCTTAGAAAAACCCTTGCTTTATTGGGATGTAAATGTTGTCGGCTCAAGAAATTTGTTAACGGTAATGGATTCACATAGTTGTCGAACAATTGTATTTAGTAGTAGTGCTACTTTATATGGCTCTTCTAGTTCGTCTCCTATCCCAGAAACTGCCCCAATAAGACCAATTAATCCTTACGGGTCGACAAAGGCCGCTGTAGAGATGCTATTAGCAGATTTAGTTGGCTGCAGCCCGGGTGAGGTATCCCAAGAAACGTCTAAGAATGGATGGAGCATTGCGAGATTGCGCTATTTCAACCCGGTGGGGGCTCACTCGAGTGGACATATTGGAGAAGACCCTTTTGGCTTACCAAATAATCTTTTCCCATTTATAAGTCAAGTAGCTGTTAAGAGGAGAGACTTGCTAAAAGTCTTCGGTGGTGATTGGCCTACACCTGATGGTACAGGAATCCGAGATTATATTCATGTCATGGATCTTGCTGAAGGCCATTGTGCAGCACTGAACTGTCTTTTTGGAAGGCCTGGCCAACTTCTTACTCTTAATTTAGGGACTGGTAAAGGGTATAGCGTACTTGAAGTAGTTAAAGCTTTTGAAAAAGCTTCAGGATTGAAAGTTGCATATGAGTTAGTTGATAGGAGACCTGGTGATGTAGCTGCGACGATAGCTGACCCGACACTCGCTTATAAGAGAATTGGTTGGAGGAGCAAGCGAGGGCTAATGGATATGTGCCGTGATGCTTGGCTTTGGCAGCGAGCCAATCCTAATGGCTTTGATCCCTTAGTGGTGAAATGATATTTCGTCTTTACTCAAAGCTCCTAGGAGGAGCTGTGATTATGCAAGCAATCCAGTTGTCTGCTTGTCAAGCTCAAGTGGTTTGGGAAATTTTACCCAAAGAAAATCAGAAGTCTCGACCTTCAGTTCAACAAATTTCAGAGACTTCAGGTTCGAAAGTCCGTAAAGAATTTTCTAGAGATGCTTCTCAAAATGATTGGAGTCTTATTGCACCAAGTGAATCAAAAGAAATGAATGAATGGAAATCAATTGAAGAAGGAGAAGGTTCAGGCCAAAAAGATCTTTTATGGGAAACAGTTCCTGATGTAGATGTTCTATTAGATCAAGAACGACTTGAGAATTCTTCTTCTTTTGAAATTCCGAATAGCTTTGATGAAGCCGAAGCAATGCTTAATACTCTCTTTCCTCAGCCAGATGACTTTATTCCTCCACTCCAGCTTGGACAGGCTGTTCCTACAGCAAATCAACTTCTAGCTCATGAACATCGATTTAGTACGTTTCAGTTGTCTCCTTTTAAAACCGGTGAATCAGGCGGAACAGGTAACCAAAATTATGCTGCTCGATTTGACATGGGGATTACAGATAAAGTGCAATTATCTGGGTTTGTTTCACAAGCAGACGACCCTTTGCACTCTCAATTAAATGGATATGTAACTCAGCCTGCTAATTATTGGGAAAGTTATGGAGGAGCAATTAAGATTCGTTTGGCTAGTGATGATAGTCGACCTTATGAGGATAGTCCTGGGAAGTATTGGAACCTTGCGCTGACGGGGTCAGTTGAAAGCTGGAATGTAGGAAGTGGTGGATGTGATTCTGCGAATTGTAAAGCCAATGATGGCGCAAGCCCTAATATTTTTAATGACTCCGGTAAAAGAGTTTTCACAAGAAATATTGTTGGCTCAGTAGCTTTACCCTTTTCTTGGAACCTTTCACCTGGTTGGCAAGTTAGCCTGAGTCCAGGTGCAAGTTTTCTTCCTGGCATACAAGGTTCTGGTCAAGGAGGTGAAGGTGAGTTTTATGGCAACAATGTATGGATGAGTGCAGGAGCTCTTTGGACTCCAATACCAGAACTTGAAATGTTTGGGTCTTCTCTAATTCCATTTGGTCCTGGCAACAATAGCTTTGATGAAGACATTGACTTCACCCGAGTCCCAATCTTTTCTGGGGGGCTGACTTGGAACTTAAACCCTAGGATTGGCCTTGAAGGGATTGTGACCAATGGCTGGGGGGCAACGCCAGCGACTGCATTACTGGCATTACCCTCTTCAAACCAAATTGGTTACAGTGCCAGATTTAGATATACCGCAGATGCCGCAGATACCCCTCAGCCAAGCTTAAGTCCAAGACAGCTTTCTTTAGCTTCGGGTGGCTTAACTGTTAATACAGCTCTTGTACCCCCTGATCGTCATACTCAAGCTTGGTTAAATACAGATAATAAAGGTAATTTGTTTGCATTTTTGGGATATTCCATTTCCAATATTTTTCAGGTTGACTTATATCAAGCTGGAATATTTAGAGGGGTAAATACATTTGGTGGAGAACCTTCTGAAAGTCTTGCAAAGACTTATACGACTACAGGAGGTTGGAATTGGAGAGTGGGAGGCAAAGGTGTAGCACTTAGTCCCTTAAGAGGAGCACCATTTTGGACTGCTGGTCGACTCAGTTTTGGTCGAAATAATGATGTCAGTAGTTATCAAGGATATGTTTTCGCTGAATCTATTAACACATGGGAAGCCACTTCTTGGTTGGCCTTAAATTTAAACCCAAAATTAGGTTGGAGTGGTGTGAGTGACCCTTGGGGTGTTGGTCTTAGTGCCAATATTCAACTGAGTCACAGTTTTCAACTGATTCCAGAAATTAATATTGTTGGCTCTCACTTTGACGCAACTAATGGAACTGTTTCTTTTAGATGGCTTGCTCAGCCTGAGACGACTCATGTTGATATCTATCTCAGCAATGCTGCTGGCCTGTTTGATATGGGGCAATTAATTCGCAGTGAAGATATGCGGTTTGGAGGTAAAATTAGTTTTATTTTTTAAACGTTTCTTTCTACCGCTTCTTAAGTATTAACTTGATTCCATTCGTTGATCGCAATGTTAACCGCCCTGTTAGTTTGGGCTCATGTCCTGGAACGGGTACTAAATGATAGCGACGAATGACTTCGGATAAAACAAGCAATGCTTCTTGTTGTGCAAAGGCTGCACCAGGGCATTTTCTTGGCCCTAAGCCAAAGGGTAAAAAAGCTTCTCGAAACCACTTATTGTTTTTCTCTTCTAAAAATCGCTCTGGTTTGAAAGCATGAGGATCACTCCAGTGATTTTCATGACGTTGAATTACCCAGGGGGATAGCGTTAGTAGAGAGCCGACCGGACATCTACGCTCTCCATTAACTGACGATAAGTTGGTTGGACTTTCGTTTCGTTCTCTTATAAAAAAACTGACAGGAGGATATAACCTAAGGGTTTCATTGAAGATGGCTTCACCATAGTGCAATTTGCGAAGTTCATTCGGTCCAAGGCTTAAACCTTCACCCGCTTCGCCCACAATATTAATGACCTCTTGAAGTAATTTGTCTTGGACATTGGGTGCAAGTGCAAGCAACCATGTTGCAATACCTAATGAGCTCGCAGATGTCTCATGACCTGCAAGAAATAGAAAGCAAATTTGGTCGACTAATTGCTGTTCGGAAAACTTTTTGTTGCTTTGATTGTCATCTGCCGTAATTAAGCAATCTAGTAGATCAGCTGGATTGGAAGGATTGGGAGGATTGTCTGCATGTTTTTTGATTCGCTCTTTAATTGCACGATGGATCCAATCTCGAATGATTTTGGCGTCATTTTTTAAGTTGTTTTGAATCAATCCTTTTGGAAGCCTGAGGAATCGGAGTACGAGTGCCCTACCCGCTCTACGTTGATAGCGGCTAAATGCCTGGAATATTTCACGTGCTTCGCCTTCATTTAAAGGTTTGCTGAGGATAGTCCTACTAATTACATCAGCTGTTACTAAAGTCATCTCGGCATCTATATCTATCGGTTCACCTTCTTTGTATTGTTCCAGTCGATCAAGAAGTGAAGCTGTGGCATCAGACATTGCTGGGAACACTCGTTTCAACTTAGCTACTTGGAATGCTTGATCAATCAATTTGCGCTGCCATGCCCATTCTTCTCCATTTACCGAGAAAATCGCTCTACCAATTAGGGGTTCAAGAATCCAAAGAGTGTAAGGGTGTTTTGGAAATTCTTGAACTTGATCTATAAGAACTTGTCTTACTAGAGGCGGGTCATTCACTAGAAATACAGGGAGACCCAGTAGATTTATTTCGCCTAGCGGAACTTTGAAGTCCCATTCATTGAGGAGCCCTAGCCAAGACTTCCACCCTCTTTGAAGTCGTAAGAAGATATTCGCTGTATATGGCTTAGGACCGGGCCATGGTGGCTTAAATAGTGTATTTTGCGTCATTTTAGTCATCAGTGGATAGGGTTATTCCGAGATAAGTAAGCTTGGTAAATCAACGTCCGAACAGTGACTTCTGAGGTAGTCAAAGTGAAGAGTGAATTGTTGAATTAGTATGTCTCTCACATTGGATAAGCCTTTCGCTTTAGCGAGGTCGATGATTTTCATTGTTGGATAAGGTTCACCTTTTGGTTTGGGGAGCCCACAACTTATATAGGGGTTTACACCGGCAAAGCAAAGCAAATCTACTTTTGAGGTGACGTCTGTCCAGGAAATTCGTGGGTATGTAGATAATGTGATTAAATCATCGCGAAAAAATTTAGCCTTTGGGTATACAGCTAAATTTGCAAGGTTTTGTCCTAGGGTTAATAATTTTAATTTGGCCATCAACGCCTCTGTCTCAGGATGGCGACGTAATTCCGCTGCCAACATGGCCAAGACAAAGGTGCCGCTGCTGTGACCAATTAATCGAATTGTTCTTGCAGGTGTTTCTTTTTCAGTTTGGATTAATTCCTTTGCTAATTCTTTTATTCGATGGCGGAGACTCATATCTCTTGCTTGCCCTAGTCGATGGGTGAAAAGGATTGAGCGCGTTAGCCAAGTAACCCCTAGCCTGTCACTTAACCTCCAGAATTGCCATAAGATCAGAAATGTGATTAAACCAATGGCAAGAAATTGGATAAATAAATTCAAGCCCAAAAAATCTAAAAAAATCTGTGAAGAATTTGCAATTAAAAAAGTTGAAATTAATGCAAAAAATAAAAACATTAATGGATAGGCTCCACATATAGCTACCCCAGGACAAAGCTTGGCAATTTTAATGACTGTGCCATTTAATAGGTAAAAGGATGCAAATAGAGAACATTGTTTAATTAGTTCTAGCGGATGACGGGGCCAGTTAGCCCTTGCAATATCATCCCAGTGAATAAAGCATAATTCTGATGTTTGTTTACAAGAGCTTTCCTCTAGATGGGATTGGATTGGTTTAATAGGCCAGCGAGTAATCAGGTTCCCATTCGAACGGAACCCGAGAGTGTGCCCTATTGATCTCAATTCTTTTTGAAACAGCCTTTGATAATAAGCCGTTCCTCTTGGATCAAAACCACTTATAAAATATGATCTGCATTGCACCTTGGCATTGCAGAATGGATCTCTCGCTCCACTAGCAAGTTTTTCGGTATGTTTGTAAGAGCTCTTATCAGACACGATAAATGGCGGAAGGGGTCACTGAGTATTGCGCTTTTGTTAGGACTGATGGTAGGGCTGCCTGCATCATTTAGTAAGTTTTGGGCGCAAGAAAATGAACTTTTGCTCAAAAAGCAAGATAATTGGACAATAGCTTCAGTCATTATTCCGGCATCTCAATCAACAGTATGGGAAGTACTCTCGCGGTATGAGATCACTGGGCCTCAAATGCCTGATATAAAAGCAGCGAAGGTCCTCAGGCGCAGTGGAAACCTGATCAAACTACGCCAAACGTATCAAGCTCCTTATACCTTTGGCTTGGCAATAGATGCAGTCCTTGAAGTCGAAGAAACCCCACAGTCCAAGATTAGTTATCGGCTTCTAAAAGGAGATTTTATTTCTAAGTTGGAGGGTAGTTGGATTTTGAAGGAAGTTTCTAAGGGTACGATGATTACGCATCGAATTCTAATTCAGCCAGAGTTGCCTGAGGTATTACGGCCAGTTTTCACTGAACTTAGCGACGAGAACTTAACTCGTTCTATGCGTATTCTTAGTCAAGTGATTTTGAAGGCTTCGAAATCTCAACACCTCTAGGGTCATTAGTTACTTTATAGTTAACTCCACTCCATTCAATTGTTTCAGTTAAAAGGGCCATTAATGTGGCTAAACTATCGACAAATTGCCCTGGTGGTAAAGCACATATCCAGTGAGATATAGAACGAGGTTTTTTTTGTAGTGCAATTATTTCAATCCAAATTAACAGCATCAGACATCCTAATTCATATATTATTACTTCTAACCATGCTCCTTTAATCATGGCAAGCAACAGTAATAGATTAGTTCCAATCCCATGTGCCGCAACTAATGGCCACCCTTGGTGATGAAGCCTTGCTGTAAGCAACTGACGAGTCAGCCATTTGACTAATGACCGCGGGGAAATGTTGTCATTTGCATCAATTACAAGAAGATCAGGAATGAAAAAGTATTTGAGCTTTAAGCGTCGTAGGGGAGAGATTAAGCAAGTGTCTTCGCAAAGAGCATGGTCAAGAATCGAGGTCCAACCACCAGCGTCTATAACTTCTCTTCGAACAGCAAGTGACCCGCCCCATGGAATCCCTAGTATTGTCATCATGACCAAGGCACCTGCGTTCCATACTGAGCGAGTTAAACCCATTAGTGAGTTATTTTCTGGAATAAACCAACGGTTGCCAGAGACCGCTCCAACTCCTGGTTGAGAGCATGAAATTGTCAGTTTCGACAGCCACTCTGGACTGACCACAGCATCAGCATCGATAATGGCAACTATTTTTGAGTCATTATTGAGACCTTTGAAGGCTTGCCTAAGTGAATAGCTTTTTAATGAACCTCTCCTTGGCCTTTTCTTTAGAGGTTCTATATTTACTTCTAGCCAAGTAGGCTTAAACTTAGAATCTTTTGACAATGACAGAAGAACTCTTTCAACTATCGGTAATGAGGGATCTGTGAGTGAATCTACAATGATTTTTAGCCTCCACTGGCCTTTGAATTTCTGTCTACTAAGTGAATATAGTGTTTCCTTTAAACAAGGATCAGCTCCTCTAAGGCATAGGACTACTTCTGCTGTAGGCAAGACAACATTATTTTGACTTTGGATTATTTTTAATTTAGTTCGTCTATTTTTGACTTGTTGAGCAAAGACCCCTACAAGAATCCCTTGTCCGGCCAAAGCTAACATTAATGCTATGGCAATCCAATTTGTGATAATCAAGCCGCTACGGAGTTGCTGAGGAGAGAACCCGCCCAAGGACTTATCAGATCTTCAAAATCTGGACATTGCACAGCAAGCTCTGCAAGCTTTTCGGTAGTAAAGGAACAGCTTGGTCTTGATCTAACTCCTAATGCATTCAGTTCTGGATATGTTAGTTGCTCAGTCCCCCAACGATGATTGAAAAATGTTCTTAATGGATATAGGGGATTCCCAGGATTTGTCGCAATTGCTTCGAGCCATTCCTCCATTGGGACTTGTTTCAATGGAGCACCACTAGTAATTAATAAATTTAAAAGATCATTTAACATCAAGGGCCTTGGATGTTGAAGGTGGAAGCAATTTCCTGCAGTGTCATCTCTCCAAGCCAATGAATTTATTGCATCCGCAACGTAGTCCACTGGGACTAAATCAAGTTCCCATGCCAGTTGGGGTGCTTGACCAAGTGCAAGACATCCCTGAAGTAGTCTTTGAAGAAGATCACCTTGATGCCAATGACCGGTTTTAGAATGACCTCCTATTAACGGAGGGCGATAAACCGTAATAGGTAGTCCTGCCTTCCCTGCAGCAATTACTAAGCGTTCACTAACCCATTTGGTTTGAGAGTAACCGATATGAATCCCTTCCCAATGGCTTAGGTCGTCATCTTCTTTGATTACTTGATTTCGATAAGCGGCTGCTTCAAAAACCGAGACGCTTGAGACAAGCTCCACGCGGATAGGTTCAGACAAGGTTGCGAGCCTAAGCACTTCCTTCGTACCACCCACATTTGCAGATGCAAGTTGGGCGTATGAGGCCATTTGACTTAGCTGAGCGCCATTATGGAGAATTCCACCAAGTCCTTCAGTCAGTTTCTGGAATTCTTCTGCATGTAAACCAAAACTTGGTTGAGACAAGTCCCCAAGAATTGGCTCAATTCTTGAGGACCATGAGGAATTCCATAGATTGTAACGAGAAAGATTTGATTGGATTCGCTCAAGGCCATGTTCCTTAGAGCTTGCTCTTAAGAGGCAACGAATGGATAGATTTGGATTACATTCCAATTGACCTGCTAAGAGATAAGCGCCTAAGAAACCAGAGGCGCCAGTCAACAGAATTGATTCCCCTGGAGACGCTTTAGATTTGCTGGAAAGGTGTTGCCAATTGTCATCAAGTTGGGCTTCTGAAGCCAGGTCGAGACCTTGATAAGTTGTCTCTCCGTCTGTTGGCATTATCTGCTTGATTGCTATCGCTGCTAGTCCATCTAGGCTGGGATCATCCGACAAGGCTTCAAGATCTAAGCGCACACCAAGCTCAGTTTGTACAACTGCCGCATACTCAACTGCCATTAGTGAATCAAGGCCAAGGTTAAATAGAGAATCAGATGAGTCAATTGATGAAGGGTCTAAAGAATCTTCTTCAGTTTCAGCTGCCATCACACGTGCCAACCTTTCTCGAAGAGAGACCATTAGTGCAAACTCCCTTTCGGATTCTGGTAATCTTTGTAACTTCTCCTTCAGTTGTTCAACTGGGGATGGCCCAATATTTTCTAGCAAACCTGCAAACCAACTGCGTTGCCGATTTAAAGCTTGAGAGGCAAGCTTAGACCAGTCATTATTCAGTACAGCTACTA
The DNA here is from genome assembly GCA_902634405.1 of uncultured Synechococcaceae cyanobacterium. Classification (GTDB taxonomy): domain Bacteria; phylum Cyanobacteriota; class Cyanobacteriia; order PCC-6307; family Cyanobiaceae; genus CACPJY01. The sequence continues at coordinate 52,169 of CACPJY010000005.1, forward strand.
CCCCACCTTGCCCTCTCTCTAAAAGACGGCTTAGGGCATTAAATGCATCTTGAGATTCAAGCATGCCAATGCCTACTCGCTCAAAACGACGCTCTAACCCCTGCGCCATACCCTTTCCTTGCCAAGGCCCCCATTGAATGGCTAAGCGAATAGGTTGTTGGTCCTGTCCTTTGCAAAAAGCTTCCATTGCGCCGTTTGCCGCTGCATATGAGCTTTGTCCTGGGGAACCTAGTAAGGAGGCTACAGAAGAGAATCCAATTAGAAAATCTAGATTTTGTGTTTTTGCCAATAATGTCTCCATTCTCTTCCAACCATTGAGTTTTGGATTTATAACTGTCTTTAAAGAGTCTTCATTAATATTAGAAATCATGTTGTCTTGAAGAATACCTGCAGCATGAAAGACGCCTTTAAGAGGGAAGTTACTTGGGAGGTCCTTTATTGCCTTAAGAAGGGGTTCTTGACTCTCAGTTGCTATGTCTTCAGTTGTAGACAAGTCAAAAGCAATGGGTATGTAGTTAATTCCTTCCTTCCTTAATCTGTCTAAAACTTTGGCTGCTTCAGTACTTGGGCTGTCAATTTTTCTACTTATAAGGATTAATGAACGAGCACCTTGCTTCCTAAGCCATTCTATAAGCTTAAGTCCGATGCCACCCAAGGCTCCGGTGACAACGTATGTTCCATTAGGTCTAATAGAAAGTGGTTCTTTCTTAGATGGTTGCGTGATAACTACTTTGCCAATATGACGTGCTTGAGCCATATGCCTAAAAGCTTCATGTGCTCGTTCTATAGGCCAAGTCTGTATTGGAATATGTTGTAGGGAACCATTGCTAAGACTTTCAATTAAATTTGAGAAAAGAATGCGAATCTCTTCAGTTTTGATAGCGGAGACTTCTAATAAATCAAAAGGTAGATATAAGCAGTCAGGACGACGTTCTGCGGCCTCTTTCTTGCTCCAGATATCTATTTTCCCAAGCTCTATGAACCTTCCACCTTGAGCAAGGGATTTAAAACTTGCATCTACCCAGTCCCCTTTCAGGCTGTTTAAAACTACATCTACTCCCTTGCCATTTGTATGAGCTAGTACATCATCTGCAAAACTAGTAGTTCGCGAATCAAAAACAGCTTCAACCCCTTGTTCTAACAACCCAGCATGTTTAGCTTTGCTGGCAGTTGCAATGACCCTTGCACCCTGATTTTTTGCAACTTGAAGTGCGGCTTGGCCAACTCCGCCTGCTGCTGCATGAATTAGAACAGTTTCATTGCACTTTAGTTTTGCAAGTTCCTCCAAGCCATAGATTGCAGTTAGGAAAGCTGTTGAGCAACTAGCACCCTCTTCGATAGTCATTTTGTCGGGAAGGGGAATACATAGCTCTGCTCTTGCGACAACATGGCTAGATAGGCTCCCGACTGTTAGTGCAGCAATTACTCTCTTACCCAGAAGATCTTTATCTACTCTTGGTCCTAAAGCTACGACTCTCCCTACTGCTTCTCCTCCTATAGGTAACTGTGTTGAATCATGTAGACCTAATGATGCTGCATGTTCATTAAGTAATCCCAATGCATTGAGAACATCTCGGAAGTTTAGGCCTGTCGCCTCTACGGAAATTTCAATTTCACCAGGTAAGAGATTGGTGTGTGATATCGCTTGCTTATGCAGCCCTTCTAATCGTCCAGTCCCATCACTTGAAATCTTAAAACGATCATTGTCTAAGACAGCTAGTTGAGGAACCTTGATTTGATTGTTTTCCCATAACAGTTCTGATTGATCATTTGCGGCGAGCCATATCTGGTTCCATTCATTTGAATTTGGTTGAGGTTCTGATTCTTTGGGTAGATGTAGGGTGGTGCAGTTCCAATCAACCTTTTCAAGACTTACTGTTCGGAAGAAAGCTGCTAAAGCATTTGATGTTGGAGACTCCCCTTCGAGAACTAGCCAAAGATGAGAAATGTTTTTGTCTGATAGATCTTGGAGTTTCGTCAGTAAAAATTTAACAGCATCTAGTGGTTCTTGCCCTGACAAGCTAGGCCAGATTATTAAAGGGTTAGGGATAGGTTCTCCTTGCAATTTTCCGTTTAATGGAGCAATGGTTAGATCCTTGCTTTCTATCCATTCTGTGAATCCTTTTGAGTTCGTTTCTTTTTCTGTAATTAAGGATATCTGTCTTCCTAGAGGCAGGACATCTTTCAATGAATCGGTCTTAATAGGAATCCATTCGTTGGCATATAAGCTTGCACTAAATGGTTTGATTTCTTTTGCTGGAAAAAGTAAATCAATTACTGACCTTGTTAATCGACGTAGTTGCAGACCATTGATTTCTCCAATAATAGTTTCGTTTGCTTCAACGGTTATATCAGCTACTAGTGTTGAGGCATCTTCTACAGCTCTTAGCCTTGAATAGCAATTGAGATTGTCGGGTAATGGCCATTGCGAAAAATGAATGCGTTCTAGCCCAACTGGAAGAAATAGTTGACCTTTTGAATTTATCGAATCCAAGCATGCTGCCACGGCTTGAAAACATCCATCTAATAAGCATCTGTCCGGAGCTCCATTGGGTCGCTCAATCTTTACCCAAGATTGGCTTTCAGCAGCAGATAGCTCAACGATCGGTTGATATCGCTTCCCATAATTAAGACCAATAACTTGAAGCTTTTCATAGAAAGCTTTAGGACTTAATGATGAGATTTCATTGGCTGGTGGATTGGTAGGAAGTGACTCTTTGCCAGATATCGAATCAGTTAGTTGAACTTGACCAAGTTGATTCCAAGCATTTTTTGATGAATCAAAACTATGAAAATTCAACTGATCGTTTTCTAATACGGCTTGAATTGGCGATGAGGTTTTTTCTATGAGGAGGGGGGATTCAAGATTAAAGTTTAGTAATGTTAGCGATTTTCCTCTTTTGAATTGCAAATCAAGCGCTAGAGCAAGATAGCCAGCAGCAGGGAAAACTATCCAATCTCTAATACTATGATCAACTAAATCGGAAGAGTTGATACCTTCTAAAGCAAGTTCAAAATGTTCTAATTTTCCAGGTAAGTTAAGTGGTTTAAGTGTTAATAGATTTCCTTCGTCAGGACTTATTAGCTTTTCTTTGGTTTTTCCTAGATGGTCCAGCCAAAGACTGGCTTTTGAGTTCCCTTCGCTTAGTTGACTCCACCAATAGCGTTGTTTTATGAATGGGTGGCCTGGTAGGCAAATCCGCTGATGAGGATATGAACAATGAAAATGATGCCAATCAATTTTGTGGCCTTTCCCAATAGCTAAAGCAAGTTCTTCAAGTTGTTTTTTTCCTTCTATCCCTGAAATTCCTAACTGTATGCTTGCTAGACATTGATCAAGTGGATGGCTCCCCATCGCAGTTAAGGAAGCCTCCCCTCTCCAGATTGACAGAGAGTCTCCTTTTAGTTGTGAAATCAGTTCTTCAAGATCAGCAAAAACCGCAATGAAGCTATGGGCAAAGACGCTTCGACCCAGATTAGAACTCGCGCAGAGGTTGTTGAGGTTTAATTTTGGACTTCGATCAATAAACTCTAAATAGTTTTCTATTAGAGTCTCTAATGCTGAGGGTGTACGAGCTGATAAGAATAAAAGGTTTAGTGGAGGCTCTTTACCAGTAGGGATTTTCTTTTTTTTCGAAGTTGAGGCTTGTTGGGCTTCACTTAGAACGACATGTGCATTTGTCCCACCAAATCCAAAAGAGCTTACGCCTGCTATTAATTGAGATTTTGGATTTGGGAACTCTTCTAGGGTCGTTTGAACCTTTAACCCCAGCCCTAAGAAATCTATAGAAGAATTAGGGGTTTGGAAATTCAAACTAGGTGGCAACTTTCGTTCTCTAAGGCATAGAACTGTTTTGATTAAGCCTGTAATACCTGCAGCTGTTTCTCCATGCCCCAAGTTTGTTTTTACTGAGCCAACCCGGCAGGGGTTTGCTTCGTGCCTTCCAGCCCCAAGGACGCTTCCTAGAGCTCTCAATTCAATCGGGTCCCCTTGCCTGGTTCCTGTTCCATGGGCTTCTACATATTGAGTCTGTTTTGGATCTATACCTGCTTTTGCAAAAGCTGCTTTCACACAAGCCATTTGTGAACGTTGGCTTGGAGCAGCAAGCCCTTGACTTCTACCATCTGAATTAACAGCAGTTCCTCGTATAAGAGCATGAATAGTGTCTCCGTCTCTAAGAGCTGTTGATAGAGGCTTGAGCAATATCACCCCAGCCCCTTCTGAACGGACATATCCGTTTGCATCGGCATCAAAGCTTTTGCAACGTCCTTCAGGGGAAAGAAGACCAGCTTTGCAAAAGCTCATCTGAATTCCTGGGTGTATTAGGGCTTGGACCCCACCAGCAAAAGCTAATTCAGATTCTCCTCGCCATAAGCTTTCACATGCAAGGTGAACAGCAACTAATGATGATGAACAAGCAGTATCAACAGTAAAACTTGGGCCTTTTAAATCTAGAAAATATGACAGCCTATTTGCAGCAATGCATCCTGTGTTACCAGGAAGAATAAAGGGCTCATTATCTGGAGTTAAATAATCTTCGTTGGAAGTCCACAGTAGTGAGCTGTAGTCAGCGCTTGATATGCCAATGAAAACTCCTACAGGTTTCCCTCTAAGTGATTCGACAGGATGACCTGCATCCTCAATAGACCTCCATGCGACTTCCATGAGAAGTCTTTGCTGAGGATCCATGCAGATTGCTTCTCTAGGCGTTATCCCAAAAAAACTTGGATCAAACTGATCAATCCCTTTTATGAACCCTCCCCGTCGAACGTGCTGATTTAAGGGTTTTTTAGGATCATCATTGAAGTGAGAATCAAGTTGCCATCTTTCTTTGGGGATTTCTGTAATTGCTTCTTTCCCTTCTTTAAGTAGGTCCCAAAACTGTTCAGCAGATTCAATATTGCCTGGCAGACGGCAACCTATACCCACTATTGCTATTGAATCCGGAACAGGCATCAAGCCGACCCCAAAATCATTTGACGGATTGCATCGCGATTCCCTACAAGTGGTTTATGCCGATAGGCCTGCTGAATCAAACAATATTTCTGAGGGTTTTCAAGCCAGTCAAGGATCAGCACTAATAGGCTTGAAGGGCTATCTATTGAGATATCAATACCCCTAGCATGAAAATATCTCCTTGCTAAGAGTTCTTGCGGCATTGTGCTCCCAAATCCATTGAAAATTAGGACGCATCCTGCAGCAAGAGCTTCGGTTGCCGTCCTTGCACCAGGTCTTGCAACCATCGCCCATGCTTCTTTATAAATCTCGGCCATTTCTTTTGGTCCTTGAAACCCAAGAGCATTAACAGATAGCTCTGGGTGAAGATTAATCCATTCTTGTAATTGTTCCTTAGTACGTTTTCTTCGGCCGCAGAGAGCTACTATGCGGATTCGACCAGTGAGGGGTAATAAAGCATTAAGTAACTCCACATGGTTATTGGATCCATTTGCTCCAGCACCAAGTACCAATAGAGGTTTTTGTGGCTCTGTTGGCTCTTGGAAGTTTTCTATTACTTTTTCAAAGGATGGTTCAAATAAAGGGCCCAGCACAGAAATTTGTTTACGTTGATAGCCCCTTTGAGCAACCTCTTTAGCTACTTCAGGTGTTATTGCCCAAAAAGTATCTGCTTTGCGGCTGACCCAATTACGACTAAATCCAAATCCACCATCTAGTTCAGTGCAGCAAGTAATACATCTAAGCGATGGGCCAACAATTCTTTTTGCGAGATCAAAATGACCTCTATTAATGTGCGGATGAGTAGAGATAATGACCTCAGGCTTGAATTGCCTTAACAACTTTATTAAATAATTTCGGCCAAAAATAACTGTTCCAGGTTTCACTATGTCTTCAAATTCAACTATTCGCCAATAAAGCTGATGTAACCAAGGCCAATGCTTTTGAATCCAGTTGTAGAGGTTAACGCTTGACCTCATTACAAAACTTGCTTTTTCTAGTAAGTGCTCGACTTTTACTACTCCATCTGAATCCCAGTGTTCTAACCAGGCTTTTAAGGAATAAGCAGATGCATCATGTGCAGTTCCGCCACTTGAAGTGAAAATCAGGACCCTCATAACAATTAAGTATCTGATGCTGTAAATGAAGGGAAGAGACTTCTGCTCTGACTTGCAATTGCAAGAATGAGTACCCAGCCCATAGCTCCAAGAGCTACAGCTATTGATCGACCACTTCCTTCTCCAAGCGATGATTGAATCCACCAAGGTAAATGCTGCCATGACAACCCTGGCTTGATGATTCGATCAACAATTAAGGAGACTGAAAGAAAGGCTAATAACCTAGCTGTCCATTCAAATGAATAACGTATAGCAAAAACTTTTGGTAACTCTTTTGCAGGAACTAGTTGAGTCCATGCTTGTTGAATAGAGGACATGACAATTGGTAAGCATGTGCTGAAAGTCAAAACTCCTCCGAACCAGAAAATTGGACTTTGTTCAAAGATCTTCAAACCTGCCCCCATTAATATGACTGATTGTATGAAAATTGAAGCTAGCCAAAACTGTTGCCATTTGATTCCAACTTTTTCCCTCCAGATAACAAAACCAGTCAGGTATCCCAAAGTTGCCATTATTAGCACAGCAGCCATGCGTTGAGTGCCATAAGTTACAGCTACCCATGCTGGGAAAAGCACTTCAGTTGCACCATAAGCAAAAGATATTGAAGTACCTATCACAATTGCAACTTGTGCATGAGATAACTTCATCCATAAGTGTTTAAGAAGATGCCAATACTTGATTGGATTGATCCCTTGCCAGGGTTTTTCATTGTTTGAGTTGTATTTAAACTTTTTAGACCAAGGTGCCTTTAGCACACAAAACATAGCAACTAAAAAACTACAAGCATCTATTGTCAAAACACCCCTTAACCCTATCTCCCCTCCCAGCCAACTCCCTAAAAAAGGAGCCATTGTAAGAATCAGACTGTCTGTAGATGCAAAAAGGCCATTAGCCCGTACGAGATCTTTTTTATTGGTTATAAGTATAGGAATTAATGTCGAAAAACATAGAATTAAACTGGCTTCTGACATTGCAGCCAATCCTTGGATTGATAAAATGATTTTTAAATTAGGTTGCCCACCTGGTTTAAGTAATAGTAAAGCAAGTGAAATGGTGCATATAGCACCTATTCCATTGGCCATTAGCATTACTTTTTTGCGTGACCATTGGTTTAGTCGATTTGCTATTAGAGGTAGGACTAAAATTCTTGCCAGTTGTACAACAATTGCAACTACTGCAAAGTCAGTGAGGCGTTGGGTTCTTGCAAAGAACCAAAGCCCAATTCCATAAAGGCTGGTTTGGGTTCCTAAGTTTGAAACCAGTTGTGCAAGCCAAAGCCAAAAGAAGGTTTTTTTTGCTTTGAAAGACAGACCCTCTGATTTTGCATAATCAAAAGCAGAGGGTCTGTGGATGGATTGCTCTGGACTCATTTAGAAATTATTGTTATCGACTTGGCTTAGCTCCTAATGATTATTGGGAGCTTTATTGCTTTGTCAGAACCCTCTAAATTGTTTGCAGATATTACTTGCTTGAGGGGAAGGGATGGCGATCTGGGTGACTTGAGAATAAAACACATTTATTTCAAGCAAACTGTTCCTCGCTGATTTGACTTGTTATGGCGGCTGAGCAAATAGTTCTTGCTGGTGGTGGACATAGTCATGCACTGCTTTTGAGGCGGTGGGCTATGCAACCTAACCTCAGGCCTGAGGGCTTGATAACACTCGTAAGTAGGGCCAGCACTACTCTTTATTCGGGAATGGTTCCTGGCTTAATCGCGGGATATTATTCCCGCGACGCAGCTGAGATTGATCTGCGGCAACTTGCTCGTAAAAGCGGTGTGGCTTTAGTCGTAGCAGAAATTATTGGTATAGATATTTCTCGTAAAGAGCTTTTATTAGCTGATCGCCCTCCAATTAGTTTTGAGATATTGAGCCTTGATGTTGGAGCAGAAACAAAGAGTCTCCCTAATGAAAAAGAATTTCGCGATTCTGTCGACTTGATGCCAATTAAGCCCCTTGAACCAGCTTTGGATTGGTTGGATCAGCAGGATAAAGAAGACTTTTTGGCAGATAATGTTCCTTTTATGGTCGTAGGTGCTGGATTTGCTGGAGTTGAACTTGCCTTGTCATTACGCCATCGTTGGCCTTCAAGAAAAATTTCCCTCAGGGCTTATTCTAATCAACCTGATAAAGAGATTAGGGATGCATTATCTAAGGCGTCAATTTTATTGGATTCATCAGCATCTGATTTAAATGGCCCTACTTTGATCTGTATTGGTAATCAAGCACCAGATTGGATCTTTTCATCAGATTTGCCAATTGACTTCAATGGAAGGATCCGAACGACAAATACACTTCAGGTGCTTGAGAAGCCATTCATTTTCGCTGCAGGCGATTGTGCAATTAATGAAAGTTCTCCTCGTCCCCCCTCTGGCGTATGGGCAGTCCGTGCAGCGAAACCTTTGGCTATAAATATTGAGAACTTAGCTCATGATTTGCCTTTATCTAAATGGAAGCCTAGAAAGCTTTCCCTTCAGTTGCTAGGTGCAAATCAAACTAATAAGTATTCAATTGCCTGGGCTTTTCTGGGTAAATTAAAGTTCGGCCCTAATCCAATTTTATGGCAACTCAAAAGATTTTTGGATTTGCGCTTTGTAGAACGATTCTCTAATTTTAATGTCAAAAGAATGTATTCTGAAAAAGATACATTCAATATGGCTTGTAGAGGATGTGCTTCAAAGTTTCCTGCAAATAATTTAGAAATAGCTCTTCTTGAAGCAGGTTTGAAGACCATTTGTAATAGCCCTGAAGATGCAGTTGAGATTACTGAAACAAAATCCAATGAGCACTTTTTGCAGAGTGTGGATGGATTCCCTGCACTTGTGGGAGACCCTTGGCTGAATGGCAGGCTGATTGCAATGCACGCTTGTTCTGACCTTTGGGCTAGAGGGGCCAGGGTGGTTTCTGCACAAGCTATTGTTGTGCTTCCTTTTTTGAAACAAAAGATACAGCAAGAACTCTTGAAACAAACACTTCTAGGAGTGCAATCAGTTCTTACTCCTCAGGGCGCCAGCCTAGTGGGAGGACATACGTTTGAGGCCCGTAGTCATGCTCCTTCTCCGCCCAGCTTAGGTTTAGAAGTCTCATTAAGTGTTAATGGTGTAGTCGATTCAGCTAAGGATCCATGGGGGAAGCAAGGACTAAAAGCAGGGGATGCTCTCTTGATAAGCAGGGCTATCGGAAGTGGAGTGCTTTTTGCTGCAGCTATGCAAGATTCGGTGAACACTCGTTATCTTGATGCTGCGTTGGAAAAAATGTCTGAAGGTCAGTATTCATCCTTTCAAGATTTAATTAGCCTTAATGAAACTTCTTATAACCTTCCCTCGATTCATGCATGTACTGACATAACTGGCTTTGGCTTATTAGGGCATCTTGGTGAAATGATTAAGGCAACAAATACATCAATAGATAATGTCGGGACAGGGTCTCAAGTCACTATTAGCATCAACTTGGAGTCAATACCTATTTTAGAAGGCGCGTTTGAATTGCTAAAAGAGGGATTTAGGAGCACACTTGCTCCCTCTAATCAAAGTTCATGGAAACTGCTTAAATCAAATGGGGCTGATCCCCCCCTGATTAAATTAAATATGGGAAGTTGTTTTTTTGGAAGCGTTACATACAATGCAATGTTGGAATTGCTTATTGATCCGCAAACTTGCGGGCCTTTACTTGTTTCTTGCTCACCTTCAATGGCAGTTAAATTATCAAACAAAGGGAAATGGTGTCAAATAGGTAATGTTTATTGTGCTTGATAAGCTTCATTTTAATTCTTGAGCATTTAAAGATTAATATTTAATTTTTGCTGTCAATTTCTATAAATCTTAGGCGTTCAAGCTCTTGGCCTAATTGTGGTCCAGCTTCCCATCCTTGTTCGAGGAGTGAATTGGCGCTAATAGGGGATGTGATGTGTCTCCATTTACCCCACCAATGCAAAAGTTTAGGCCAGTGTTGTTTCCCTAAGCAAATAGTTAAAGCAACACTATCAACTCCCCAGGATCCTTTCTCTAAAGCTTGGCACCATTCTGATGGAGCCCATTCTTTGTTGTGTTCTTTTACTTCACTTGAATTTAAAAATGTTTGAAGCCTTGTGCTCTCTTGAATCAGGTTTTGTTGCTGCTGGGCTAATTGCAAGCGTTTTGCAAGGGCTAATGGGTTACTTGCGCCTAATGTTAATGCCGTTAACCGAGATATTTGTAGCCGAGATGCCCATAGGATTCGCCTGACAAGAGTCTTATCAACCTGAAGGTTTTTGTCTAATAATGAGAGCGCTCCCCATGTTTGCAAGAGTGCGATTGCTTCCATCCATGGTTCATTATCAAACAATAGTTCTAATTCCATTCTTAATCTGGTTGATAAGGCTGGAGGTTGTTTAGCTTGCGAGTTCCAAGGCCATTTTTGGATTGCTGATCGCACTTGGAGAAGCGATTTATCACTTAATCTGAGGTTTAATCGTGCTGCATAACGAGCCCCCCGGATTACTCTAGTGGGATCATCAACAACACTCTTGGAGTGAAGAAAACGTAATTCTTTTAGCTGTAAGTCATTTAGGCCATTGTGTGGGTCGATGATTTCCCAAGTATTTAATTCAAGCGCAATTGCATTAATCGTGAAGTCTCTGCGTTTGAGATCTTTCTCGATATGACATGCCTTCACCTTTGGATTTGAGCCTGGATAAGAGTACGTCTCTGCTCTTGAGGTAGCTAAATCAATCACGAAACCATCGATGCTCAGTTCTACGGTGTCGTATGACTCATGAACCTTGCAGCATTTTAAACGGTTAGTATCCACAAATTCACTTAGCCTTGCAGCTAATTTTGTTGCAGACCCTTCGACAACCAGATCTATGTCTTTTGTACTTTGATTGAAATTAACTTCTTGATCTCTTAAGAGGAAATCTCTAACCACCCCTCCCACTAAAGCGATACGTGTTATACCCACTTCAATAGCTACTTCTCTTAATAATCTCAAAAGTCCCAATGGGATACCTTCAACCTTAGAGAAGGCTTCAGCATTCATCTCAGGCCTGATGCGCTTTATTCTCATAATTACTTCTCCATGATCTTTATCCTTGCCTTTAGGGGGAACTAATCAGTGGTATGTGGCTTTATGGGGGCCAAGCGCGGGTCGAGGATTTTGGGCCCCATGCCTGGGAACTTCACAGCAATGGACATTCTCTCTCCATTGCCAAATGTATGAGTTACGTCACCCACCCCAAAACTTGTATGAACTAGTTTATCTCCAACAGCCCATTTTTTATTTGAAGTGGGACCAGAATTGCGTTTTCTTACGGCATTGCTTGCCAACCCGGGCTCTCCTCCGAGTTGAACTTTTTGCTGATCTTCACGGTCAACACGAGTAAGTCGATTTAAGTGCTGACTATGCCGAAGTGCTGCACCACCTCTTCCTGGGATGTCTCCTTGTATGTGTTCATCTGGCAGCTCCCCTAGGAAAAGAGATGGTAAAGCCGGCTCTCGCATTCCTCCCCATAAACGCCTCTCAGAAGCGTGAAACAGGAATAATTTTTCTTTTGCTCTAGTTACTCCTACATAACATAGTCGCCTTTCCTCTTCTAAAGATGCAGGATTGTCTAAGGAGCGATAACTAGGGAATAGGCCTTGTTCCATGCCTGCCATTATTACGATTGAAAATTCAAGGCCTTTGCTGCTATGGAGAGTCATTAGGGTCACCCGTGAACGGGAAGTGTCTTTATTGTCAACGTCACTAGCTAGGGCTGCTGATTCAAGAAACCCTTGTAAATCACCACCATCATTTTCTTCTTGATATTGAAGGGCAGCATTTATTAGTTCTTGGAGGTTTCGTCGTCTTTCCTCTGCTTCATCTGTAGCTTCTGCTATTAATTCACTAACATAACCACTCTTCTCAATAACTTGTTGAATTGTTTCTGAAGGGGGTAATTCCTGAAGGCTCAGACTTAGCTGCTTGATTAGCTCGCAAAATTGGAGTAATCCTTTTGCTGAGCGACCACCTAGTGATCGTACTGCTTCTGCATCGCTTACTACATCCCATAATGGTATGCCTAATTGATGTGAGGCATCTACAAGACGTTGGATAGTGGTTTTGCCAATCCCCCTTTTTGGAGTATTTATGACCCTTAATAAGCTCACAGTATCAGAGGGATTGATTAGGAATCTTAAATAGGACAAAATATCTTTAATCTCCCTTCTGTCATAGAAGCGAAGTCCACCGACTACTAAATAAGGAATTCTCCAACGAACTAATGATTCTTCAATAACTCTTGACTGGGCATTTGTTCGATATAAGACAGCTATGTCTCCCCAGTCGAGCTCTTCATTGCTTGCTTTGAGCATTCTTATTTGATGTACAACTGCTTCTGCTTCAGTGATCTCGTCATCACATCGAATTAACTTGATGGGATCCCCTGGGTTCCGTGTAGGACGTAGAACTTTGTCTATCCTTTCAGTGTTGTGGGCGATCAATGCATTGGCTGCTTCGAGGATTGTGGCAGTAGAGCGGTAGTTTTCTTCAAGTTTTACTAGTGTTGAACTTTTTTGATCAGGCGCTTTGTCCCCAAAGTCATCTTGGAAGCCCATTAAAATTGTGAAGTCAGCGGCTCTAAAGCTGTAAATACTTTGGTCTGCATCTCCTACTACAAAGACAGATCGCCCTTGCCAATTATCGAACTTCTCCGGATTATGACCATCTGCCACTAAAAGTCTGATTAGTTCATATTGAGTTCTATTGGTGTCTTGATATTCATCGACAAGGACGTGCCTGAAACGGTTATGCCAATAACCCCGTATCTGATCATTTTGTTGTAATAATTGGACGGGTAATAAAAGTAGATCGTCGAAATCCAGCGCATTATTAGCGGCTAATGCTCGACGATACCTGCGGTACGTCTCGGAAATTATTTTTCCTCGTTGGCCTTCTTGCTCATTTTCAAGTTCTTCTGGCATCCAACCTTTGTTTTTTGCATTGCTGATTGCCCAACGTACTTTTTTAGGGTCAAACCTTTTTGGGTCTAATTGAAGTTCTTGGGTCACAATTTCTTTAATAAGGCTTTTTGCATCGGCTTCGTCATAGATGGAAAACTGACGAGTCCAAGTAAGCCCTTCAGGATCACGAAATTTGTCTATGTCAAAGCGTAATAATCGAGCAAAGAGTGCATGAAATGTCCCAATCCAGAGCTCTTTTGTGACTTCACCGTAAATCCGAGTACGAAGTTGACGCTGATCAATTACTGCAAGTGTGTTCCATGGTTGACCAAATTGGTTTTCCGCTAGTCGTTGAGCCAGAAGGACTTCAAGTCTTTCCTTCATTTCTCGAGCAGCTTTATTTGTGAAGGTCACTGCCAAGATTTTGGAGGGATCTATTCCGTGATGTGCAATCAGATGGGCTATCCGATGGGTGAGGGCTCGGGTTTTCCCGCTTCCCGCCCCTGCAACTACAAGTAAGGGCCCTGTATGGTGGCCTACTGCCTTTTTTTGGGCATCATTGAGTCCGTTTAGAAAACTCATTCGTTAAGACGTTTGCTCAGAGGAAAGTTTGATTGGCGCTTCTAAGAGAAGATGGAATGGTCAATCATGTTAGAAAGTGATAGAAGGGTTCAAAGCGGTAGATAGGAATTGCGATTGTGACCAATGAAAAGAGTGGACTGATTGTTCTCACAGTTGCTTATCACTCGCAAAGAGCTTTGACTATTCTGGCAACTCAATTTGCCAAGCAGGAAAGTAAACCATACAAGTGGCTTGTAGTTAATAACAGCCCTAAAAGTGCCACTCCAATAAAGCTGGCGCCAGAGCCTTACATAACGATTATTGATGGGGAGGAAGGTGATGGGTTTGGCAGGGGATGTAATCGGGGATTGGATTATCTTTTAGATATGGGATGGGATGGCTGGGTCTGGCTTCTCAACCCAGATACAAAATTCACTCAACCTAAAACCCTGAAAGGACTTGAGGCCCTTTTGAATGAAATCCCTCAAAAGGCTCTTATAGGTACTGGGGTTGTTGATTCAAATGGGGTTATTGAACCAAGTGCTGGGTGGATCGATTCTGGGCTTAGTTTTAGAAGACGGACTATAACTTCGATGAGGGTTGAAAAGGTTGATGGTTCTCCTGTTGAAGTTGATTGGGTTAGTGGATGTAGTCTCCTCTTAAAGCCCAATGCTCATGAGATTCTCCCAAGGTTTGAGATTTCTTTGCCTCTTTATTACGAGGACATTGATTTATGTATAAGGATGAAAAAACTAGGTCTGCCAATACTTTGGCTTTTTGAAATACAAATTTTTCATCAAAAGGGAGATGGTAGTGATGTTGGTTCTACACGGCGTCTTCGCCTTTCAAGCTGTAGTTATACAAGGTTCTTGCAACGTCATAGGCCTGGATGGGTCTTTTTTACTAGAACTATTAGGTTGTTGGTAAAGAACTCTGTTTTGCTTTGTGTTATGCCGCGTAGAAGTTTTGCTGTGCTGCAAGGTTGGTGGGATGCATTTTGTGAGCCACTAGTGTGAGTACTCGCAAGCCAATTGCCCTTTTTAATGGGAGTTATATAGGGGAAAAGCCCACTGGGATAGGAGTGGTGGCTAGGGATTTATCCCAAGCCTTGAACCCTGAATTGGTGTCTTTTTTAGACCCCCTAGGGAGTAGAAGACTTGGAAGTATGCCTATCCCAGGTAATTTGTCGCCAGATTTTGGGACTAGAGGCCATCTTCGCCGATTGATTTGGACACAATTTAAGCTCCCCTTGCTTATTAGAAAAGCCGGCAACCCTCTTTTGCTCTCTCCTTTGCCAGAAGCGCCATTATTACGAGGTATTAGATCTATTGTCCTAGCTCATGACTTACTGCCACTGAGATATCCCAGGATTAGTCCTTTAATGGCATATCACTTAACTTATGTTCCTTTTGTCCTACATTCATCTCTCCGAATATTATGTAATTCAGAAGCAACAGCTCGCGAAATTCATAATAATCTAGGTATAAATAGAAAGAAACTAATTAAAATCCCTTTAGGGTTTGACTCTAGTAAATTAAATCCTTTAAATATCGCTAGAGAGAATTTCTTTCTTGTTTTAGGGCGTCATGACCCTCATAAAAATATTCAAAGAGTATTGAGATCTTTTGCATCCTTTAATAACAAAGATTTTGAATTGTACATTGTAGGTCCGTGGGATGATCGGTATACACCTGCCTTGAAGAAGCTGGCAATGGAGTTGGGGATATCGGCAAAGTGCAAATGGATTTCTTGGGTAACAGATGAGGAGAAGTTGCAATTGCTAAATCGTTGCCAAGCACTTGTCATTGTTAGCCTTTGGGAGGGCTTTGGCATACCAGCTTTAGAGGCCATGGCCTGCGAAACGCCTGTTATAGCTTCTAATAAGGGTGCACTACCTGAAGTTGTTGGCGACTCGGGATTGCTTGTAGACCCTAAGGATGAATCTGCAATAGTTGATGCAATGGAGCTCGTGGTATCTAATAGGAATTTGAGACAAAGTTTGATTTTAAATGGTAAATCTAGATTAAAGATTTTCAGCTGGGAAAGATCTGTTGAGGTGATTCAGAATATTCTGATGCAATTATCTTAGGGGATTGTAGATGGCTTTTTATTTATACTTTAATACAACTAATTGCACTAAAAATTATTATCTTCCATCTTTTTTACTTCCAGTTGATCTTCTAATTTGTTGACAATATTGCTTATTCTATTAATCTCTGAATGGTTTTTTAAAGTTTCCACAATCTTCTTTTCCGGGATTTGAAGCTTTTGAGAGATAGTTCTTACCTCTCCCATTAATCGATCTCTGTAGCTACGCAGTTCTTCTATTGATTTTTGAAGATCGTTAATAGTTGGTTCGTTCATGGCCAGAAAGAAGTCACAGTGATTTAGTTTGATTTTTTGCTGTTTGCATTTTGCCTCACAGTCTATTAAGTAGAGGCAGAAGATTTTTAAATTCAGGCCAGCTAAAAGTTTAATCGAACTCTATAGGAAATCATTAAAGAGCAATGAGAAACATTAAAAGAGCTTGAAATTGCGTTTATTTACTCATTCGCCAGTCAAGAGGGTTACGAACCATTGCGGTAGTGAACAATTCATTGCAGTCCTCTCTTAGTAAGGCGTAGGTTTACAAAGCTCTTTAACTTTTTATACAGACAGCCCTTAGCTAAGGATCATTGACAATTACTAGAGGTCTTAGTACGACTAAGTGTTTTAAGACTTTTGAAGTGGTCTTCTCTAGATCTGGTTTGCGAGCTTTTTGTTATTTACTAGTTAATAAGCCTTGACCCTGCAAATTGTCCAGCCTTCTAATGCTTGACGCGTTTTCCCGTGCTGTAGTTAGTGCTGATGCCAAAGGAGCTCCAATTGGGGCTAATGAGTTGGTAGCGCTTCGAAAGTATGTTGCCGATGCAAATAAGCGCATAGACGCGACTTTGGCGATCACTCAAAATGTTTCGTGTATAGCCGCGGATGCTATCTCCGGAATGGTTTGTGAGAACCCAGGTATGACTCAGCCATCTGGTAATTGTTATCCCACCAGAAGAATGGCCGCTTGTTTAAGGGATGGTGAGATTATCCTTAGATATGTCAGCTATGCACTTCTAGCGGGTGACCCATCCATTCTTGACGATCGTTGTTTGAACGGATTAAAGGAGACCTATATGGCACTTGGTGTCCCAATAGCCAATGCTGTTCGTGCCGTCGAGATTATGAAGGTTGCCACAGTTGCAATAATGACTGAAACTAATTCTGGCCGTAAAATGTTTGAAGGCATTAACTCTGGTTCAGGAGCTGAATGCCAGGAGATCGCCGCCGAAGCGGCTTCCTATTTTGATCGGGTTATCAGCGCTATTAGTTGAAACCTTCAAATGGTTTTTTGAATTGTCCCCTAAATTCTCTTCCTCAAAAAGGAAGCATTAAATGAAATCTGCAGTCACAACCGTAGTTGTATCAGCTGATTCGGCTGGTCGTTTTCCAAGCTCTAGCGACATGGAGGCTGTTAAAGGGTCTTTTGACAGAGCTGCTGCTCGTTTAGAAGCAGCTGAGAAGCTTGCCTCTGGTATAGATAAGGTAACTGCTGAAGCGGTTGATGCGGTTTATCAAAAAGGTATTTATTTACAGGAGAATAAAGACAAGTGTTCCCGAGATATTCATCATTACTTACGCTTAGTTAACTATTGCCTTATCACCGGAGGTACAGGCCCCTTGGATGAATGGGGCATCGCTGGAATGAGAGAGGTCATTCGAGCACAATTACTACCAACAGCAGCATATATTGAGGCGTTTACCTATACACGTGACAGGATTTGCGTCCCCAGAGACATGAGTCAGCAGGCTGCAACGGAACTTAAGGCAATGCTTGATTACCTTATCAATGCTCTTTCTTAGTTATTTAAGAAGCCCTGATTTGGATTCTATATTTTGTTGATATTAAAAAAATCATACTTCTTACTATCTAGGCTGTATCTTCTGAAACTATACTTCTACTCTTCTTTGTTTTTATGACTTTTAAGGAAAAATGTGATTCTCAGCTTGATAATTTATTCGAAGATCTATATCACCCTAATCCAAATATTAATAGAAAAGCCTATACCGAAATGTCCAGATATTGGCCAGAAGAGTCGCTCCCTAAGCTATTAGATAACCTCTCTAATGAAGATGTTGCTATTAGAAGAGTTTCAGTTAAGGCTCTTGGTCTTTTTGGAGAAAGAATATTTCAACCTTTGCAAGCTCTATTTCATCAAACTGAATCTTTAACCGTTCAAGTTTCTTGCTTGAAGGCTTTAGTCCAAGTAGCTGTAAATAACAAAGGTGTTATTTTCCCTCTATCAATCATGAAGATGATTGAATTGGCTTTAGAGAATGAAAACCCTGAAATGATTTTAACAGTTGTACCACTTCTCAGGCAAATAGGAAAAGGAGGCTTGCCACTTTTGATAAAGGCTTCTAGGGATAAAAATATTCTCAAGGCTACTTCTGCTATTACTGCTTTGGGGGAAATTAACGAGCCTTCTGCTTTGGCAACCTTGAGAGAACTAATTGATTCTAATCCGTCTGAGAAGCTCATGATAACTAGCCTAAATCAAGCTTTAAGCTCGAAAGATCTTACAGGTTAGGGTCTATCAGCTCTAATTATAATTATCTGTACTTTGCTTAATTAATTGATTTATAGCAAGCGAAATTATTTTTTTTACCGAACTATCATTCTCTTCAACCTTTCTATTTTGTAGTTGTTCTATTGCCTCAAAGGCTTTTAATCTCATTAGTGATAACGCCGCACTTTTTCTCACGACAGCCTCTTGATCAGCGATTTTTTTTAGTAGCAGGGGGACAGCCCAGTGTCGTTTATCTATTTTCCCTATCAATATTGCAGCTTCTGCTCGTACCTCTTTTTCTGGATCATTTAATGCTTTTATTACAAGGTTTTCTGCTTCAATATCTTTTAGAGATTGAATTTGTTCCCCTAAGGCCCCTATTGCGGCTGAACGGAGTTTCTTGTTATTTGATTTCGCTGCTTCCCGAATGGCTTGAGGTGCTTTAGCTCCTACAAATGCAAGTCCCCAAGCGGCCAAACCACATTGCATTGATGAGCTTTTTGGATCTGTAAGTATTTCTTCTAAGGGTTTAATAGCACGTTCTCCAAAAATAGCGATAGCCCCCATTGCTGAGCCTTTTACAACTGGATCTGGATCTGTAGTGAATGCTTTTAGTAAATATGGCAAAGAGCTTGGATCTCCAACTAATTTCAAGGTTTTAGCTGCGGCCCGCCTTACTGTTACCTCTGAATGATCTAGTAATGCCCAGTGCAGTGCTGGGAGTGCAGATGTGCCTAATTTACCGAGGTATTCCGCAAAGGTTCTTCTTAATAAGCCTCTACTGTCTCCGAGTCCGGCGACCATTATTTCAATGTCATCTTTGCCGTTCTTGATTGGTTGACCACTATGCACCCTTCTTCTTAAGTCGTCAGCTAATTCCTCGGCTTCCTCCTCCGTTAGTATTTTCTCCTCCCAAACAGATTTCTTTGATGGTTTGCTTGGCAATTCTCTTTAGGTAGATATATAGATAGGTTAATAAAATAACTCATGTTTTACTAAAGTAGCAATATTCTCTTTTGTTTAGGCAATGATTTGATGAAATAAATAGAAATTGATTTAGAATGTTGCTATTAATTAATGTCATTACTTGAAAATCTTTTCTTTTATTTCAAGTGCAAAGAAGCCCTTTTGACAACTTGCCTTCTTTGAGTCAAGAAGAGGCATTACAGATTTTGAATACTCCCAGATCTCAGCTCGAACTTGAGAGTGATTATTACAAAGCTGTTTCCCATTTGGTTAAATACCCAGGCAGAAGAACCGAGGAAGCATTACTCGGTCTTTTAAGAAAACCTGTAAAGGATAGAGCGCTTTTGATTGCACGGAGAAAAGCAGTTGATGTCTTGGCGCGCCTTGGTTGCATTAGAGCTATGCCAATAATAGGCAAATGTCTACAAAGCTCTGATCCCTATCTTGTTGAAAATGCTGCATGGGCATTAAAAGAACTTGGTTGCAAAGAGAAAAAACTACATCAAAAGATGATTTCTCTTTTGGATGATCCAAAACAAAACCAAAGGATTTTAATTCAAGTTCTTGCCAGCCTAGGAGTTAAATCCTCTTTGAGTAAGATTAATACTTTTGCCGAGAACAACTCCACTTCTTCCTTGGTTAGAGGTGCCTCTATTGCTGCCATCTCTAAACTTACAGGGAAATTAATTTCAGCAGAAGAGTTGAAAAATCACTTAAAAGATCCAAATCAAAATAATCGACACTGTGCAGTTCAAGATGTTATAGATAGTGGCCAATTTGATTTGCTAAGTGCCGTTTTAAGGACCCCTGTGGCCCCATCATTTAGGATAAGGGCTTTAAGTGATTTATGGCCGGATGACCTTATCCAATTTCATAATTCTGATTTGTTTTCAGCTTTAGATGCAATTATTAGAGATGATCCAGAAGATTTAGATAGTTTGCATCAATATGAAACTAAACCCTCGATTGAGTTTTTGATAGATCAATTATTCTCTACAGATTTTAGCCATTGCTACTGGGCATTTAAAACATTAAAAAGAAGAGCTTTAAGAGACACTTTGCCATTAATTTTAAATTGTTTAGGGAGGGCTAAGAGAGACTATGGTGCTATTTACTTCTTGATCCATTTATTCAGATCCTTTTATGAGATTCAAATTAATGATTTTCTGGAAATTCAAGAATTCACCTTTTCCGCTTTAAATGATAGTTGGCCTCATTATATGAAGTTTAGGCCTGCAGCTATTCTGACATTATCTCATTTTAGCTTGAACAACCTAATTGAAAATATTGATACCTGGGTAGACCCCAGTAAAACCCCATATTGGGTATCAAGGTATGCAGCGCTTATGGCTGTTGATGCACAGTATTCACAAGGTAATGCTTTAAATTTTAGGAAATCTATTCTGAAATGTATTAATGATGAAAATCGCTTTGTTACAGCAAAGGCAACGCATATTTTGAAAAAAATTGATTAAAGTATTAACAAGTTTTATGTAACCAATTGTTGGTGATTGTTTCACTTAGATCCTTTACTCTTGAAAACACTAAGCGCCCATTTTGCGATCCCCATACTTGTTTATTTGTTTGAGTGCTATAGCCTCTGTCCAGGCTTGACCAGCTTTTATTGTCTAGTGAAACTTCGCTTTTTAAATATGTATTTTCTTGCCCTCGATTTATGTAACACTTGTTCCCAGGCTCTATGCTTCCGAAATATTTGCCATTATTAATTTCTTTAAAGTACATTGAACAACCTTTTTTAAGCTTTAGATTATTGCTTCTTAGTTCTTTTAATAGTAAAGGATAGAACCCCCCACCAGCAAATCTTATTGAGTCTTCTATCGAATAATTCTCGGTTATAAATATATTCTCTTGCCTTATTAATTTAACAGCTGACTGCCTGTATGGGCTCCATGGAGCATAGTCGTAACTCTGCTCAGAATAGAAAAATGGCCCATTGCATAATTCCCATGGCAGTGGTTGAAAATAAATATTTATGTGAGCAAAAAGTTTAGGGTTTTCTTGTGCTTGCTTTTTATTGCTGTAATGCGATGCGAGTATCTTTGCAAATTTTATAATTGACAGTTCAACCATTGCTTAATATCTGTTTTTATTTAATTTTTTTAATCTCGGAAGCAAATGATGTTTGTATTATTCCTTTCCCTTCAAAGCTCTTGATAACAGATGATCGACATCTTACATTGTCTGTAAGGAACCATATTCTCTCTTCTGCATTGGAAAACTCGTATTCTGTCTTAATTATAAAAGTATTATCAGAAAGAAACTCGAAGTTAGATACACCTCTCTCCTTTTCCGTATAGCCAGCGCTTCTTAGAAGTAAGCCACTTTTATCTGATAATGAAATTGGTACCAAAATGCTTGATCCTGAAGTTGTATCTGATTCATTGTCTGATCTCCAATTGCTTTTAGATTCCCATTCAACTTTAAAGGGAATTTGTATTTCTGAGTCTGAGTAAGAACTTTGTCTGAGTAGTTCTTTCAATTCCTCATCGTCTTTAGAGAGTAGTTTGATATTTATCTCACTAATAACTTCTTCAAACTTTTGGAAGGCTAGCGAATGACTACTTCTCATTGAAAGCCATGTTCCTTCACTTCTTATCAAAAACTGTTCAATTTTCATCAAGGGACGTTGGAGATCGGAATCTTTCTAAGTCTTCTCTGGCTTTCCGGTCAATTCTCTCTACATCTTCTCTGGCTCTCCGGTCTATTTTTTCTACATCCTCTCTTGCACGTTGATCAGCCAGTTCTATGTCTTCTTTTGCTTTTTGAATCATTCGCACCATTGAATCGACCATCATTGACATTGCCATTGGGACTTTCTTGCCAGAGGGCGTTAAAGAAGACTGGTCGCCAGGCTTTTCGTTAGAAGATGGGCGGAATTGTGGCATGGAAGAGGTTGGTTTGATTGGCTTAGGTATTTCTTGTAGAGGCTAGTAGAGGCTAGAAACTCTGCTAGGTTGCGAGGCCAGATTTTGATCGATTCATCTCGTCACCTATAGCTGTTGTTTATGTGCATTTTGCTTGAACTGAGCTTGGAAGGGAATTTTAATTCTATCTATTTGTCCGTATAGACCATTCAAAAGCTGACTTTTCCCTGAAGGAGCATCAGCCGTTGTTTTTCTTTTGTGTATTGCGTTATCGCTAGTAGCAAATGATCTTGTAAGTTCTGCAATGTTATTGAAGCTGGATGCTGTCATTCCACATGGTGAGTCCCAGCATCGAATATATGGAATAACGTCTTCTCCAAAGACTTCTTGGTATTCGGCAGAGTCAATTAGGCAATCTATATGGGAATAAAGACCTTCTTCATGCATAAGTTGAATATGTAAGAGAAGTTCTGATTGACTTATAGGTGGTCTCCCTAAGAAATGTTTAAAGTTAAGTTCAATTGATCTTTGCTGATTGACTACTTCGTAGAAGTGGGCCCGATAGAATTCTGACCTGCTTAGTTGCCTTATGAATTCCCTAATATTTATATCTCCATTACGCAGTCTTCTCTCGGAGTCAATTGGCCGCTCACTTTCCATAAGATTAAAATTCCCGAATATCTGCCTATAAGCTGCGCTTAATGCAACTTTAAACGTCTCATCATCGTTAGGGGGAAATTTGTCAAATGTAAATCCATATGGACAAGTCATGAAGTCTCTAGGGCCAATTGGAATTTTCGAACTTGCGCAGCTTTCTCTTTGGAAAGCTTGGGTGAATTGATTTTTTTGTATCGGAGTAGATAGTTCAGGGATGCTTCTCGAATTACTAATGAAGATCTCTGGCTGTCCTGGCATGCATCCTGCTTTAGAGCTGAGGGAATAGTTTATGAGTGCGCTACCTGCCACTCTTGACTTGGAATAAGAAACAGGATCTTGATTTAAGCTTAATGCTCCAAAGCTTAATGCTCGAAAAGGAACGTAGGACATGATTGATTGGGACGTGAAAACTTACTGAGGAGATCCTTAGGACTTTTGGAGGTATTTAGCAATTGCCAGAATCTAAAGGGATCAAAATCACTCTTTCATTGTGATGGCTAATCAAGTCAAATTTTGACGCTTATTACATAACTCAATTCAGAATGATCTTGTAAGAAAAAAATCTCTTTGAATATCGTCCAAAATTGGAGAGCTTGCAAGCCAGCCATGTCTTTCAAGGTAAAAGGCCCAAATAAAATCCTGTCCGATGCCAGGGCAGTTTGCTTGGACTGTTTCCAATAGGCCTTCAGAAATACCTAGTGAATAAAGTAGATTTCTGACTTCTAAAGCACCTTGTGGATTTGCAGGCCTGATGGCTGAACCGACCACCCATGTTAATTTGGTTGACATTAATTCAACTTTGTTATTTTCACAGGCTAATAGAAGATTACAAGGTTGATTAAATTTACTATATGTCTCATACCAAAGTTCAAGATTTTCTTTGTTAAGATCAATTTTGAACTTTGAATTCTCCGAGTCAAAAATTAATTCACTAGTCTTCCCTGCATTGGTAAACAATGTAAGCATACTCTTGTTACTTAATGTGGCCATAATGTTACTTTACCTGTTAATTTAGTTAATCGATCATAAATCAAGAGTCTAAATCCTCTAGGAGGATAGTCTGTATATTTGTAGAGGTATCCTCTTTGAAACGATTGATATTGACTTTATTAAGTACAACAATTGCAAGTACCATAAGAAGGGTTTCAAGCCCAAAAACGAAAGCAAAGGCAGGTAAAGGATTGTTTGGCCCACTTAATAATCTCCCGATGTCAAGAAGGCCACCCCCAAACACTTTCCCCATCGCTCTTGAAAGTGCTTGAGCCAACCCCCATATGCCCACAAATGTTCCTGCAACTTCTGGCAAAGTTAAATCAAGCATTAAAGAAAGAGCACTATTTGTACCTATACCCGCTGAAAGACCAAAGAGCCCCATGACGAGGAAAAGAGTATTTTGGTCCTTACTTATTCCAGTCAAAACTAGAAGTATCAGCGAGCATATAATCATCCAGCAACCCATTCGAGCTGTTGAAAGTTTCCCTAGGCGAGGAGTGATCCAAATCCCTGCGATTAACAGTCCAAAAAGAGTTCCCACACCCCAGTATGCATTCAAAAGAGTAGTCCTAGAAATGGGCAGGCCAAACACTTCGGCACCGTAACTTTCAAGAATTGGATCTTGCAGAAAAAGGCCAAGTGTATAGAGAATCAAGAAGCCAAAGAAGACAGATATTTGGGGACTTGACTTAATTAATTTCCAAGAACTTTTCAGCCCAACAGTCTCATTGGCTTTTGTTTGGGTTGAATCAAGTCCCTTCTCTTTAGGCTCTATTCCCCAACAGGAGAAAATAGAAATGCTAAAGACGATTAGAGAGACCCTTAACATAAATTTTTGAAGTTCAGGTTGAAGTATTGCGGGGTCTGTGACTCCATCTATGCCGGTCATTGTGGTCGAAATAGCAATTGCCCCAATTACTATTCCAACTGTGAGCATCGCCCAAATTACGCCTACTGCTCTAGGACGTTCTTGTTCAGTTGTTAGATCAATTACTAATGCCAGATAGGGCGTGGTTGCTAATGAAATTGCCAGTCCATAAATGGCAAATAAAGTGCAAAGTGCGATTGCAGAGACAATTATTTCGATTCCTGACCCTTCACTTAAGGCATTCTCAGTTATGAAAATAATTGGTATTGATAGAGTTGCCATTAGGCAAAAGCAAGCTGAACCAATCCATATATAAGGAGTCCTTCTCTGTCGATTAATTGGCCATCTATCTGAAATATTTCCAAAGATGACCCTGGATGGGGCCATTAACTGTTCAAACGCTAGACCTCCCCCAACTAAAAGGGCTGGAAAAGCCAATTCAGAGATCATTACTCTGTTAAGCATTCCTGCGAAAATGACCGCAAGACAGCCAAGACATCCCTGAAAAAGACTCAGCCTGGCTAATGCAAATGGAGGTAAACCTTGAGAGGGCATATGCAACTAGTTATTTTTATTAAGGTATCCCATTGTCACAAAAATCATGTGATCAATCATGCGTTGTTAACTAATCTGAGATGGACAGCCTGCCAGGTCTCGATACTATCGTAAAAGAAACTTTAAGGGGTTAATGGGGATGGATGTTAACAGCCAATCAAGATCTTTTGAGAGTTTGGTTAGTAAGCAGCTTTCAGCCTTAAGTGAACTAAGTGAAATTATTACACTGCGAGTCTTAGAGCTTGAAGAGAAGCTTTTAAAGCTGGAAAAGGAATCTGCAGGTTTTAGAAGTAAGGATTCTCTATTAACTAATCAATTGTTGCAGAATAGTGAGGCGAGAGTCGTTCATTTGCAGGGATTATTAAATCAAATTCCATTGAAGGCCTCTTCAATTGATCCACCTTCAAGTGGTGAAGATGAGAATTCTATGGGCACTGAAGCTGAACCAATTAAAACAGATGATTCGCAGCAAATTCTTCAATCAAAAGACGCGTCCCCTAATCTGAATGAAGAAGAGGAATATCTCAGTCACTTTAAAGAATCAGCTGAACAAGGTTGCGACTACCCAGATGATGAACAGATGCCTTTGCTTTCAGCGTAAGTATCTATGAAAGTTTTAATAGTCGAATCCTGAAGTTGGCTACGTCCATAGCCTCTGAAGGGCTTTCAATTAGGAAAGGATGCTCTTTTACTTTTTCAAGGGCGATTAATAGCTTGTTTGCAGTGCTTAGATTGATATTTTCATTCTTTTGCTCTATTCCCTTCCATGCTTCATCAAAGGCCATTGCAAAGCTATCTGCATTGTTGAAGATCTGGCTACTGGCTTGACTAGAGCTTGAGAATGACACGATTTCGTTTTGTTTTTTGGCCCCTGAGATTGGGTGATTGCTATGCCAGGACCCAGATTTGAACTGGGGACACGGCGATTTTCAGTCGCCTGCTCTACCAACTGAGCTATCCCGGCATGGTGAATGCATTACAAATGAATATTAGTTCAATGGTGTTACCACTGGTCTCTAATGAAAGTAGCTCTTGACATCTCGCCTGTAGAGCGAACGAACCATTTGCTTAGTTCAGATCTCTTTATAAGTGATTAGATGAGAGTTTTCAGGAAATGCATAGCTAGTTGGCTTCACCTGGTTGAGAACGAAGCATCTTTACAAGAGTTTTGTGGGCATCTTCACTATTAATAAGGGTATGGTCAAAAGGTATTTCTATGATTGTGTTGTCTACATCAAGTGTCATTTTGTAGGGGTCTATAGATAACATTTTTGCATTCTGAGGCTTCTCTATAGAACCGTAATACTGGGCATATTTCTTTAGACTTCCCGAGTGATCTTCATTCATATGAAGACATATTCGTTCGCTTACTTCTTGATCTAATGGGTCTACAGACATAGTTCCAAAGGGCTTTTACCTTTAAATCATATATCTTAGTGCTGAGTTGACAAGATTGATAGTTTAAATCTGACCATAAACATATTGTCAGTATTTTTGTTTAAGAAAAACACTTAATAGTTAAGAAAGTAAATGGAAAAGTAAAGCCTTAACTTTTTAGTTTAATCTCCTCAGCTTTTTTCTTTACATTTTCCCATGGGAGATCAAGATCTTGGCGCCCAAAGTGCCCGTAAGCTGCAGTTTTTTGATAAAAGGAACCTTTACGATTTTTAGGGAGTTCACGAAGGCCAAATTGTTCAATGATTGCTCCAGGCCTAAGATCAAAGTGTTTATGAACTAAATCCGTTAGATCTGCATTACCTAGTACACCTGTGCCAAAAGACTCTACTAATATTGAAACAGGTTTTGATACTCCAATTGCATAACTGAGTTGTACCTCTACTTTTTTTGCAAGACCAGCCGCAACAAGTGACTTTGCTACAAATCGAGCAGCATAGGCAGCGGAGCGATCGACTTTTGTAGGGTCTTTACCTGAAAAAGCTCCTCCTCCATGACGTGCATATCCCCCATAAGTATCAACGATGATCTTTCTTCCTGTTAAGCCAGCGTCTCCTTGAGGACCTCCAACAACAAATTTCCCTGTTGGATTAACTAGAAACTTTGTCGTTTTAGGGTTGGGTTTTAACGACAGATCAGCAGTGGCGGGTTCAACTACATTTGTCCAGAGATCTTTTGTGATTATTTCTCTTACTTTTTCTTCTGATGAAACCCCATTGATCTCTGCTGTGTGTTGAGTGGAAATTAAGATTGTATCTATTGCAATTGGCTGGTCATTTTCATAAAGAACGCTTACTTGGGTTTTCCCGTCAGGTAAAAGATAGTTTAATTTTCCATTGTGCCTTATTTCTGAGAGCCGCCTTGCTAATCGATGGGCCAGACTAATAGGCAAAGGCATTAATTCAGGCGTTTCATCGCAGGCAAAACCAAACATGATGCCCTGATCCCCTGCGCCAACATTATCAAGAGGATCGCCTGAATAGTCTTCTGCTTGATCGACTCCTTTAGCTATATCAGGAGATTGTTGGTCAAGTGCAACCAGTACTGCACAGCTATTGGCATCAAAACCACCAGCCATTGCATTGTTATAACCAATATCGCTCAGGACATTTCTTACTAACTTGATGAAATCTACTTGTGCTGACGAAGTAACTTCGCCAGTGATTAAGCAAAGACCTGTATTAACGACTGTCTCACAGGCAACCCTGCTGGTTGGATCCTGCATTAACAAGGCATCCAAGATGGCGTCACTGACCTGGTCGCAAATTTTGTCAGGATGACCTTCTGTGACCGACTCTGATGTGAAAACGTAGCTACTCATGACCTTTAGATATTGTTGATGACTTTAGATGTGCTTTTGACTGTTAGCTCATCCCAGTGATCTATTAGATATTGATGTGAAAATAAATTAGGTGATAACTGCCATCCAGATTTGTAGCCTATGGTTACACCGACTTTTGCTTTTCGTGCCATTTGAAGATCAGTTTCCGAATCTCCAACAAGTGCACATTCATGAGGGGATAAACCGAGTTTCTTACAAAGTCCTTGCACGGAATTTGGGTCGGGTTTTCGGGGATGATCTTCGGCACTCCATGAAGCTTTAAAAATTCCACCTAGTAGGTTTTTTTCGATGAAGTCTTGAATACCTGACCTGCTGTCATTACTAATCAATCCGCAGGTAACACCTTTTTGGCCCAACTCTTTTAAAAGTCTTAATGATCCAGGGAGAAGTTTTCTCCATTCTCCTTGATTCGGATCTCTTGACATGAGTCGGTCAACAGCTGAAAAAATTTCAGAAGCAAGAGAGTAAGAAGTAGGCCAACTCTCACCAAAAAGGGAAAAGATAGCAGCTGTCACAATAAGATTTTCATGTCGAGCACCTATTGCAAGCACCCCATTTGGGTTAACACTTTTAGAAGTTATTCCATAGGAATTAGAAAGTTGGATATCTAATCTTTCTATTCTGCTAAGAGAAGAACCTTTTTCTCTAAACCGCTTAATTGATTCTTGAATTCTTAATTCTGCTAAACGAACTAAGTAACTCTCACTATTAACAAGGGTGCCATCCTTATCAAACAGGACACCCTTGCATTCCACTATAGGAATACCACTTAGTAGTAGTTGTGGCATTAGGGATTAAGAAATATTCGATCAAATCATCATTACAGCAGGGGGTTCGTCACCTTCTTCAGCTTGCTCTAGAAGCATTTGCTTGTAGCGAGCAGCCATTTCTTCTGCCTTGTCAAAGACTTTTTGAGGGTCAGTAAGCATGTCACCTGGCTCAGGCTCTAGAGCTTTTGTCGATAGAGAAATTCTTCCTCTTTCTGCGTCTAAGTCAATAATCATTACTTTCATTTGATCATTAACGTTGAGAACTGAATGAGGTGTCTCTATATGTTCATGACTTATTTCTGAGATATGAAGGAGGCCACTTACTCCTCCAATGTCAATGAAGGCACCATATGGCTTTATGCCCCGAACAGTTCCTATAACAACTTCACCAACCTCAAGTCGGTTCATTTTCCTTTCTACAAGAGCTCTCCTATGGCTTAGAACCAATCTATTTCGTTCTTCATCTACTTCAAGAAATTTAAGAGGTAGGAAATCTGCTACTAATTCTTCTTTTGCTTTGCGGGTACTTATATGTGATCCGGGAATAAAACCTCTTAAGCCTTCGACCCTTACAAGTGCACCACCTCTATTGGTGGCAAAGACTTCTGAATAAATAGTTGCATCTTCTTTTTGCAATTGACGTACTCGTTCCCAAGCCCTTTGATATTCAATTCGTCGGATTGATAGTGACAATTGTCCATCCTCATTCTCCTCACTCATGATGAAGAATTCACGAATTTCTGATGGTTGAAGAACATCACTCAGCCCTTCAACCCTATTTATAGAAACTTCTTGCATCGGCATAAATGCCGCTGTTTTTGCACCAATATCAATCATTGCTCCTTTTTGTTCAAGAGCAAATACGGTGCCGTTTACAATATCTCCAGGCTTAAAGTTATAGTCATATTTACTAAGAAGTGAAGCGAATTCATCGATAGTAAAGCCCACCCCATCAGAATCTTTTTTAATTGGTCGGCTATTTGGGTCATCCGCAGCCGGCACCTCTTCTGGAATATCTAAGTTGTCTTCTGCTACTTCATTGGTATTGGCTGGAATTGTTTCGCTTGTATTCGTTTCGACAGGGTTGTCTTTAACTTGATCGGAGGTAGTCACAGAGATTTTTAGATGGCGGTCTGCCTTGGGCAGTATGAACAAACTCTTTTAGCCCGCCGACTAAATTGAGTTGATGTAACACTCTACAGAAATGCCTGACTTGTTTAGCCGACTGGAGCTAGTTGTTCTTTACCTGAATTCATGCTCTCAAGTGTTTTGACAAAGTCGTCAACACCATGGAATTGACTGTAAACAGAAGCAAACCTTACGTACGCAACCTCGTTTACTTTTTTGAGGTGTTTAAGAACCATTTCCCCTATCTCTAGACTAGTAACTTCTTTTAGATTTCTTTGTTGAAGATTAGATTCAATCTCGTTGACCATCATTTCTATTTTTGCTTGGCCTAGATTTGTTTTTTGACTGGCCCTATTCAGTCCATTTAAAAGTTTAGAAGGATTGAAAATCTCTCTACTGCCATTTCTTTTCAAGACCGTTATTGGAGCAGTTTCAACTCTTTCATAAGTGGTAAATCGGAATTCACAATTTAGGCATTCACGTCGCCTGCGCACAGTCTTACCCCCGTCAGCCGCTCTGGACTCGAGCACTCGACTATCTGTGTTTTGACAAGAGGGGCACTGCATGCCCAAAAAGTTCAAAGATCTTAACTAACTTTATACATTGATTTGTGATATGAGAAGTCTTTATCTAATTTAATTTTTGATTGTTAGTCTACAAGGCTTTTTAATAGTTGATTTTTGGATAAATATTTTTTTGTAAAGTAGCTTTTGCCTTATAGAAAAAAAGCCCCCTGCAAGCAGGAGGCTTTTTTTCTATAAGGCAATTTGGTGCTTGTTAGGTCTTCGGAGGGTCTCTAAAGGCTACTGCGAAGAACAAGGTGCCAAGTGCCAGTGTGAGGATGAGTACGTAAGAGAAAGCTTCCATCTGGATTCTCGGTAAGGGCTATCAGTTGATGGTGTGAACAACTATAGGAAACGTGTTTTAAGCGCTTCCTGGTACACCACGACCGGGGATACGGCGTGTGGAAGGGTCTCCAAGTTTTTGGAAAAGACCGAACTCCACCTGATCTCCCAAATCTGGGTCAATACCGCTAAAGGTATCTGGATAAAGGGCTCTGGAGGCGTGCCACCAGTGACCAAAGATGTAAAGCAATCCAAAGCAGAGGTGGGAGAAGGCGAACCAAGTTCGTGGACTGCTCCTGAAAGTACCGTCTGACTTGTAACGATCTCGATCAAACTTGAAAGATTCACCTAGCTGAGCTTTACGTGCAAGTCGTTTTACAACAGCTGGATCATCAAAAGTTTGGCCATCCAGATCACCACCATAAATGGTTGCTGACACCCCAACTTGCTCGAAGGAGTACTTGGCTTCAGCACGTCTGAACGGTATGTCTGCTTTTACATTTCCATCTTGGTCTTCAAGAATGACTGGGAAGTTCTCGAAGAAGTTAGGAATTCTTCTGACTTCTAAATCATTCCCTTCTTTATCGGTGAATGAGATATGACCCTGCCATCCTGTAGGAAGACCGTCGCCATTAACCATTGCACCTGGACGGAAAAGTCCACCCTTCGCAGGGCTATTTCCTACGTAATCGTAGAAAGCAAGTTTTTCTGGTATTGAGGCATATGCAGCGGATTTAGTCGCTCCATTGCTTATAGCTTCATCAACGCGTCGGTTGATTTCTGTTTTGAAGTACCCAGAATCCCATTGGAAACGGGTGGGACCAAACAGTTCAACAGGCGTACTTGCTGTGCCGTACCACATTGTTGCGGCAACGACGACACCTGCAAAGTGAACTGCTGCAAGGGCACTTGCAAGTGCACCTTCAAGGCTTCCCATTCTTATTAACCTATAAAGCCTTTCACCAGGTCGGTTGAAGATATGGAAGTGTCCACCGACAATTCCAAGTAGACCGGCTCCGATGTGATTGGCGACTATGCCACCAGGGCTAAAAGGGTTAAAACCGTCATTACCCCAAGCAGGGGAGACAGGTTCTATATGGCCAGTAAGGGCATAAGGGTCGGAAACCCAAATGCCAACCCCTGCACAATGTCCAAGACCGAATCCAAAGCAGGCTGTTCCTGCAAGAGTTAAATGGATTCCAAAAATTCTTGGTAAGTCAAGAGCGGCTTCACCGGTACGGGAATCTTCCCAGAGTTCAAGATCCCAGTAGGTCCAGTGCCATATAGCAGCGAGCATTAGAAGCCCGCTAAAAACGATATGTGCTGCAGCAACACCTTCGAAGCTCCAAAAGCCAGGGTCTATACCGGTGGCACCGGTTACATCCCAGCCAGCCCAGCTGCCTGTTACTCCTAGTCGGGCAGTCATCGGCATGACATACATGCCCTGGCGCCACATTGGATTCAGGACTGGATCTGAAGGATCGAAGATGGCCAGTTCATATAAGAGCATTGAGCCGGCCCAGCCGGCTAACAAAGCTGTATGCATGAGGTGCACGGCCAGAAGTCGACCGGGGTCGTTTAGTACGACGCTGTGCACCCGATACCAGGGCAATCCCATTGGTCAGGTTCGTGGAACAAAGCTGCTTATGCAGCCAGACTGATCGATGGTAATGGTTCCAGCTTGATGAAAGCGACTTCTTTTGCTTATCTGCAACGTCTAGTGATGATGTACAAACTCGCAGCTCGCTGTGTTCATGGGAGAACACAAGGATTTACGCAAAATTTCTAAAAATGCATGTGGTCACAAATCGCAATGCCAACCTGCAGAATGGTTACTAACTCGTGTCATTTTCATGCCAACCATTCGTTTTGTAAGGGAAGGGAGAGATGTGAAATGCTCTTCAGGCGCCAATCTTCGTCAGGTTGCACTTCGAGAGGGGCTGGAACTTTATGGTCTCAAAGGAAATCTTGGTAATTGCAGAGGATGTGGCCAATGCATTACTTGTTTTGTTGGAATACTTGGGGACAATTCTTCTGAGGCACTGTCGCCACCAACGGCAGTAGAGATCGAAAAATTGAAAAGAAGGCCTAATAATTGGCGCCTTGCATGCCAGACCTTGGTTAAGTCATCAGTAATAGTGTTAACACGCCCCCAAGTTGCATTGCCTAATTCAAGGGCTCTAATCAAGGCAGCAATAGATGCTGAGTTGCCTTAATGAGTTTTTGCAAGCGATTTCAAGCCTTTTCAATCGCTTGTTCAATTTGCTCCTAGAGCGTATTCTGCTAAAGCCGATGACGAGCGCTGACAATTTCAGTTTTAGGGCTCCTAACGGTGATACCTTCTCCTAGTAACCATCACAGATATGGAAACCACCAATTTCGGCTTTATCATCAACCTTCTTTTCGTTGGAATCCCAACGATCTTCCTAATCGGTCTTTATATCGCTACCAATAGAGGTGACAACTCGAGCTTCAGCTCTGAGCAAGCAAAAGGCAAGCTTGGACGATAACTTCTAGAAGCATTATTTTTAGAAGTTGGTAATTTCCTCAGTTCACATTGAGTGATTGATTCACTTAAGGGATCTCTTTGTTCAATTGCCTAAATTCATTAAAACTATTTATTATATATTTGTGTTTTAGTGCTTTTAAAATTACATATTCACAGTATAAGAATTTCTCTTGTATCTAAGTTTAGAAGATCCTTGCGATCAATAATTGTGATTATATTATCTTTGGAAGGAAGATATTAAGATGAGAACTATTAAAGGAAGCTGGGTTTATGGAACCACTATTATTAAATAACCCTCCATGGATTATCTCAAAAAGGGTTTTACCCCAGCACACTGATCATGCTGGGGTTGCTTGGCACGGGGCTTATTTGGCATGGCTTGAAGAAGCTAGAATAGATGCTCTGGCATGTTGCAACCTGCTTTATAAAGAACTAAGCAGTGAAGGGTTTGAATTACCAGTAGTCAATTTAGAAATAAATTATCTAAAAACAATTATCCATGGAGAGGAAATCGTTTTAAAAAGTTGGGCTCTACCCAAGAAGGGTGTGAGATGGCCTTGGTATACAAAGATTTTGACTGCTAAAGGAGAGGTCGCAGCAGAGGCTTCCGTTCAATTGGTTTTAATTCAGATGGCTGCATCAGGAAGAAGAGTTTTGAAAAGACCTCCTGACAAGTGGAAAGAGATATTTTTGGATTTACAAAAAGGCCCTTTTAAAAGCCTATAGAATCTAAGACTGGTCAGAGTTTGATTTTTCTTTTTATTTTAATGAGTTCTGTAACGCTTCTCTCTAACGAATTATTGGCTTGGAGGCGTAATCAATTAGCCAAAGGTGGTCAAGCTGTAGATTTGGATTGGCTCCTCGATTTGCATGCAGGATTGAGATGGAGTTCTTTGCAAAAGCTTCTTATAGACTCTTCTAAATTAGTAAGAATTAATTGTTCTCTTGAAGAACTTTCTACAATTTGGGATAAGCATTTAGAAGATTACACACCACTTCAATATTTACTAAATATCTGTCCATGGAGGGATTTTGAGCTTGAGGTAAATCCTTCTGTATTGATTCCTCGACAAGAAACAGAGCTATTAGTTGATTTTGCAATGGAAAGAATTGATGGCAAAGCTGTGGGAGACTGGGCTGATTTAGGAACAGGGTCAGGAGCTTTAGCTGTTGCTCTGTGTAGAGCTTTGCCCAAATGGAGAGGTCATGTAGTTGATTGTAGTCAAGATGCGCTTTTAGTGGCTGAAAGGAATTTGCGGAACCTTGCCCCAAATGCAATCTGGAAAAGCTATTTAGGGAATTGGTGGGAGCCACTAAAACCGCTATGGGGGTCATTGTCACTCGTTATTGCAAATCCTCCTTATATTCCTCTTGCTACCTTTAAGTCTCTTGGGCCTGAAGTCCTGAATCATGAGCCTCATTTAGCTTTATATGGTGGTTCAGATGGCCTGGAATCGTGTCGAAATGTTATTTCTGGTTGCTTAGGGACTTTGTGCGAGGGGGGGTGGATTTTGGTTGAGCATCATCATGATCAAAGTGAATTAGTAATGGAATTGATGGAAAATGAAGGATTAAAAGATGTTGAATTTGAATGTGATTTGAGTGGAACTCGAAGATTTGCTCTTGGAAGACACCCTGGAAATATGAGGACTTGAATTATGGAATTCTATAAGTCAAGGGTTTTTGATCCGAACGTGCTGGCCAAGAAGCTTCAACTTGGTTCAGCAGGCCTTATGCCAACAGATACTTTGCCAGCATTAATTTCGTCTGTAAAACATGCTCACAAGCTTTGGAGAATAAAAAAAAGACCTTTAACAAAGCCTCTTATTTTGATGGGAGCAAATCCAGATGTGTTGTTTAGATCGGTTTTACCTGCTGCATTAGAAGACGCATGGGAGATGTCAAGGAAATATTGGCCTGGGGCTTTGACTCTTGTACTACCTACTTCAGGCGAAATGCTTAATTTACTTAATCATGACTCAGATTCGCTGGGTATGCGTATCCCTAATTGTCATATGTCGATTGCCTTTTTGAAGCAAACTGGGCCAATTGCTACTACTAGTGCAAATGTTTCTGGATTGCCGCCCTCTCTTTCGTTAGAGCAAGCCAGCAAGACATTCCCTGCTCTCCCCATTTTAGGCCCTGTACCATGGCCCCCTTCTTCTGGGTTGCCAAGTACTGTTTTATCTTGGCAGAAACAGGGCTCATGGAAGGTCCTTAGAGAGGGGGCAGTTGCTTTAGAAGCACTATGATTGTGGTTAAGGGGTTAAACTGTTATAACTTATTTTTAGACTTAAGGAAGAACTTCCTTAGTCCAAGGAATCTTTTTAAGCGTATGTTTTGGCTTATAGGATTGATTTTTATTTTACAAGCTTCTTTTCAGTGGCTGTTTAAGCCATTGATAGTTTTTACTACTCCCTTCTTTGATTTTGACTGGCTGTTGATTCTATTGTCATTACTGGTGATTTGGCTTTTAGCAGGAAAACAAAAAATTGATTTTAACCAATAAGTACTCCAAAATTAAGCCTTCCAAACTAAAAAACATATGAATTTATTTCTAGCTCAGATTTGTCTCTTGAATTTTGCAAACCATATAAAAGAGATAGCTTTTCTTTCCAAAAATTAAAAGCCGGCTAACGGATTTGAACCGATGACCTTCGCTTTACAAAAGCGCTGCTCTACCACTGAGCTAAGCCGGCAATGATTTTTTTGTAGCTTAACTAATCCGTTGTACCTCTTGGTCTTTGAACCAACAATATCAAGTCGAGTGATTATCGTTATTTATTTGTAGCCTTTTCAATTGGCCTTGGACGTTTAATTGGCAAGTTTGCAACAAGTGCAGTCATTCGATCTTCTGTCTCAAGGCTGACATCACCTTCGTCAAAGTCAATTTCTACATACTTAGCGACCACATCAAAGATTTCTTTTCTCATTTGGTCGAAGAGTTCGGGACTTAAATCACTTCTATCATGGGCAACAACCAACTGCAGTCGCTCTCTTGCTGTTGTAGCGCTGGACTGTTGTCGCCCCATTAATTTGTTTAGGATGTCTCGCAGTGTCATTGAATCAGAAAATCTTAGTTTGCATTAGGCGTCTGAACCTGTCTCGAAGACCTTTCCCTTCCTTGGCAGGATCTATTAGAGGGACTTCTTCTCCTTCAAGACGGCAGGCTATATTTGAATAACATCTAGCTGCTGGAGAATTGGTTCCGCTTAAAGTGAGTGGCTCTCCGCGATTTGTGCTCACTATTACTTGTTCATCTTCAAGAACTAACCCTAGTAATGGGAGGGCAAGGATGTCTTTCACATCATCTACGGAAAGCATCTCCTGAGAGATGATCATTTTAGGGCGGACTCGATTAAGGACTAATTGAATGGGTTTGACCCCATTTGTATTGAGTAGTCCAATAACTCTATCGGCATCACGAACAGCAGAAACTTCAGGGGTAGTTATCACTATTGCCTCTTCTGCTGCGGAAACTGCATTCTTGAAGCCGTCTTCAACTCCAGCAGGACAGTCGATCAACACATAGTCAAATTCTTTAGTGAGCATTGAGACTATGCGTTGCATGTCATCAGGCTTGAGCCACTCAAGCATTCTAGGATTCCCTGCAGGCAAGAGGGCTAGGTTTGGCTCTTGTTTGTGTTTAACAAGTGCTTGCTCTAGTCGGCAACTTTCTTCTAGTACTTCTTGAGCCGTATAAACGATTCGATTTTCTAGTCCCAGTAAGAGATCTAGATTTCGGAGGCCGAAGTCTGCATCAAGAACAACGGTGCTGGCTCCCTTCCTGGCAAGGGCAATGCCAAGATTTGCAGTAAGGGTTGTCTTGCCGACTCCCCCCTTGCCTGAGCAGATGAGGATGATTCTTGTTTTAGGCGACACTTGCCATTTGGAGGTGGGCGAATTGTAGTTGGCTTTTGTGAATTGTTCCAAAATCAATTCAACAAAAATCGAATTGAAATCTGATATTTCTTACAAATGAATCATTTTTCTGAATTGAGCAAGTTGATTTGAAAAAGCGTTTTTTAGGGTTCGGAGCCCCTTTTGAAAGCAGATAAAGCAGATGTCTTGGCTGGTGAAATTAAAATTCTCCCTTTTTCAATGCGAGCTTCTTCTGCTAATCCTTCTTCTGGGGTCTCCTCAGGACCTCTAGCTACTTTGTCTGCAATCCTTAACTGAAGGGGCCTTAGTTGAAGGGCTGCGATTTTTGATTTTAAATCCCCTTCGGCGCCTGCATGTGCAATACCTAGCAGTCTCCCCCATACAAGGACATCCCCTCCAGCGGAGACACGTGCTCCAGGATTAACATTGCCTAATACAAGTAGGTCACCTTCTGCAGTTAGATGATCTCCTGATCTAAGAGTCCCCTCATGGAAAATTAATTTTGGAGGAGTTTGAGTTATATGTGATCCGATAGCTTCAGATTCATTGGCCAGAAAATTTTGGTTTTCAAGAGTTAAATGTGTTTGATGCCCTAATGCACTAGCACTAACAATTGTTTCTGGGATGGTTGAATAAAGTCGACATATTTTCAACCCTCCTCTTTGAAGAATAGCTGTTAATCGTTTAATTTCTGAACAGCCAAGCCGCCAGTCTTTGCAATCTACTTCTAATAAACCTGGAGAGAAAGTGTTGATTTGATTGGGGATTGTTTGTCGCCAATCGGTTTCGCGCGAGCAGGTAAGAGAAAGTCTTTGAATCTTGGCTTGATTGTTAGATGGCATTCACCTAGAGATGTTTTAAATGAACCTAGAACTAATGTCTAGTTCAGTGATTCTGTTTTTCAGTTCTTGATGGATTTCTTTTGGATGAATTAATAAAGAAGAACCTTCTTTGGTAGTGAGAGAGGCCACTAGAGGAGACACTTGTTCAAGTGCCTTTAGGTTTATTCCATCCCATAGACGAAGGCCACTTTTGTATGGGGTATATCCTCGCAGATTTCTTTGACTTAACCCACAACATAGATCAGGGTTTTGCCCTTCACGTTCTGCTAGTTTTCTTGCCAATGCTAGAGCTTCTAATTGCTGCGTCTGTTTTAGATTGCTTATGTTTATGCCTTTAAGAAGGTGACGGTTGATAAATCTTTTGCATAGCATGGATAGTTCTTTGGGACCTTCCTCTTTCCACCTCAACAGATGATAACCCGTTCTTAAATCATCATTGGCTAGAAAGGTTTCATTAGTCATTTCTGAAGCATCCCAAAGCCATTTTGAGATAATAGAATCAGCCCAGATATATTTTGGACCCATTTCTCTAGCTGTTAATATTATCTTTTGAAGTAACCAGTTGCAAACTTCATTAACCTTATGATTATAAACACTTCTGTACATAAGGTTTCTAACTATTAAATAATGTTCAACAGCCATTAATCCTTTTGGATTAATGGCAATACCTTCATCTGGTGCAATTGTTAATGCTGATAGAATTCTTTCCAGATCTAATTGGCCATATTGAGTACCAGTACTGTAACTATCACGCATTAGATAGTCGAGTCGATCACAATCAAGTTGACTGCTGATAAGAGAGTTAATTGGACGGCTTGAATTCTGTTTTTTTTCGAGGATATCTGCAACTTTTTCGGAGGTCCCAATTTCATATGATTCTAGTATTTCTTTGATTGGAGAATATTCACGAATTAATTTAGCTGACCATCTTTCATGATTTAAGCCGTACATCTCTTCTGAAGTATGGCTTAGAGGACCATGCCCTAGATCATGAAGTAATGCTGCACCATATAAAACTCCTCTCTCTTTGCCCAGACTTTTATTCACTTGAATTAAGCTATCTAAGGCCATCCGAGCTATATGAAAGACTCCTAGTGAATGAGTGAAGCGACTAGACTCTGCACCGTGAAAAGTAAGAAAAGCAGGTCCTAGCTGACGAATGCGCCTGAGTCTTTGAAAGGGCTCAGTATCAATTAACTTAATAACCAATTCTTCTGATTGATTGCTGGGGTCTAGGCTTATTCCACGGTGAAGAGGATCGTGATAAGTCCTTCTTGTCATTATTTGGTTTCAATCAGTGGAAGATCTTGAGATTGAATGTTTTCTTTAAAAGGAGTGGTTTCAATATTTTGTTTATCTAGATTTGCTCCTAAAAATAATTCGGCATCATTAAGCCAACGATCCTCTTCGCTACCAGGATTTATAGGTTCTGGATCATCCAGCTTGCGGTCAGGTTCTATCCCGTAATTTTGGATGTCTTTCCCCAAAGGGGTGACGTAACTAGCCACGGTTACTGCAAGGCCACTTCCATCACTAAGAGTCGAGAGTGATTGTATGAGCCCTTTCCCAAAAGTTTTTGCACCTAGGAGTTGAGATCTCTCATTGTCCCTTAATGCTCCAGCTAGTATTTCTGAGGCACTTGCACTACCGCCATTTACTAGGGTCACCATTGGTCCGTCGTAAAGAGTTTCATTGCTTGCAGGGATGGCATCTTTTATTCCCTCACGATTGCGCGTTTCCACGATTGTTGATTCACTTAAAAAGCAATCTGCTACCGCAAGCCCAGAGCTTACTAAGCCCCCAGAATTATTTCTTAAATCAAGAACCAGCCCTTCTATACCTTTGATTGATAGATCTTCAAGAGCTTCTACTACTTGAGCAGGGACCCCTTCGCTGAATTGTGTGATCCTTAAATAACCAAGTGTGTGTGCTCCATTTCTTAATCTGCGTGTTCTCACTGGCCTAAGGTCAACACTTCTTCTCTCTAAGGTTATTTCTTGGGAAGATCCATTGGGGGGTTCTAGTTGAATTAAAACTTGCGATCCTGTTGGGCCTCTAAGTCTTGCAGCAGTAGCTTCAAGACCAAGGATTTTTGGTGATTCACCATTTACGCTTATTAGCTTGGTACCGCTGACAATTCCAGAATCTGCTGCAGGAGAACCTTCTAAAGGAGCAATTACTACTATTTCCCCATCTTCAGAACGAGCTCCTAGTTGGAGTCCAACACCATTTATTTCACTCCCAAGGTTGCTTGCTTTCATTGCTGCATAGTCTTCAGGTCTTAGAAGCCTCGTGTATGGATCTCCAAGAGGAAGGAGCATTTCTTCAATTGCTTTATATGCTTCTTCGCTATCGGTAATAGGTTTTTCTAGGGCTTGTTTTCGTAATTTTCTCCATTGAATTTCTTCAAATCTTGCAGGATTGAGATATCCCTGGTTTACCAAACTCCAACTTTCTAAGACTAATTGCTGCGTGTCTGTGAGTGCCAGGACACTTGGAACAGCCAGTCCAGCACAGAGAATTAGGCAACAAAGCACATGAAGAGCTCGTCTGAAAAGTTGTGACCTTCTGTTGAGAGTCTGCGACATTGGCTTGATGGTTAGCGGGGTCTGTGGAGCATGTTCAGTAGACTCTTGGTATCAAAGTCAACAAATGCATGGCAAACTCGTCACCTGTGTATGACTGGTTTCAAGAACGGCTTGAAATCCAGGACATAGCCGACGACGTCACATCTAAATACGTCCCACCTCATGTAAACATCTTTTATTGCCTTGGAGGCATAACACTGGTCTGTTTTTTGATCCAGTTTGCAACTGGGTTTGCAATGACCTTCTATTACAAGCCCACTGTCGCCGAAGCATACAGCTCCGTGAGCTATTTGATGACAGACGTAAGTTTTGGATGGCTTATCAGATCTGTTCATCGTTGGAGTGCTTCGATGATGGTCTTGATGCTGATTCTTCATGTTTTTCGTGTTTATCTCACAGGCGGGTTTAAGCGACCTAGGGAATTGACTTGGGTTACCGGTGTAATCATGGCTGTAATTACAGTCTCATTTGGTGTAACCGGATACTCTCTGCCATGGGATCAAGTTGGTTATTGGGCTGTCAAGATTGTTTCTGGTGTACCTGCTGCAATTCCTGTAGTTGGAGACTTTATGGTTGAACTTCTCCGTGGTGGTGAGAGTGTTGGACAGCCAACCTTGACCCGCTTTTATAGCCTTCATACTTTTGTTTTGCCATGGTTGCTAGCAGTTTTCATGTTGATGCACTTCCTAATGATTAGGAAACAAGGTATTTCAGGACCATTGTGATATTTGTTCTTATCTCCTAATTCACTCAATTTCCACTTTCTTCCTTCTGGATTTAAATTATGCATATCCTTAAGAAACCTGATCTCTCAGACCCAAAGCTTAGAGAAAAATTAGCCAAGGGAATGGGGCATAACTATTATGGTGAGCCTGCATGGCCTAATGATCTTCTTTATATCTTTCCAGTAGTTATACTTGGAACAATAGCTTGTGTAGTTGGACTTGCAGTACTTGATCCTGCAATGCTTGGAGACAAGGCAGATCCATTTGCAACTCCTCTTGAAATTCTCCCTGAGTGGTATTTATATCCAGTTTTCCAAATTTTACGTGTAGTTCCTAATAAACTACTAGGGATCACCCTACAAACTCTTGTCCCTTTAGGCTTGATGCTGATTCCCTTTATAGAAAATGTCAATAAATTCCAGAACCCTTTTAGGCGGCCAATAGCTATGTCGGCATTCCTTTTTGGGACATTTTTTGCAATCTATTTAGGCGTTGGGGCTACTTTGCCAATTGATAAATCTCTAACTTTAGGACTCTTTTAAAGTAATTATTCTGCCTTTGGCATTAATCCCTCAAGATCAAGCATAAAAACATCATCTGGATTTACTCTTAATAGGTGATGCAGAATAAGGAAGCCTACAATTGTCCAAGTTTGGTAAGTTCTTGACTGTTGGCCAACCCAAGTACCAGTTGGCCCGTCAAAGTATTCAGCCCATTTTTGTTTTGGTAGTTGGTTTAACTGACTCCAATAACACTCTTCTAACAAAGCTCTCATATTCCCCATGAGTAATACATCAGCATGAGGATATCTTTTTTCATGCATAAGTATTGAGGCACCAAAAAACCAGAGCAGACTAGGCCAATGGCCTCCATTGTGATAACTCCAAGGCCAGTTTTTTGGATCAGACCCTGTTTTGTTCTGCCACTCGGCTCCATCCATAGGAGGATGACATAAACGCATTGGCATTTGAGCCATTAGATGGTGCCTGTTGTGAAGAACAAGACGAAATAAAGCTCTTTGTTGGGGAGCAGTTAATACTCCAAACATGCACGCTAAAGAATTGCCAAGGCTGTAGAAACGGAAGTCAGGTCTACCAGTTCTGATATTCCCGATTAAGTAGCCGCCACGATTCTCAAGCCAGTCTTGCAGCCAAGATGGAACTACTTGAGGCTGGACATTGAATTCATTTTGGTGTTGATCTTCTCCATATTGCTCAGTAGGCCTCCGACGAAGAACTTGCATCGTCTTGCTTGTTACCCAATAGTGTTT
>CACPJY010000006.1 GCA_902634405.1 uncultured Synechococcaceae cyanobacterium
AAGTCTTTCTGTCTCTTATTCTGTGCGGGCAAATTCTCAAGGTAATATTCGAATTACTTGTCCTTCTACTGAGAGGGAATATGCAGTAGAAGAATTGGTGGCTTCTATCCTCAGGAAATTGGTTGATGATGCAGAGACTTATCTAGGTGAACCAGTAGAAGCAGCTGTAATTACTGTGCCTGCCTATTTTAATGATGCTCAGCGCCAAGCTACTAGGGATGCTGGGCGACTAGCAGGAATCAAAGTAGAGCGTATTTTAAATGAACCCACTGCAGCTGCACTTGCATATGGTTTTGATAGAAGCTCTATCAGAAGAGTTCTTGTTTTCGATCTAGGAGGAGGTACTTTTGATGTATCTCTAATGAGAATTGCAAATGGTGTTTTTGATGTGAAGGCTACTTGTGGTGATACTCAACTGGGAGGCAATGACTTTGATCAAAGGATCGTCGATTGGCTCGCAAATGATTTTAAAAAGCAGAATGGAATTGATTTAAGGCGTGATCGGCAAGCTCTTCAGCGATTATTTGAGGCTGCTGAAAAAGCCAAACAAGAATTATCAGGAGTTTTGAGTACACCTATTTCTCTACCTTTTATCTCTACAAGCAAAGAAGGCCCTTTACATATAGAAACCACAATTGATCGACCCACCTTTGAGTCATTATGTTCCGATCTATTAGATAGGCTTTTACTTCCTGTTGAAAATGCCTTAAGTGATTCTGGTTGGTTGGCAGATGATATTGATGACATTGTTTTAGTCGGAGGGGGTACAAGAATGCCAATGGTTCAACAGCTTGTAAGGACAATTGTTCCTAAAGAGCCTTGTCAATCTGTAAACCCTGATGAGGTTGTAGCTATAGGTGCTGCTGTTCAAGCAGGAATTATTACTGGTGAATTAAGAGATTTAATGCTTAATGATGTGACTCCACTTTCATTAGGTTTAGAAACAGTTGGAGGCTTGATGAAGGTATTGATACCTAGGAATACCTCCATACCTGTTAGACAATCTGACGTTTTTAGCACTTCTGAATCAAATCAATCTTCTGTAGAAATTCATGTTTGGCAAGGTGAAAGACAACTTGCTGGAGATAACAAATCTTTAGGTAAATTTCGTTTGTCTGGGATACCCCCTGCCCCTAGAGGTGTTCCTCAAGTTCAAGTCGCTTTTGATATAGATGCTAATGGTCTTTTAGAAGTAAGTGCTACGGATCGTACAACTGGTCGTAAGCAATCCGTAAGTATTCAAGGTGGATCAAATCTCAACGAAGATGAACTCCAGGCCTTAATAGCTGAAGCAGAAGCAAAGGCTGGTGAAGACAGAATAAAACGTGCTTCTATAGATAGATATAACAGTGCTTTAACACTTATTTCTCAGGCTGAACGTCGTTTAAGGGATGCTTCACTCGAGCTTGGTCCGTATGGAGCAGAACGTCAACAAAGGGCTGTCGAAATCGCGTTACGAGATCTTCAGGAATTTTTAGATCAAGATGATTTACAAGATATTGAACTTGGGGTCGCTTCTCTTCAAGAGGCGCTATTTGGTTTAAATAGGCGCCTTGCAGCCGAACGAAAAAACGATTCAAGTCCTCTTCAAGGAATTAAAAATACTTTTGGTTCTTTGAAAGATGAATTATTTTCTGATGATTTTTGGGATGAAGATGACCCTTGGAATTCATCCGATCGTTATTACAGAAATAAGGATAATTATGGTCAAAGAGGATTAGATCCTTGGGATAATGACATCTACAGGTAAGCCTGATTATTGGTCATTGTTGGGCATACTCCCAACCAGTGATTCAGATAAACTTAAAATTGCTTTTAGAAGAGAAGCAAGGAGATGGCATCCTGATTTAAATATTAATGATAAAAATGCAGAAGAAAGATTCAAGCTTGTAAATGAGGCTTACGCCGTTTTAAGTGATCCTCGCAAGAGGTCTTTCTGGGAGGATACTAATAATTACCAATCTAATACTGTTCAAGATCCTTTTGAGAACGGATTTCCTGACTTTGAAGAATATTTTAATACCGTTTTTGAGGAGGGTAATTTAGATCATTCCTATAATGAAGTTGATATAGAAGAACATTTTGACGAAGTAATTTCTTCTCCTGAAGAAATTACCTGTCCTACTCCTTCTTCACCATCCCCACCACCTGTAAAAGCTTTAGAAGATCTAGAATCCTTAGTTGTTCTTACGCCAGAACAGGCCTTATATGGTACTCCTGTTCAAATTGAACTGGAGGATGGAACAGTTGTTGAAGTAAACACTCCCCCACTGGCAGGGGATGGTTGGAGACTACGGCTTGCCGGTGTAGCTGTTGGAGGAAGGGATCATTTCCTTCAACTTCGTGTTCAGACAGAAGATGGTTTG
Source organism: uncultured Synechococcaceae cyanobacterium (assembly GCA_902634405.1). GTDB lineage: Bacteria > Cyanobacteriota > Cyanobacteriia > PCC-6307 > Cyanobiaceae > CACPJY01. The sequence continues at coordinate 2,367 of CACPJY010000006.1, forward strand.
AGGGTTGATGGTCTTAGAGTTCTTTACAGGCTTGAACTTTTCCCTCAAGACGCAGTACTTGGTTGCGCAGTTGAGGTGCCTACAATAAATGGCATTGTTACTCTTCAAGTGCCTCCTGGCTCCTCTAGTGGTCGTTTGTTGAGGTTAAGAGGTAGAGGCCTCGAACTAGACGGAAGGAAAGGAGACCAATTAGTAGAAATTGTTATTGTTGTCCCATCACAATTGGATGAATCTGAGAGGGCCTTATATGAACGTATTCAAGAACTTTCCTATAAAACAGATTAATTGTGTTTAATATCTTACTTAATCATGGAGTTATTCTTTTTGTTCGATAATGAGAGTTAACGTTCTTCTCTATGATTCAGGAAAGGATACTGAGGGAATACATTCCCTTGAGATTAGTGGAAAAACTGTTGTTTTAATGTTTGAAAATCGTGATGATGCAGAAAGATACTCTTTGCTTCTTGAAGCTCAGGACTTTCCTATTCCAACAATAGAAACACTTGATAGATCTGAAGTGGAATCTTTTTGCAATGAGGCTGGATATGAAGCATGTTTTGTTCAAAAGGGATTTGTCCCGCAATCCGATCATGAAAAGCTTATGTTGGTACCTCCTGAATTGAATAAAGACGTATCAAATTGGCAAGAAGACTCTTTTGAATTAACTAACTCAGAATCTTATAACGACAAATCAGATATCGATTCGTTAGAAAAAATTCGGAAGAATCTTGAGGATCTTCTTTGATAGCTGTATTCCATTATGCACAATCCTAAATTTATTGACTCTTCGGATAGGGGTTTTCTTACAACTGAAACTTCAAACCCTAGAAGTATTTCTTTAGATCTATTAAACACTAAATCTATTGTAAGCCTCTTTAATGAGGAGGATAAGCTGCCACAAAAAGCTGTAGAAGGTTCTATTGACTCAATTTCTAACTCAATTGATTTAATTACTAGCCGACTTAAGAATGGTGGTAGATTATTTTATTTAGGAGCTGGAACATCAGGTCGATTAGGCGTTCTGGATGCAGCTGAGTGTCCCCCTACATTTTGTACAGATCCGGATTTGGTACAAGCAATAATAGCTGGTGGGAATAATTCCTTAACAAGGAGTTCAGAAGGCATTGAGGATAAGCATGATCAAGGGATTCAAGACCTTAAACGCAGACAATTCTCTAGCAAAGACTGTCTTATAGGTATTACGGCTGGAGGTACAACCCCTTACGTTATAACTGCACTTGAATATGCCAAAGATATTAATGCTCTTACTATTGCAATCGCTTGTGTTCCTGCAGATCAAGTTTCTATTTCATGTGATGTTGATATTAGATTGGTAACTGGTCCCGAGCTTTTGACTGGATCAACTCGGTTAAAAGCAGGAACTGCAACAAAAATGACTCTAAACATAATTTCAACTTCTGTAATGATAAAACTAGGCAAAGTTCTTGGAAATAAGATGATTGATGTATCTGCATCAAACAATAAATTAGTTGATAGATCTCTTCGAATCCTTTCCGATTTGGCAGATATAGATAGAGCTACTGGTCTTAGCTTACTTGAAAAGAGTAATGGCTCTCTTAAATTATCCTTATTAGTATATCTTTTAGATCTTGATATCAATTCAGCCAATGAACTCTTATTACAAAATAATAATAATCTCCGTTTAGCTTTAAGCAGTAAGGGCTATCACTTAGCTTTTTAGTCTTCCTTCTTTGACTGTACTTTAAATTTTTATATGTGGATGTGTAAGGAGGAGAAAAGGATACAGCCTTTACGTTCCGCTCAAAATTGGATAATTTCATGAGCAATCAATCCTTTAATTCAACGATTTCACAATCAACATCTGAATAGCACATATCGCCCTATGGCTAAGCTGGCACCTCATAGGCATGCTAAGAAATAAAGTTATAGTGCACTGTCGAGCAAACCTAAATGCCTACAAACGCAATGTTGTTCAAAACCTATACCGAAGGCCTTACGAGTGAGGAGAAACTCCAGTTTCAATCAGAGTTCACTTCCCGACAAAGAACCTCTGGCCTGGGAATTGTCCTGGCTTTACTGCTTGGGGGACTAGGAGCTCACAAGTTTTATCTAAAAGACCACACACAAGGGATTGTCTATGCCTTGTGTGGAACTATTGGATGGTTTTTAATCATCCCACCTATTGTCATATTCATTCTTTGCATCATTGATGCATGCAGAATGTCCGGCGAAGTTATTAAGTTCAACAATGCACTGGCTAGAGATATAAAGGAAGAGCTTGAAGCCTTGCGCTGACTAAACTGTCAGCAGATAGAAGAAAAAATTGTGTCAATTATTTTAACTAACAAGATGATCGAGTTCCCTTTCTTTAACTTGTCCAGTTTATTTCCTAACTTTAGAATTTCTCTTATTTTAGCGAAGTAATTCAGTTGAACCACCAATATTGAATGAAGAGGATTTCCTTAGACATCAGAGAGGAATCAATCCTTCTCCTCAACGATTTCGTAATAAGGACGGTCATCATAATCAGCATCTGAACAGCAGATATCCCCATAGAACTCCTCTAATAACTCATAAGCATCTTCATAGTTTTCGAATTGTTGAGTCGTGAAGTTGTCTTCTTCTCCATCTTGCCTAGTAATACGGTATTTCATTGTGGGAAGATGAAGAATTAAGCCTTAATAGTTTAAGTAATTAATAGAGTATATCCATTGCTAGGAAAAGAGTATCTATACATTAAATAAGAACTCCATTACATCACCTTCGTTAACTGTATATTCTCTTCCTTCACTTCTGACCCATCCTTTGCTCCGTGCATTTGCTAAAGATCCAGCTTCTATTAATTGTTGATAACTAATTGTTTGGGCTCTTATGAAGCCTCTTTCGAAATCTGTATGTATGACCCCAGCAGCATTTGGTGCTTTCATGCCAGCTTTTATTGTCCAAGCCCTTGTCTCCTTCTCACCACTTGTGAAGTAGGTCATTAACCCAAGTAATTTATATGTTGCAGCAATAAGAGATTTTAGGCCTCCTTCGCTTACTCCAATACCCTTTAAATAATCACTCCGCTCTTCTTTATCAAGTTCTGCCAACTCTGACTCTACTTGAGCTGAAATTTTTACAACTTGTGAACCCTCAGATGAAGCAATATCATATACTTCTTCAGAGAATCTGTTACCTTCAGCTAAATCGTTTTCGCTTAAGTTGGTTGCATAAATTACAGGTTTACCACTTAATAAACCAAGAGGCTTTATTAGGATTAGTTCTTCGGAGTCTAAACTAACACTCCTTGCTGAGATTCCTTTATTTAGTGACGATTCTAGTTTAGATAGTATTTCATCTTCTTTTTTAGCTATTTCATTGTTTTTGGCTTGCTTCTTCAACCTTTCTCTTCTTTTTTGAATTTGATTAAGGTCTGATAGTATTAACTCTAGGTTGATAACTTCTATATCATTTTTAGGATTTATATTTCCTGATACATGAATAATATCGTCATTCTCAAAACAGCGAACTACATGTACTATTGAGTCTACTTCCCGAATATTAGCCAAAAACTTATTTCCGAGCCCTTCTCCTTTACTGGCACCCTTTACCAAACCGGCTATATCAACAAACTCAACTCTAGCAGGAATTACTTGCTGACTATTATTCAATTTTGCAAGCTCATTTAATCTTTTATCTGGAACACAAACACTACCAATATTAGGCTCAATTGTACAGAATGGGAAATTTGCAGCTTGGGCCTGCGCATTTGCGACTAATGCATTGAATAGGGTTGACTTACCAACATTAGGCAATCCTACGATTCCGGCTTTAAGCATAGAGAAAAATGCTAGAGGTTTTCAAAGGGTATACAGGCTTCACAGTGAGTTTTGTCTCCCTCTATAAATTCATCCTAGTATGTTAACTAGCCTTTGAAGCTATCTATTTGCTAATATGTTGGAATGTTCTTTTTAAGTTAATGTCTTTATGCAATGGCATGAAGCTTAACTACCTACCTTTTCAAAGTTAAGTTGACAACTTTCCTTCAAAAAATTAGGCATAGAATAAAGGGTAGATCTCTTTTGACTATACTAATAGCCTTATTTTTAACTTCTTTTGGCGGTTTTTTGTTGAAGAATAAGCTAAGAGTTTCAGCCTCAGATGACCTGTCTTTATATACTGTTTTAGTTAAAAGAGGTACTCTTCCTGGATTAGTCTCTGCAAGTGGTGAATTACAAGCGGTCCGAAGTGTAAATATAAGTCCTGAACAGAGAGGCCTTTTAGAAGAGATTTTTGTTGATATAGGAGCAGAAGTTACTAAAGGTCAGGTATTGGCAAAAATGGAAGCGGGAGACTTTATGTATCGTCTTGACGAAATTAAGGCCGATTACCAAACTCAAAAGGCTGCTTTTGAGCGTCGGAATCAACTTTTCGCTGAGGGCGCAATAAGTGCTGAAGAAAAAGATGATTACCAGAATAGGTTTCTTATAAGTAAAGCAAGGCTTCAACAAAGAGAAGTTGAAGGTGATGATCTTTTTATAAGAGCACCTTTTGGTGGCATTATTACTTCCAGATATTCTGAACCAGGATCATTTGTAGCTCCAACAAGTCGTAGTTCTACGTCTGCTGGATCTACAAGTACTTCTATAGTTGAACTCTCCCAGGGATTAGAGATTGCCGCTAAAGTCCCAGAAAGTGATATTGGCAGAATAAGAATTGGTCAAAAAGCAGTTATCCGTGTAGATGCATTTCCAGATAAACGTTTTGATGCAAAGGTTGTAGAGATTGCTCCAAGGGCAGAAAAAAAAGATAATGTCACATCATTCGAAGTTACACTTTCATTCTTAGAGAAATCTCGACTTCTTCGGATTGGTATGACAGCTGATGTTGAGTTTAAAACTGGTCAAACTGAAGAAAGTACTTTAGTCCCTACGGTTTCTATAGTTACAGAAAATGGTACTCCAGGTGTATTACTTGTCGGAGATAAACTTCAACCAAAATTTCAACCTGTGGAATTAGGTACTAGTAGTGGAAGTCAGACAATAATTATTAATGGTGTTAATCCAGGAAGTAAGATTTTTATCGATATGCCACCATGGGCTAAAAAGAAAAGAAGTTAGCTACTTCTCTCAATAATCCTTCTCTGTTTTTTCATGAATGAGATTAAAGTCAAACCTAAACTTCTGCTGGTTGACGGTCATTCACTGGCTTTTCGAAGTTTTTATGCATTTAGCAAGGGAGGCGAAGGAGGCTTGATGACAAGTAACGGACTTCCTACAAGTGTCACTTATGGGTTTTTGAAGTCCTTATTAGAAATATGTAAATCACATAGTCCTCAAGGTGTTGCAATAGCTTTTGACACCGCAGAACCTACCTTTCGACATATTGCAGATCCAAATTACAAGGCCAATAGAGATGTAGCCCCTGAAATTTTTTTTCAAGACTTGGATCAACTCCAAGAGATCTTGCAAAATGAACTTGCACTCCCCATTTTTAAGGCGCCTGGTTACGAAGCAGACGATGTTCTAGGCACCCTCGCTAATTTATCAGCTAAGCAAGGTTGGATTGTACGAATACTTTCTGGCGACAGAGATCTTTTTCAGTTAGTAGATGATCAATTAGATATAGCAGTTCTATATATGAGTGGTGGACCCTATGCAGGCAAGAAAGGTCCAATTCTTATTAATGAGTCAGGTGTATCATCAAAACTAGGTGTACCACCTGACAAAGTTGTAGATATGAAAGCACTAACAGGTGACAGTTCAGACAATATACCTGGGGTAAAAGGTATTGGGCCAAAAACAGCGATTAATCTTTTAAAAGAAAATGGAGATCTAGATGGAGTCTATACTTCTCTTTCCTTGCTTACTGCAGATGATACCAATCCAAAAAAGGGTGCAATTAAAGGTGCTGTTATAGATAAACTAAAGAATAACAAGGACAACGCATATCTATCCCGTAAACTTGCTTTAATAGATGTTGATGTACCTATACACGCGAATGTTGATTTGGGACTAAGCACTGTCAATGGGGAATTACTTAAAAATAGACTAGATGATTTAGAACTTAAAAGTCTTTCAATTCAGGTTCCTTCTTTTGTTTATTCTTTCTCTAAAGGAGGTTATTTATCAAATAAACCTCAAGCCAGCAATTTAACACAACCCAAGAAAAATTCTGATGACTTCATACACTCTAATGCTAAGAGTAGATTTCAAAGATCAGTTCCAGATATTCAACCAACTATTATCAGAAATAAATTGCAGCTTAATCAATTAATTGAACATCTTTCTTCTTTAAAAGACCCTTTGAATCCTGTTGCGTTAGATACTGAAACTACACATATTAATCCCTTTCGAGCAGAACTTGTAGGTTTGGGTTTTGCATGGGGTGATCAGCAAGACCAAATAGCTTATATACCTATTGCCCATCGGAAACTTACATCACAATATGAAGATAACCAAATTGAATTAGAGATTGTTTTAAGTTCTATTCGCCCTTGGTTGAGTGACCCCAGTTATCCAAAGGTACTGCAAAATGCAAAATATGACAGACTAATATTTATGAGACATGGCCTTACTTTAGAAGGTTTGGTTATGGATACTCTTCTTGCAGATTATGTAAGGGATTCAGGAGATAAGCATAGCTTAGAAGAGATGGCCAATAGAGAATATAAGATTCAACCATTATCTTTTGAGAAATTAGTTCCAAAAGGAATGACTTTCGCATCGGTTTCCATCGAAGAAGCAAGCAGATATTGTGGAATGGATGTACATTTGACACTTAGGTTATACAAGACACTGAAATCTAAGTTAGATGATATGGGAACAGAGTTGATGGATCTTTTATTAAAGGTAGAGCAGCCTCTTGAATCTGTTCTCGCCAGAATGGAGGCAACTGGTGTCCGTATAGATGTCGACTATTTAAGTCATCTTTCTAAGGAACTCAAGCATAATCTAAATCTCTTAAAAACTCAAGTAACAGAAATAGCTGGTGTAAGCTTTAATCTTTCATCTCCAAAGCAATTAGGTGAATTACTATTCGATAAGCTTGGCTTAGATAGAAAGAAGTCTAGACGTACTAAGACTGGCTGGAGTACAGATGCTTCTGTCTTAGAACGATTAGAATCAGATCATCCTTTGGTTCCATTGATTTTAGAACATAGGGTTTTGAGTAAGCTACTTAGTACATATGTTGAGGCTCTTCCTCAGTTAGTTGAAGAAGAGACTGGTCGACTACATACAGATTTCAATCAAGCTGTTACTGCTACTGGTCGACTTAGTAGTAGTAACCCAAATTTGCAAAATATCCCAATAAGAACTCAATTCAGTAAACGCATTAGAAGGGCATTCCTCCCAAAAGAAGATTGGCTTTTAATCAGTGCAGATTACTCGCAGATAGAGCTTAGAATTTTAGCTCATTTGTCAGGTGAAGAAGTTTTAAAAAATGCTTTTCTCAATAACGAAGATGTCCATTCTTTAACTGCAAAGGTTTTATTAGATAAGGATTCTGTAACCGAGGATGAACGACGTTTAGGGAAAACCATTAATTTTGGAGTTATTTATGGAATGGGCCCCCAGAGATTTTCTAAGTCAGTAGGTGTTAGTTTGCAGGAAGCCAAGGATTTTCTTAAAAGGTATAAAGAAAGATATAAAGATATATTTTCTTTTCTAGAGCTACAAGAAAGATTAGCTCTTTCTAAAGGATACGTATCAACCTTATTGGGACGACGCCGAACATTTAACTTCGACCCAAACGGACTTGGAAGGCTTTTAGGCAAAGATCCATATGAGATAGATTTAGATATCGCCAGGCGCGGTGGTATGGAAGCTCAGCAACTAAGGGCAGCTGCAAATGCTCCTATTCAAGGTTCTAGTGCAGATATTATTAAAATTGCAATGGTTAAACTAGATCAGCATCTGCATGAGGCTTCTTTAGAAGCCAAGCTATTACTTCAAGTCCATGACGAGCTCGTTTTAGAAGTTCACCCTGAAGCATTGGAACAAGTTAAACATGTTGTTATTAACACTATGGAAAATGCAGTCAAGTTGTCAGTACCACTTCTTGTTGAAACAGGAGTTGGTTCTAATTGGATGGATACCAAATAACAGATATAGAATATGAACAATCATGATTTACAAATGAATACAGAACAATCTGTTCTTTACTTGACTAATACAATAACTAATAAGAAGGAGATCTTTACCCCATTAAAAGAGGGTTTTGTAAGTATATATTGTTGTGGTGTAACTGTATATGACCTCTGCCATCTTGGTCATGCTCGAAGTTATATCGTATGGGACATTCTGAGGCGATATCTTATTTTTACAGGCTATAAGGTTAAATTTGTTCAGAATTTTACAGATATAGATGACAAAATTTTAAAAAAAGCCTCACTTGAAGGTACATCAATGCAAGAAGTTAGTGAGAGAAATATTTTAGAGTTCCATAAGGACATGAGGTCTTTATGTATTCTTAAACCAGATAGTATGCCTAGAGCGACTGAATCAATAGGAGATATAAAAGACTTCATATCTGAATTAGAGGATAATGGACATGCATATTCTGTAGAGGGAGATGTCTACTTTGATGTTTCTTCTTTTTCCAGTTATGGAAAATTAAGTGGACGAAATCTGCTTGATCAACTTACCAACGCAGATGGGCGTACTTATATCCGAGATAATCTAAAAAAGAAAAACCCATATGATTTTGCCTTATGGAAATCTGCTAAGGATGGTGAACCTAGTTTTTCGTCTAGATGGGGTGACGGTCGTCCAGGTTGGCATATTGAATGTTCTGCAATGGTTAGATCAGAATTAGGCAACTCTATAGATATCCACTTAGGAGGTTCAGACCTCGTATTCCCACATCATGAAAATGAAATAGCCCAATCGGAATGCTTGAGTGGAAATCAATTGGCTCGATATTGGTTGCATAACGGAATGGTTAACGTTCAGGGAGAAAAGATGAGTAAGTCATTAGGAAATTTCAAAACAATTAGATCTCTTCTTTCAAGTGGTATTTCACCAATGACTCTTCGACTTTTTGTACTGCAAGCTCATTATCGTAAACCTATTGACTTTACTGAAGAAGCACTCAAGGCTACTTCTATTGCATGGAATAGACTTAATTCAGCACTTTCTTTGGGTATTGAATACTCACATATTTTTAATAATAAATCTCATATAAGTAATAAAACAGATATCTCTACTTTTAAAAATAAATTTATTCGTTCTATGAACGACGATCTAAATACTTCTGAGTCTCTTGCAGTTCTTTTTGATATTTCCAAACCACTAAGATCTATTGCTAACCGTATTTATAGAAAAGAACCTCTCGATTATGATTCATTAGATATATCTTCTATTTATGCCAGATGGCAGCTTTTAACTGAACTTGCTAATGTTTTGGGACTTCAATATGAATACGATCCAGTTACCAATAGATCTGATATTAGTCCTGCATTGTTGAAAAAGATAAAATCCGCTATTGTTGAACGCCAAAAGGCAAAATTAAATCGCGATTATGAAAAAGCCGACTTAATTAGAAATGAGATGAGAAAGCTAGGTATAGATTTAATAGATAAACCTTCTGGAATGACAGATTGGGTTCAAGTTAAACTGTCGAATTAAAACGTTTCCTAAGACTTTCTTTACCCTTTTATAAAAGATCAATTATACTTATTATTAATCCAAATGCTATTACAGGTGGAGAAACCCACCTTAACATAAATTTTAAGGCATTTTGAATTGATCTGTTTGTATTAGAAACTATTAACTCTTCATCAAACGTCCTCTTTGAAACCCAACCCAATAATACAGTTATTAATAAACCACCAAAGATTAATAATACTCCGCCGAATACTGCATCCATTGTTGATAGAAACTCTATATCAATTGCTGCTGGGATGCCGAAAATAAATATTACTATAGAGCTAACAAGAACTGATTTTCTTCTTTTCCAGCCTAGCTTTTCAATTAAAGACGATACAGGAACCTCCAAGAGTGAAATTGCTGAGGTAAGTGCTGCTATATATGCCAGGAAGAAGAATAGAATTGCAACTAATCTACCAGTTAACCCTAGCGATGATAATCCTGTTGGTAGTGAAATAAAAAGTGTGCCAACTGTAGACTCGCTAATCATATCTTTAAGTCCAAAACTCATAACAACTGGAAATGTAACCAAGCCTGCTAATAGTCCCACTGATGTATCCATCCCTACTACAGCAAATGCTTCTTTAGGTAATTGACTTTTTTTAGTTAAATATGCTGAGTAGGCTAATATACAACCAATTCCAGTACCTATTGAGAAAAAAGCTTGAGTGAATGCATTCCTAACAGTCGTTGGGTTCATCAATTCATTTACATCCCATCGAAGTAGAAATGTTTTATATCCTTCAAACGCACCTGGTAGGCTTGTTGCCCATATAGCCAAGAAAATAAGTATTAGAAATAAGAGAGGCATACACCATTTTGTAAGTCTTTCTATTCCATTCCTTATTCCTGCTGATACCACGATTCCTGTTAAGACAAGGCTTAATAATTGTCCTAATAAAACACTTTTTCCAGTACTGACAGATCCGAAAAATGCTTCGGCCTCTCCCATATCAGTCGGCAATCCAGTAACAATTGAATGAAGCAGAGTATGAGCAGTCCATCCCATCAACACCGCGTAGAAGGAAAGAATTCCGCAGGAAGCTATTACAAAGATCCAGCCCATAGCTTTCCAACTATCACCAGCAGCTTTTGCTGGAGCAAGTAATGGACTACTTCCAGTACTCCTCCCTAAAACCATTTCTGCAACCAGAACTGGTAGGCAGACGAGTGTGACGATAGTGATATAGAGCAGAAGGAATGCCGCGCCACCTCCTTGTGAGGCTCTATATGCAAAGCCCCAAAGATTCCCTAACCCAACAGCACTCCCTGCTGCCGCAAGAACAAATCCAAATCGAGATCCCCAGTATTCGTGTTTCATTTTTCGGAATTTTTTCTAAGCATATTTAAGAGCATATTTAATATCTGTACATTATTACGATCATATGCCTTGTGATGGGAGACTGGAACCAACTGAACTGACAGCGTGAAGGCCATCAGTATCCTGGGATCAACCGGTTCTATCGGCACTCAAACTCTGCAAATTGTCGATGAATTACCTAATCAATTCAAAGTCGTTGCCTTAACAGCAGGTAGTAATCTAGAGCTACTTGTTGACCAGATTAAGCGCTATTCACCAGAAGCTGTTGCTTTAGCAGATGAGACATTACTACCAGAGTTAAAGGATCGCTTAAATTCTTTAACTCAAGATGAGAAGCCTAGATGTTCCCCAGAATTGTTTGCTGGATCTGAAGGCCTTAATACTGTTGCTTCATGGGAATCATCAGATCTTGTAGTCACTGGGATTGTTGGATGTGCAGGCTTACTTCCTACTCTTGCTGCTATTAGGGCTGGAAAAGACTTAGCCTTAGCAAATAAAGAAACACTCATAGCAGCAGGCCCAGTAGTCCTTCCTGAATTGAAACGCACTGGTAGTCGATTACTTCCTGCTGATTCCGAACATTCAGCTATTTTTCAATGTTTACAAGGAACTCCTTGGGCTGACAATGCTCGTCTTTCAACAGGTGTACCCACTCCAGGATTACGACGAATTCAATTGACTGCATCTGGAGGTGCATTTAGGGATTGGTCGTTGGAAGATCTACAAGAAGCAACAGTTTCAGATGCTACTACTCATCCTAATTGGAGTATGGGAAAAAAAATTACAGTTGATTCAGCAACCCTTATGAATAAAGGACTTGAAGTTATAGAAGCACATTATTTATTTGGACTCGATTACGACAATATCGAAATTGTTATACACCCTCAAAGCATTATTCATTCAATGGTTGAACTCTTTGACTCTTCTGTTCTTGGCCAACTTGGTTGGCCAGATATGAAGCTACCAATTTTGTATTGTTTAAGTTGGCCAAATCGCCTTGAAACACCATGGAAACGTTTGAATTTGTCTGACGTAGGAACTCTTACATTCACTTTGCCAGACGTCAAAAAATATCCTTGTATGGAGCTTGCCTATGAAGCAGGTAGAACTGGTGCAACTATGCCAGCTGTTATGAATGCAGCTAATGAACAAGCAGTAGCACAATTCCTTGAAGAGAAGATTCATTTTTTAGATATACCTTATGTAATTGAGTCTGTCTGTGACAGACACAAGTCGGATTTAATTAAACAGCCGAATCTTGAAGATATACTTTCGGTCGATAATTGGGCTCGACAATTTGTTCTAGAACTAACCAGTAGAGGTACTCGACGTTGTCCTAATCCTAGTGTGAAAGCATGACAGTACTTGTAAAGAAACATCTTCTTTTTTGTGGTGCGAGTGCTTCAGGTAATTGTTCTATAATTAAACACTCACAATCTTCTTGGATTAGAATTAAAAAATTAATTAGAGATTACGATCTAGAAAATTCTTCAAAATCTAATGGTATTGTTTTAAGAAGTAAAGTCGAATGCTTGAGAGTATGTGAGGGAGGTCCCATACTTCTTATTTGGCCAGACGGAATTTGGTACGGTTCAATTACACCAGAAAAATTAGATATTATTTTTAAAAAGCATATTATGAAGGGTCAGCCTGTTAATGAATGGATAATAAGGAAGACACCTTTGAAATCGATTGATTAATTATTAATTGAATTTAGCCAATTGCAAACTAGATAATCCCCCCAGCAACCATTCTTACCATGAAAGCCATTATGACCTCCTTTATTAGTAATTAAGACTTTTAGATGTGTCAATTTCTTATCTCTAATTATTTGTTGCAACCTTTGTGTTGCCTTAACAGGGACCCAAGGGTCATCGCAAGATTGTAAAAATAATGTAGGCGGAAGAGATATGTAATCATTTTCAATTTTGGTTATCGGGGATTCATTTTCGTAGTATTCACCTACACTTTTATGACACCACCTTGGTGCTGTTACCAAGCTATCAAATTCCCTTATGCTTCTAAGTCGATTTGCAAATTTGTGAAGATCATTTGATCTAGTAGTATTTGACGAATCCCTTAAGAACGGGTCATCTAATGTCTGCTTAATTAATCTTTTCAATAGCCAATGTTGATATATATAATTTCTATGTGTTTCTATCTTTCTACTGCATTCTATCAAATCTAGAGGACTACTTGTACAGACCAATCCATCTAGTAATGGGTTTGTATTGGATTTTGAATTATTGTCTAAACATGCATTTAGTAGGATTGTGCCACCTAAAGAGATTCCAGCAGCAAATAGAGGAATTTCTAGCATTCTGTTAGATTCACCCTTCAATTGTTTACATAAAGATCTAGCAAACGCAATAACAGGCTTTAGGTCAGAAGAGCAATTTGCAGAGTAAGTACCACCTGCGTGACTTCTTCCTTCACCAGCTCCTCTTAAATTAACTTTAAGAACTCCAAATCCATTCTCAAGAAGCCTTTTCCCCATACGCCTTAGTCCATTTCTTTTAGTTGAGCCCCCAAGGCCGTGTATTAATATAACTATTCCTTTTAATGTGGATTGATTGCTCGGTTTTTCTAGAATACAAAGTAATGCACCTTCTGCAAAGCTCTTATCGGGTAATTCTGGTATTTTTATAAGTAATTTCTCAAATGGTGTATTTGATTCTGCTTCTTGCTTGAAAGTATCTCTTAATGTTTGCAAGTCACCCCCATGCCAAGGAAATCTTTCCTTAAATGGACTCATCTTAAAAGACTTTAATAAGTCTTCTTTTATATTATCTTCGTGTAGCAACACCTAATTCTTTAAGTTCGACTAATAAATCCCCTAGGACTTTTTTAGCATCACCAAATACCATCGACGTGTTAGATAGATCAAAAAGATCATTTTTAATACCTGAATATCCAGAACTCATTCCGCGTTTGATAACAAAAATAGTTCTAGCTTCTTGTACATCCAATACTGGCATTCCATATAAAGGGGATGATTTGTCGTTTTTGGCCTGAGGGTTAACAACATCGTTTGCACCTAGGACTATTACTACATCTGTTGCTGCAAATTCAGGATTTATTTCATCCATTTCTTTTAATTGCTCATAGGGAATATCTGCCTCTGCTAGTAGTACATTCATATGACCTGGCATTCTCCCTGCTACAGGGTGAATTGCGTAACTAACATTGATTCCCCCAGATTCCAAGACTCTGGTTACTTCTCGCAAGGTGTGTTGAGCTTGTGCAACAGCTAGACCATAACCTGGAACTATTACAACTCGTTCAGCTGCTTCTAGGGTCAAAGCACATTCTTCAACACTGCAGCTGGTGATATTGAGATATTCATTGTTTTGAGCATCTGTTGAATCAGTTTGACCACTAATTGCTCCTCCAAAGAGAACAGACACTAGGGATCTGTTCATTCCTTTACACATAACTTGAGTAAGAATTAAGCCAGCAGCTCCAACCATTGCCCCAGCTACTATTAGAAGTTGACTACCAACGACAAAGCCAGCAGCAGCGGCTGCTACACCTGAGTAACTATTAAGCAACGAAATTACAACTGGCATATCAGCTCCACCAATTGGAAGAGTTACACCAATGCCAATAAGACTTGAAGCAATTACTAACAGCCAAATACTTTCATTTGTCCCGTTTAAAACATCAATAGCTGCAACTAATGATGTGATTGAAAAACTAATATTTATTGCATGACGTAGTTTGCTTTGCATCCAATTAGGTGTTTCAAGGAAACCTTGTAATTTTGCCATTGCTACAAGAGATCCAGTAAAGGTTATACAGCCAACAAATATAGAAATTAGAACTGAAATATTCTCAACAACGTTTGTAGAAGTCTGTGTACCGTTTGCAGAATACTGAAATAGTGATACACCAAGAGCTACTAGTAAAGAAGACATGCCTCCACAACCATTGAACAAAGCAACGGTCTCTGGCATTGATGTCATAGGTACTCTTCTTGCTGTTATTATTCCTAAGAAAGAGCCTACAAAACATCCTACTATTATCCATATTATAGATTGATTTGATACTCCGTAGGTATTAAATGAATCAATTAGTACTCCAACAAAAGCAATCAACATTGCTACAGCTGCTAGTCTATTAGCTTCTCGAGCAGAGCTAACCTTAGATAGTCCTTTAATCCCAAGAGCAAGCAATAATACAGCAAATAGGTCTATTGCATACTTGATAATTTGAATTAAGTCCATTAGTTTTTATTTCTCCTCCTATCGGATTTACGGCTGAACATCGCTAACATTCGGTCAGTTACTAGAAATCCACCAATTACATTAAATAATGCAAATCCTAGAGCTACAGAACCTATAAGTAGTAGATGAATGTTTTCGCCAGATTTAATTATTAGTGTTAACGCTGCAAGCATTGTAATTCCTGAAATAGCATTCGCTCCGCTCATTAGAGGAGTATGCAATGTTGGAGGTACTTTTCCTATTAACTCAAGTCCTAAAAGACTTCCTAGTAACAAGACCCATAAAGCTTCAGTAAGAAAAGACATTAGTTAGAACCCTCAACGGTTAGGACTTGATTGCACCTAAGTTTTCCTTCATAACTAATTAGGCAACCAGATATCAATTGATCATCGATATCGAGAAATAATTGTTTTTCTTTCAAAAGAGGTTGAATCAATGAAAGTAGGTTACGTGAATAGAGTGAACTTGCATGGTTTGGAACTGAACAAGCAAGTTCTGCTGCTCCTATTAGTTTCACACCATTTCGGACAATTGTTTCTCCTGCTTTTGTTTCTGCACAATTTCCTCCCTGGGCGACAGCTAAATCAACCACTACAGAACCTGTACGCATTCGATCGAGCATACTCTCATTTATGAGTCGTGGTGCTTTTCTACCAGGTACTTGAGCAGTACAGATTGCCACATCTGCTTCAGCAAGTTGATCGCTTAGTAGTTTTCTTTGTGCTTTTAGGAATTCTTCTGACACCTGTTTTGCATATCCCCCAGTTTCTTTGGGACTTTCATTGACTTCAGGTAACGGTATAAATCTTGCCCCAAGAGATTCGATTTGTTCTTTAACTCCTTCTCGAATATCACTAACATAAACAACAGCACCTAGTCTCTTAGCTGTTGCAATGGCTTGAAGTCCTGCCACTCCAGCACCTAACACGACAACTTTTGCTGGTTGTACTGTCCCTGCTGCTGTCATAAGCATTGGGAAATATCTATCTAGCGCACTGGCAGCTAGAAGAACCGATTTGTACCCGGCAATGTTTGCTTGAGAAGAAAGTGCATCTGCTGATTGAGCTCTACTAATTCTTGGAAGCAGTTCTAATGCAATAGCTGATAGTTTTCCTTGTTCTAAGGCTCTGGACAATTGTTCATTTCCATATGGTTCTAACAGTCCTACGATTAGAGCTGCAGGCTTAAGGAAAGATAATTGATTTATCTGTGGAGATTTAACGCATAAGAGCAGGTCTGCTTTACTCCATACGCCTTTATCATTAGGAGCTTCAACCTCACATCCGACATTTCTGTAATCACTGTCAGCGAACCCTGCACTCTGACCAGCAGCCTTTTCAATAGAAACCTGAAAGCCTATTGAAATAAATTTCTTAGCGGATTCTGGAGTAGCTGCGACTCTTGTCTCCCCTTGCTTTGATTCGTTTTGGATTAGGATTCTTGGCAAGATTTAGTACGACTAACCAACGAGAGAATACGGGGTCAGGTGCCTAAAAAGGAACATTTCAACAAAAAGACTTTTCAAAAATGATCTTTAAGCTAAGAAATAGTTACGTAGCAATTTTTAAATGCCCCTTACAGCAATTGAATGTCCTAATGGCGTATGTCACAGCCATCATGGTGGCCACGCTATTGATCGAACAACCATGCAATCCAACCTTCAAAAGCATGGCCGTGAGTGGTGTGAACGCCTAGCTGAGCGTATATATGAGATGTCTGTCGATACCTATTCTCAGACTGTAATGCCAAGTCTTCATGCCTCTGGATGGCAGAAAAGACATTTAGATTGGGAATTTAAACTAGATAAAGCTGGTTCAGAACCTGATGCAACTCTTGTAGAAGGCATGATTAATGCTACTGAAAGTTTTCTGAGAAGTAGCGAGGTCCATCGTTTATTTATTCAAGAACTTATTGAAGGAACTTTTGCTGAAGCTTCTGCTGATTCACTCCGTTTGTCTGCAGTAAGGAAACTGATCGAAAATGAGATCATTGCAATGCTAGAAGAGCAAAAGCTTTCCCTTGTAGACCGTGTAGCAGCAGAACTTTTGAATGAAGCTGATGGCAGCTTTGAAATGGCCCAGAAAGCTACTCTAGAAGGATTGGATGAAGTAGAAAAGCTTCTACTAAATCATACAGAATCTATTTAGTTTAAATATCAATTATTGCTTTACCAAGGTAGTTATCATATAAGGTCGCTTTTCAAAAAATAACTCTATGTTTAAAAATTCCTGGGCTTTATACTACCACTCTTCTTAATATTTGCTATAAATGTACAGTTCCTTTTTTAACTATAGTTTCCTTCAAAATTTTTGGAGTCAATTCCCAAAAAGGAATTACTCCTAGAAACTGGCAAAATCATCTAATAACTCTTTTACGTCGAAAGCTTACAGATTTTTCATGTAAGCAAGATATCCTTGTACACGCTGGACCTGGGGCAGGAAAAACGCTTGGTGCATTATTGGCTTTTAATTCAATGAAAAATGAAGGCAAACTATCCAAGTTTATTGTCTTTTGTCATCGAAATTCTATTGCTGCACAATGGATTGATTCTTCTAATAAAATTGATATTAAACTCGTTGACTTTTCTTCGTTTGAAAACAATACTCAATCCTTGCAATCCATTGATGGTTTCGTAATAACCTATCAATCAGCAACTAAAAAAATACATCTAATAGAGTCTTTACTTTTGAATTGGTCTCAAGAGAAGATCTTAGCAATAGCAGATGAAGCTCATCATTTAGGTATTAGTCCTGATGGCGAGGCAAATCCTTCATGGGGAAACGCATTTGTTTCTTCTACAACTAGTTGTTCTCTTAAATTAGGACTTACTGGCACTCCTTTTCGCTCAGATAATCTAATTTTTTGCTCAGCAAAAAGTACTATTATTAAAACAGAAAAGAATTTATTTTATGAAATCAACCCTGATTTATCAGTTCAATCACATGAATTGATTAATAGTGGTGATATACGTCCATTAGAATTTCGTTTTTTGGATGGTCTTGTTGAACATATTGATTCAGCCCAAATCCCACAATTCTCGAAGGTGTCCTCAGAATCGAGAGATACATGGCGTGCTAGGAACTTAAGGCAAATAGTTAAATTGTCTGATCCCAGCACGATTGCCATAAACCTTTTAATAAGAGCTCAGAAACAATTAGATAGGGTTAGATCTAAAGATGAACGTGCTGCTGGACTAGTTATCGCAAAAGATATCGATCATGCTGTTTCCATTGCGAAATTTCTTCGTGAAGATGGCAGTCGTGTTGATCTCGTCCATTCTCAGGACCGAGATTCTTGTTCAAGACTTTCCTCTTTTGAGCAAAGTCAGTCTGACTGGCTCGTTAGCGTAGATATGTGTAGTGAGGGATTTGATGCTCCAAGAATTCGTGTAATTGCATATATGTCCACTGTCGTAACTAAATCACGGTTTCTTCAAGCCATCACGCGCGCAGTTCGTGTGAATTCTCATATAGCTTCATTAGAGCCTATCCCTAGGTTCCCTTCATACGTTTTCGCCCCAGCTGACCCTTTACTTATAGATTTTGCTAAGGGATGGTCAATTACACCCCCTTATTTAATACGAAGAAATTATGAAGATATTTGCCCTGTTTCTGACCGTCAAATTTGTTTTAAAGGACCTCAATTACCCCTAAAAGCCATTGGTAATACTATAGGGGAGCTCATTTCGATTAGATCAGCTCAATTACCAAGTTTCTTGAAGTGATAAGACATTTTGTAGAGAAAGATATTGTTTTCCCAACAAAAACGCCCAAGTTATACCCCTTACCAATCAATGTGGTCGGCATTGGGGAAAAATCATGGACACTTATCTTGAAAGACGGGTCAATGTTTCTACTTGTTGGGCTTCAACTCGCTTAGCCCTACTTGACAGTATTGAGAGATATGAGGATAGCTATGCAATCACTCAGGAATTCAAGGAGTGGATACTAACTATTGGAGAAAACCCAGAAATTCTTGAAGATTCTGTTCTTAAAGTTCCAAATGAGTTCAATTCATGTTTTATAGATCAACAGAGCGACATCGATGAAGCTTTGGAAATTTGATAATCAATTCAAGTTTAGTTTTTATTTGATAACTTCATGGCGATTTTTACCTATTTATCTCTTTCTTGGACCACCAGGCCTGTTGCCCCCAGCCCTTCCTCCTCCTCCTCCAGCATTCCTTTCTCTGTAGGTTATGCGTCCTCTTGTTAGGTCATATGGACTTATCTCAACAAGAACCTTGTCCCCAGCAAGAAGTTTGATGCGAAACTTAGTTAATTTTCCAGCTGCTCGGCATAAACACTGATGACCTGCTGGTTGTTCAAGAGTTACAAGGTAAAACCCATTTCCTTGCTCTTTCTCTATGACACCTGATGTCTCAATCATTAGGGAAGACTTTTCGATATTTAATACATATTCTAGAGGGTTAACTAATACTTGCTATGCATTTAAGAAAACATATTTATATCAACCTTATTGAAATCAGACCTACTACATAACTGAACGTGAATGAATCTAAAAGTTTTGATCCACCATCTCGATTATTAAAGGTGAGAAGTAGGAGAACTTAAAACAATTATTGGGATTCAGCCAAGAGCTTCTTGGAGCTCTTTTGCAGTTTGCCATTGGCCATAATAGTAATTTGCTGTTGATCTTCTTTCATTGTCATCTAACCGATCAATTGCATCAAATCCAATGTTTCTCCAAAGTGAGTGGCCGCATAACTTATCTAGTTCTTTAGCTGCCTCATTCGACAGATTATCTAAGCGTCTGTTTAAGTTTTTGATTTGTACTAAGGACATTTTTTAAAGTTAAGCAATCTGATTTATAGTACAAACAAACCATAGATCGTGCCAGTCTTTATTGAAGAAATCAGAATGGAAGCTTCTTTTTGGCTTCGATATCAAGATCCGCTTCCATTTCTCTTAGCCTCTTTATGATCATAGAATAATATTCTTTTATGTAATCTTCTAATTTCGTTGTTTCATCTGGATTTAGCCCATAAGTATTATATGTTTCTTGCATTGGTGAATTTAAAATTGTATCTCCATTTGTCACCTTAGCAAAGGAGAGTCGTTCAGCTACACTTAATGTCGGCTGAAAAAGAGAAACTAAAGCTTGCGTGAGTTCAATTAAAAAAGGAGATACACGAAGCACCTTTGCTTTCTTATCACTTGCTCTTTCGCATAATTTGATTACCTCAGCTGCTGTCCAGCCCTTAGGTCCGACAATGGGAAATACCTTTCTAATTGATTCTGGTACTTGAAGAGATCTGACTGCAAACTTGGCTACATCTTGTGTATTCATATATGCTATTTCTGATCTCTTACTGCTTATCCAAACCGTTTGACTATCAATTATCGGTATTGCAAATTGTCCTATAACCCCTTGCATAAAAGCTACACCCTGTAAAATAGTATAATCTAAATTAGATTCAATTAATAGACGTTCTGTGCAATATTTTATATCCATAAGGGGCACATCACGGTTATTTTCTGAACCTAATAGCGATAGGAATATAACTCTTTTAACATCATTTTTATCGCATGCTCTGTATAGGTTTAATTTACCATTCCAGTCAATTTCATAAACACTTTTGCTATCGTCTGGCCTCGCGGTCGCTGCATCTATAACAGCATCAACTCCTTCTAGGGCATATTCGATCTCTTCAGGTTTTAAAAGGTCTCCTTGTGTAAGTTCACAGCCCCATTCTTGTAAAAAAGCTGCTTTACGTGGTGACCTAACCATACACCTGACTTGAAAGCCTTCATCAGCGGCTCTTTTGGCGATTTGTCTGCCTAACGTGCCTGTTCCGCCTATTACAAGAACTTGTATAGATTTCGTCATTTCAGTTCGACTTCATGTTTTTTCTTTTTAATGAATTAGTCCCCTTGGAACTTTAGGAGAACAGCTCCCATTACTAGCCCTAAAGGAATCAGTATCCAGAAAACTGCTGCTGTAGCAAAAATTTCTGATGCCATTGTCATATATGTGAATTACAGAAGGAATTTAAGTCCCAGAGAGCCAAATTGCGATGCAAACGACAAAATTCAAAGATCTATAGAACGATTTGTGATCCAATGGGTTCAAACGAGACCCATTGAGATTGATGGATTTTGCAGTTAAGCCAGACCAACCGCTTTGGGGTCAACCAAATTTTAGCTACTGGAATGGACTTCGTTATTTTTGGCAGGTTTCTGGTTTTAGATCTAACAACATAATTGTTTTTCTACATGGTTTCGGTGCTAATAGCGCTCATTGGAGAAGAAATGCTGCTTTCTTTGCTAACGAGGGTTTTTGCGTATATGGGATTGATCTGGTTGGATTTGGCATGTCCGAACAACCTGGGTTACGACAATTTCAACCACTTGATAACAAGATTTGGTCAGATCAACTCATTTCGTTCCTAAAGGAAGTCATTCAAGTTAAATCTTCTCAAAAGGTTGTTCTTATAGCTAATTCACTAGGAAGTTTAATTGCTCTAACTGCAAAGGCTTATGAGCCTAATTTAATTACAACTTTTATTGCAGCTCCTCTTCCAGATCCAGTATTAATGACTCAACCAGTTAGTACTCATTCGAGATTGCTTAAATCTATTCTCAGAACTATAACTAAATTAGTAATTTACCTACTTCCTATAGATTTATTTCTTCCTATTATTGTTAGAACAAAAATTTTAGACATTTCATTGAAATCAGCTTATTTTGGGAAGATATTTAAATACAAACAACTTAGAAAAATTATTGCCAAGCCTGCTCAGCGCCCTACAGCATCTGCATCTCTAAGGTCTATGTGCATTGGAATGTCCCTTAGACCATTCCAAATTACTGCTCCCGCGCTGCTGGACAAACTGGATAAGAGCTCATGCCAAAAATCTTTTTTATTGTTGTGGGGAAGTTGCGATCGCTTTGTTCCTATTAAACTTGGAGAACAAATATCTAGCCAATATCCTTGGATCGACTTTAAGGTTATTGCTTCTTCAGGACATTGTCCTCACGATGAGTCACCTGAGGTCTTTAACAGGACTGTTATGGATTGGCTAAATCGTATTCTTAATCAGTTTTAGAACTATGAAGCACACACTTTCAGTGGTGGTAGAAGATGAATCAGGTGCACTCAGCAGAATTGCAGGGCTGTTTGCGCGTAGAGGCTTCAATATCGATAGCCTTGCTGTTGGGCCAGCTGAATTAGAAGGTCAATCTCGTTTAACAATGGTTGTTCAAGGTGACGAGCATACTCTGGAACAAATGACCAAGCAATTAGACAAGTTGGTTAATGTTCTTCAGGTCCTAGATCTAACAGCTAGGCCCGCTGTCGAAAGGGAATTAATGCTATTGAAGGTATCTGCTCCCTCTAATCAAAGAAGTTCAATTTTCGATCTTGTACAGGTCTTTAGAGCGAATGTTGTTGATGTAGCAGATGAAGCCCTTACTCTTGAAGTTGTTGGTGACCCAGGAAAATTAGTTGCTTTAGAAAAACTATTGGCTCAATATGGAATCTTAGAGATCGCCAGGACAGGCAAGGTTGCCCTTGAAAGAGCATCGGGAGTCAACACTGAACTCTTGAAGACTTCATCAAATTCAGCTAGATTTCCAGCTTAAGTAACTAATATTATTTCTCTTCTAGGGTAATACTTATTATCTTGTCTTTTTGATTTATCTTTTCAACAATTTCCATACCATCTATAACTTTTCCAAATACAGCATATCGACCGTTTAGCTCATCTAACTTCCTAAGTGTTATATAAAATTGTGAACTGGCCGAATTTGGTGATTGTGATCTAGCCATTGCTAACGAACCTTTCTCATGTTTCAATTCTAACCTCATTAAATCATCAGGATTGGAAGATGTTTTTCCGTATCTAGGGACTGCCTCATTATTTAATTTTATTTCGAATGGTATATATCTGATCTTATTTGTTGTCTCTTCAATAAATAAACCCTTTCCGTATTCACTTTTAGATGTCTGATGGAGTTTAGTTGTTGGATCTCCTCCCTGAATGATGTATGGATAAGGTGTTTTTATAACTCTATGAAATGCGGTGCCGTCATAAACTCCTTTTTTTGATAGGTCTACAAAGTTGCCTGCCGTTACAGGTGCTGAAGTGCCATTTACTTCAATTTTTATAATTCCTTTGGTCGTATTCATGTTTAAAACGGCAGTACCATGAATACATGGAATATTTTCTATTGGACATAAAAATGTCTTTTTTGTAGGGTGGAATTGGCTACAACCACTTATGATTAGGGAACAAATATAAATGATAGGATTTATTCTAATTCTACAAACCCTATTTAGTTTACTATTTATATTCACGTGCTTGAGCCTTCGATATTTACTTCAAGAAACTTTGCAAGTTCAGCTCCATTCTTTTCTAATTCAATGATTGGAATTGGTTGTCCAGGCCTTGTAATTGGAATATCTCTCATTCCTCTTAAGCGTAGAGATAAAGACCTTTTAGGGTTTAAGCCTTCTCGCACCTGTAACTTAACTGCTTGAACATCTTTAATTGGTATTTCAATTGTTATCTCTTTAAATAACGCTCTTCTAGAGATTGTTATAACACCGGCATTTTTATCAAACTTATTAATTCCTCCACCAAAATTTATTGCATAAAGGAACCAAATGTAAATTGCCAATAATATTGCGAATACTCCATAGATTCCCATGATCAGACCCTGAGGGACAAAAAGGAGAGTTGAAGGGTTACCAACCGGCAAAAGGTTTTTACCGAGATAACTTGATGAAGCCGCAAGTGAAAAACCAACACCTCCAATTGAAGCTACCGATCCAATGATCAAATTCGACGTGCTTCTCGATCCAATTACCTTTTCTTCTAACAACATTGAAAGAAACCTCTTTTAGTCAGTGATTTTTTTTTATTTTGACCAAATTGGCCAAAACGCAGGCTAATTCTCGCTTGAAGAGGAAATTTTTGGCAAAAATGCTCACATTTTTCGGTAAAAGCACTACAAGGAGTTTCAGGTATGAGTCACATTTGCCCAAAATCAGCATTGGAATTGTTAAGGTCTTCGGGTATCCACCAGCTTGCGTTTAACCCGCATCGATTTCACCCATGACGATCGCTGTAGGACGCGTGCCTCAAAAAGGATGGTTTGACGTCCTTGATGATTGGCTAAAACGCGACCGATTCGTTTTTGTTGGATGGTCCGGTCTACTTCTATTCCCAACTGCTTATTTAGCAATCGGCGGTTGGTTTGCCGGCACCACCTTCGTTACCTCCTGGTATACCCACGGAGTAGCTAGTTCTTATTTAGAAGGTTGTAACTTCCTTACTGCTGCAGTAAGCACACCTGCTGACGCTTTAGGCCACAGCCTCCTTCTTCTGTGGGGTCCAGAGGCTCAGGGAGACTTCCAGCGATGGTTCCAGCTAGGCGGACTTTGGAACTTTGTTGCCTTACATGGAGTCTTTGCACTTATCGGCTTCATGCTTCGTCAGTTCGAGATTGCTCGTTTAGTCGGCATTCGTCCCTATAACGCCCTTGCTTTCTCTGCACCTATAGCAGTCTTCTTAGCAGCTTTTTTGATCTATCCACTAGGTCAACACAGTTGGTTCTTTGCTCCTTCATTTGGAGTAGCTGCAATCTTCCGATTCATCCTCTTTATTCAAGGCTTCCATAATTGGACCTTGAATCCTTTCCACATGATGGGAGTTGCTGGAATCCTTGGAGGCGCCCTTTTGTGTGCTATTCATGGAGCCACTGTTCAAAACACTCTCTATCAAGATGGAGAGAGGAGCACAACTTTTACTGCATTTGACCCAACTCAGGAAGAAGAGACCTATTCAATGGTCACAGCTAACCGATTCTGGAGTCAGATCTTTGGTATAGCTTTTTCTAACAAGCGATGGCTTCACTTCTTCATGCTTTTTGTACCCGTAATGGGTATGTGGGCACCTTCAATTGGTCTTGTAGGTCTCGCTCTCAATTTGCGTGCATACGACTTTGTTAGCCAGGAGATCAGAGCTGCAGAAGATCCTGAGTTTGAGACTTTCTATACCAAAAACGTTCTTTTGAACGAAGGTATGCGTGCCTGGATGGCGACTGCAGACCAGCCACACGAAAACTTTGTATTCCCAGAGGAGGTACTGCCCCGTGGAAACGCCCTCTAATACCCCAAGCCTATTTAGTCTCGAGAATGCTTCATTCGAAGAGTCTGGATATGCCTGGTATGTAGGAAACGCTCGACTTATCAATCTTTCGGGTCGTTTGTTGGGAGCTCACATAGCCCATGCAGGCTTAATGGTCTTTTGGGCCGGAGCGATGTTGCTTTACGAGGTGAGTCACTTCACCTTTGATAAGCCAATGTGGGAACAGGGTTTGATCCTGATGCCACACGTCGCAACTTTTGGTTATGGAATAGGAGTAGGTGGCGAAGTTACTGACATCTACCCCTTCTTCGCAGCTGGTGTAGTTCATTTGGTTGCATCAGCAGTCCTAGGACTTGGCGGAATATTCCACGCTCTATATGGTCCTGCAAGACTCGAAGAAATTTCTCCTTTCTTCTCTCAGGATTGGCGTGATAAAGAGCAAATGAACAAGATTTTAGGTAGACATCTTTGTGTACTTGGTCTTGGATCACTCGCTTTTTCTGTTAATTGGATCTTCCTTGGTGGTGCCTATGACACATGGGCTCCAGGTGGAGGAACAGTACATTTGATATCTAATCCAACTCTTAATCCAATAAAACTTCATTATTGGCTTTCCAATACCCCATGGGGTGGTGGAGGTTGGATAGTTGGTGTCAATTCAATGGAAGATATTGTTGGTGGTCATGTTTGGCTAGGGGTTTTCCAACTTCTTGGTGGACATTTCCATATGCAAACAAAGGTTCCTGGTTGGTGCAGAAGAGCATTTATCTGGAATGGAGAAGCCTTACTTAGCTATGCACTAGGTGGTCTATGTGTAGCAAGTTTTGTAGCTTCAACCTTCATTTGGTTCAACAACACTGCTTATCCATCTGAGTTCTACGGTCCAACTAACGCCGAAGCTTCTCAGGCTCAGAGCTTTACCTTCTTAGTAAGGGACCAGCGCATTGGAGCAAACATTGGATCTGCAATGGGACCAACAGGACTAGGTAAATACTTGATGCGTTCACCAACTGGAGAAATTATCTTCGGTGGAGAGACTATGCGCTTTTGGGATTTCAGAGGCCCTTGGTTAGAGCCACTCAGAGGTCCTAATGGTTTGAGTTTGGATAAGCTCCAAAATGATATTCAGCCATGGCAAGTTCGTCGTGCTGCTGAATATATGACTCACGCTCCAAACGCTTCAATCAACTCAGTTGGTGGAATCATTACTGAGCCTAACGCTGTTAACTTTGTAAACTTGCGTCAATGGTTGGCTTCAGCTCACTTCTTCCTTGGTTGGTTCACATTTATTGGCCACCTATGGCATGCAGGTAGAGCTCGTGCTGCTGCTGCTGGTTTCGAAAAAGGAATTGATAGAAAGACAGAGCCTGTATTGGCAATGCCTGATCTAGACTGATTTACCTTTTTCATCTTTGACTAAAAGCCCTCTAAATGAGGGCTTTTTTTTATTATCTAGGACTCTAGGGACCTGCTAAATAATGTCTTCTCAGCCATGGAAGACTAATACCGATAACATTGCTATAACAACCTTCGATTTTTGTGATATTTAATCCACCTATTCCATCTATCGCAAAACCCCCAGCACAAGACAAAGGTTCTTTTGTCTTTATATAACATTCAATTTCCTTATCCGTTAATTTCTCAAAAAAGATCTTTGTTGTAACAGTTTTGGACACGGTATCAGATTCTGAATTAATTAAATTTTCCTTATTAGGATCTTTTGGTAGATAAATCAAATGGTGACCAGTATGAATGTATCCTGCCTTCCCATTGATTTCCTTCCATCTCTCTAGTGCATCTACTATTGACTTAGGCTTGCCAAAGATATTATTGCTAAATTCAAATAGTGAATCACATGCAAGTATTGCTGTTGTTTTAGAAATATCAAAATTACTGACTTTATTCTCTAATAGTTTTTGGAAGACATTATTAGCTTTTTGTCGAGCAAGAATAGATGTTAATCTCTTGACATCCTTACATAAGTTATTATCTTCTCTTATAGTACTTACTATAATTTTATGTTCTATTCCTGCTTGAAGGAGTAGACTTTTACGTGCATTGGAAGCTGATGCAAGAACTAGCAAGTTTTCTTCTTCTTCTTCCTATATTGTACGAACAATTTGCAAAATGAATTTATAAATGTTTCTTAATTGAAAAATGTCCAAAATGCAGAATTTGATTCAATCTAGATTAATTATTGCTTTAAGATGTCTGCCTTTCAACCTTAAATTTTACCGTGATATTCAAGAAGAGGGGTTTTCAGCAGAATATATTTTCATTAATAAGCATCAGTACTGTTTGAAAGGACATAAATGGTTTAATAAACCTCGAGATGTTGAAAAGTATTTTATATGGCTTATTAAGATCGGCCTTGTCAGGAGAGAGGTTGATGGTCAAGGTCTTACATCCAGAATTCGATTGACTCCATTAGGTAGAAATATCATTGAAGTAAAGCCATACTTGCCAGAACAGAAAGCAAGTTATATAGAAAAAATCAAATTCCATTTAACTACTAATTGTTTGTTTATATGACCATCACACCTTCCAGCACTCCAATAATGGTCCTTGGCACTACTAGCGGTGCTGGAAAGTCTTTGTTGGCAACTGCACTATGTCGCTGTTTACAAAAAAGACACGTCTTGCCATATCCCTTTAAGGGGCAAAACATGAGCAATAACGCTTGGGTAGATAAAACAGGTGGAGAAATGGCGTATTCACAAGCATTACAGGCCTGGGGGGCAGGAGTTGAACCGGTATGTCTAATGAATCCAATTTTATTGAAACCAATAGGGGGATACAAAAGTGAGGTTATACATCTCGGGAAAAGTGTTGGGTTGGTAAATGCAGAAAATTACTATCAAGAGTGGTTTCGACCTGGATGGGAAGCTATACGAACAGCTTTAAAGAAGATTTACGCAGAAAATCAAAACTACAAACTAATTCTTGAAGGAGCTGGAAGCCCTGTAGAAGTTAACCTGCAATATAGAGACCTGACTAACTTAAGATTAGCTCAGTATGTTGGTGCCAAATGTATTTTAGTTGCTGATATAGAAAGAGGTGGTGTATTTGCTCAAATAGTAGGAACGCTCTCCCTTCTCCGCCCAGTCGAACGTAAACTAATAAAAGGAATAATAATTAATAAATTTAGAGGAAGAAGAGAATTATTTGATGAAGGACGTAATTGGATAGAAACACATACTGGTATACCAGTACTTGGAGTTATGCCATGGATCAATGAGAATTTCCCACCTGAAGATTCATTGGATTTAATTAATAGAAGTAAGTCATTAATTTCAGCTGAGATTAGAATTGGAGTTATAAGGCTGGCGAGTATTAGTAATTTTTCAGACTTAGATCCACTGGAAGCTGAAGAATCTGTCAAATTGGAATGGATAATGCCTAACAGTGATTTAAAAGATCTTGATGCATTGATTATTCCAGGTAGCAAACAAACAATTGATGATCTAAAGATATTAAAAGAAAGCAAACTT
Source organism: uncultured Synechococcaceae cyanobacterium (assembly GCA_902634405.1). GTDB lineage: Bacteria > Cyanobacteriota > Cyanobacteriia > PCC-6307 > Cyanobiaceae > CACPJY01. The sequence goes on from CACPJY010000006.1 coordinate 31,132, forward strand.
GACCAGAAGATCATCGAATATGCTAATAAAAATGGAACTATTTTTGGTATATGTGGCGGCATGCAAATGTTAGGCAGTGCTTTAGTAGATCCTCATGATATGGAAAACTCTAAGTCAAGACATATCAATGAAATAAAAGGTCTAGATCTATTGCCTATATGTACTGAATTCTCTAAAAACAAGCTTGTTAAACAATCTATGTATAGTATTTTATGGCCTATAAAGATGGATGTATTAGGATTTGAAATTCACCATGGAATAACTTACTTGTTAGATGATTATAACGACAGCGTCAAACCTATCTTTGACGATAAAAGACTTGGCTGGTTTGTACAAACATCATCTAACAGCTCAATTGCTGGTTCTTACCTTCATGGTATTTTTGATAATGGTGCATGGAGACGACATTGGCTGAATCAAATCCGTAGTAAGAAAAGGTTGGAAAAATTAGAAATTGTTAATTACCACTTTTCAAATCAAAGAGATATACTTCTAGATATTCTGTCAGATTCATTTCTTGAGTTTGTAAAAATTGACAACCTTCTCACACATGACTGATCAGAAAGTTCTTGTACATTGGCCAAACGGTGTAACATCTTATTGTCATAAACAAGACTGTATATTAGATGCAGCAAAATCTGCGGATGTCAGTATTCCATTTGGATGCTTACGGGGTAGTTGCGGTTCATGTGAGATTGAAGTAAATGGATTAACTGTAAGAGCTTGCATCACTCAATTCTCTATATTTGATCAATCTGAATTAGTAGTTGATTACTTTCAAGATTATATATGGTGAATTTTAACCAAGATATTTTATCTAAAACTAATCAGAGCGATAGGAATTCTTCTATATAATATTATATTTAATATATTACATATAATCTAATTAACAATACAATAATTCTATATATATATGGGTAATACCTTGAAAAAACCACTAGTGGTAATCCATGAACTAGGGAAAAGTAAAACAAACTAGTACAGAGAGAGCTTTACCTACTTATAACATGAAGAATGTTTTACATGATAATTGAGAGAGCATTAATATGGGGTATGTATCCCTAAACGAAGAAATCATAAGGATTCTACCTCTATAATATTTCAGCAATAGAGTTCCTATTAGTTAAAATAATAGAAATTGGCAAAACAATAGATATGATGTGGCTTTAATATAAAGAGCTCTCTGATTATTGGTTTTGTAGTCATAAGAATTCCAAAACTATAAGTAATTATAAAATTATAATTATATAAGTACCACATAACGGTACGCCTCTTCTAGCCCTTTAGTTCTACAATTTAGATATTTGATATAATAATCAATTACTAATTTATGCCATTGCAATTTGGTGATTTAGAGTTAACTTTGTGATAAAGTTTTTACTCACAAGGCTGATCGTGACATTTATTATTTTTATTCGTTAAGCTTGGCAATCACTATATTGATTTTTAGCTAAGAGTGGTGGTTAATGAGATTAATTAGAATATTCATTTTTGTTCTTTTCACAATTAATTATGAATTTCACAAACTACATCCATCTCTTCGATCCAATACAGGATAATTTTAGTCGCGTCTATTCAACAGCTTCTGGCATTATTACTGTAATAGTAGCCCTATGGCTTTTTAATTTCATTATAGGATTAATTCAAAGAACCTATTCCACAGGAAAAACGATAGGCAATTTCTACAGAATTTATCTACATCGCTACTTTAGGTTTCTTTTCCTGAATATCTCTCAAATATTTAGCAATAATCCTGATGATCCGGTTTCAAATAAAGCTAAAAACCCTTCTTCTATATTTTAATCCATTCAACTGTGAAAACACTCTTGATATCGATCCACACCGCTTCAATCAGATAACTTTAAATTGTTGGTTATGGGATACTGACTTTTGATTGAATAATCTCCTAAGGCAATGCCATTATATAAAAGACACTAAGTTCTATTCATGAAGCACTATATTGTTCGATATATGGATGAATGTCAGCATAGTCAGGATTTTAGGGCATATGCTAATGATTCATTCAAAGCCAGACTAGCAGCTATAGACAAAATAGCTCATCTACAAGTTCACCCTCATGCGATTTACAGCATTCAGTTGAATCCTCATGCAGATTGATCTTTTTAGTTTTTTTCTATCAGTGGTTTAGTTGTTCCCCATAGCTCTTTACTTTCATTTGTTTGGATTAATATGTTCTTACAATGATCACATTGACAATGATATTCAATTATTTCTCGTTCTGTTCTATTCATTTGCTTAAAAATAGAGGTTCTTTTTATTGATACCATAATTCAATTTTAGATCAAGGCTACTTTTACAATATCTACAGATTGAATTAAATTAATGTTCTCTATAAATATTGCTCAACAGATTATTATTAATTTGCTTCTAATTGACAGTTTATACATATTTCGAATGGCACACTAGAATTTCTAAGATTAAGAGTGGTACTTACTATATCAGCTATATCATATGGTTGAGTCATTTCTGATTTGTCTATTACTGTTATGTTCTTAGCCATGTCTGTATTAACCCAACTCGGACAAATTGCAGTGACTCGAATACCATATTTCCAGCCTTCATTTCTAATATTCTGACACAAACCCATTAGTGCAAATTTGCTTGTGCAATATCCAGCTAAATTTCCTTTAGAGCGTTTGCCACTCATTGATACCAACACTACAATTCTAGAATTTTGATTCCTTAGTAAAAATGGCCAACATTTACTTGTAAGGTACCAAGGAGCTAGTACATTTATTTTCCAAAGATCATCAATATCACTAAAATCATCGTTTTCTATTATCAAGCCGGTAGATTTAAAAATACCTGCACAATGTATCAATGTGTCAATTGTACCGAATTTTTCGTATGTTTTATTAATCCAATTTGTCGCCGTCTTATTGTCTCGAGCTTCATATTCACTAATTAGAATATTATTCAGTGAATTATTATTCTCATAATTGATTTCTTTAGACGTAAATTCTTTACTTCTAATTCCAAGACTTATATTGTGACCATCCTTAATTAGCCTTTCCGCAATAGATTTACCAATACCCCTATTGGAGCCAGATATCATTATTGTCCTTTTCTTATTTGTCATCAATTAGCTTAAGTATCTATTGCCGTAGAAGTAAGAAATCTATTAGTAGTTTTAACTCTCTACCTTTCATATTCATTAGTCCTAACTTAACACTGATCGGTGCATTGACAAACATAGTGAACATTGCCTTGACTAAATCATCAACAGAAATTTGGTTTGTAAGAAATGAGTACCATTGTTCATCTTTTAAAGCAAAGAAACTTTTAAAGAAATCGCGGAGCTCTGATTCACTAAATCTCATCAACTTTTCTAATCCAAATTTATAAAGTGCTTGCTTCCTTCGCAGATCTTTTGGCCAGAGTGTTGACCAACCATGTATTGCTAGATCTGCAGATGTAGCACTTTTATCCCTCATTCTATTTGATAGTGCCTTTGCCAATGTTGGGCCCCTTCGAATTAGACTACCTACCATATATCCAGAAGCTGGGTGAACCATAGCAGCTGATCCACCAAATCCTAGAACTGGCTGATTCATATATGGAAGAGAAAGGTTCATAGGTAGGTACGATCCCAGCTCTTCGTGAACTAGGTTGACCATTTCTATACCTTTGGATTGCAGCCTTTGCTCAAGTCGAACTCTTAATATATCTAGCGAAACTGGTGGAGATAAGCCTAATGATGTTTCTTCTAAGAAGTAATGATCATTTCCCATATCCATTGCATATAAAAAACTAGGAGGTTCTTTCCTTTCTTCTTTTGTTAAATGATCGCACCTGTAGTCCATTAAAACAAACTGTCCTTTTTCAATCGGTGGCGAACTAAACTTTGCTACTACTCCATAACAGGTTTGAACTGCTACTGGACCTTTATCTGGTGACTTAAGAAAAATAGGCTTATATCCAGAAGCATCAATTACAAGCCTCGCTGAATATGTTATGCCTTCTTTCGTTGTAACTGTTGTTGATAAGTCATTTACTTTTAGTTCGTTCGCTTCTCCTCGATGCCATTTTACATGCCCTTTCTCACATTCATTTATCCAGTGATTTCTTAGCTTGTCTTTATCAAATAACCCATAATCTCTGTTGTGAGATATATGTATATTTGATGTTGAGTTAGGATCTACACCCCCCTCTCCAAAATAACTGGTTGTATTTCTCCAACGGTGTTCTAGAAGATGGGCTAACCCCATTTCATCTACTTCGTTACCCCAGATTCCATAGGTATAGGGCCAGGATTGCTTAGGATCGTTATCAGCAAGTACTTCTACATTAAGTTCTTCGGCGCATAGCGCTGCTGCTATTGAGAGAGCTGCCGGCCCTGCTCCAATAATTAAGGTGTCTGCAGTAGAAGAGCTCATGAACCGTTTCAAAAAAATAAAAACGAATTAGCGCTAGGGCCTAAGGAAAGAAGAAAATAGGTATTTATACTTGTCGATAGGTTAAATGGATGGAGAGTGGCTATAAAAAGGCTACAGGGATTTTCGTATTAAATATCTTTTTATACCTAGTTGCCACAATTTGATGAGATATGTCGTCGGATTTATATGGAACCAGTAGTTGAACTAACCCAGTTTGGTTTGCTTCATGAGGTTAGTACGAATATCTATGCTCCTTAGAGATATCAATACATTAGGATTTTTTAAGGGAGAAAAGATGTTTTAAGTGTTACTTTGGATTTTCCATGAATTGATGATTCAATAAAATGAAAATCATAGAAAATGAGAAAAGCTACGGTACGGTATTAATTACAGGTGGAAGCTCAGGCATAGGTTATAACGCCGCTTCTAGGCTGGCTAATTTAAATATTAACCTGATCTTACCTTGTAGAGATATCAAGACCTCTAATAAGACAAGAAATCGTTTGCTAGAAACTTCTTCTGGTGTTAACAATAATCTGAGGTGTACATTTCCTGTTATGGATTTGGCAGATATACAAAGCATTTCTAATTTTGCTCGGGAAGTGGTTTCTAAATATCAAACCATAGATACATTAGTTTTTAATGCTGGTCTTCAGTACACCGGATCAATAACCCCTAGGAAAACCAAACAAAATATTGAGCTTACATTTGGAGTAAATCATGTCGCTCATCAGTTACTGATAAATATGCTTTACCCTGCCTTAAATAAATCGAAAAAACCACACATTATAATTACTTCTTCTGAGGTTCACAACCCTTCGTCGTCAGGAGGAAGTATAGGCAAGTCAGCCAACGCCGGCTCACTTAACGGTATTAAAAGTGAAGAGTTGGTAGATATGATTGATGGATCCCCTATTTTTAACGCAGATAAAGCATATAAAGACAGTAAGTTATGTAATATATTATTTAGTAGAGCACTCAACAGAATATTTAATTCAAAGAAAACTGCTGTCCCTATAACGACATGGGCTCCTGGCTTAGTGATTCCTCGAGGTACAAATGGCTTCTTTCGCTATAGTAGAGAATATAACATGCTTGGACAAACTTTGTTTGCTTTTATTGCTCGTGATGTTTTACACATAACTGAAACTGTAGAGAATGCAGGACTAATACTCTCTAATCTAATTCTAGATAAATACAATAGAGAAGGCTTTAAATATTATGTAAATAATTTAGAATTCCCGGGAATTTATAGTTTTAAAACAGGAAAAATCAGTGAAGAAGCATCAAACGATAAATTAATGGTTGAACTATGGAACTCAACTCAGGATATAATAAAGGCTAGGTCAAATATAAAACTTTTATTGGGAAAGATATAGATGTCTAAGTTTTAGCCTTGCTACATTGAGTTTCGACTTGATTATTTCTAGTTCTCCTGGGCTCCAAGAATTTTTCTCTATAACTCTATTGTCTAATTCTGTTATTAATCTTCTAAGACGTTGAATCTCAACTAGTTTATTTTCCTTCATATCAATATGTTATTGTTGAGCATTTTTGAAAGTAGATAGTTAATACTATTCATTATTCTTTGAATTTAGTAGATGAAGTGTACTTGTTGGGTAAGCAAATTCTATACCTTCTTCGTGAAATTGTCTTTTAATTGCCATATTTATAGTTTGTTGTGCTTCCATAGCTGTTTTATAACTATTCGTAGGTATAAAATATACGAGCTCAAAGTCTAGACTAAAAGAACCAAATTCAACAAAGTGGCAGCGGTCAAAAATTGCATCATTAGTATTATCAACAATAGACTTTAATAAACTTGGTATACGCTCCATATTGACCTGATTTGTTTCATAAGTAACACCTAACTTGTGTACTAATCGGCGTTGCTTCATTTGTCCATAATTGGCAATGGTTCCACTTGTAAGAGCACTATTGCTCATTATTATTATCTCTCCGTTAACACTTTTAAGTCTTGTTGACCTTACACCAACTCTATCAACTGTGGCCCATACATTATTTATGTTGATAAATTCTCCACTCTCGAAAGGTTTGTCTAACAAAATAGTTATGTATTCGAAAAATTCCTGTACAGGTTCTTTAAGTGCTAAGCCGGCTCCTATACCACCTGCACTTAATAGCGCCCATATTGCGGCCATCTGAACTCCAATATTCTGAAGAAAGATAGTGGAGCCAAGAGCCCATATAATAGCTCTCACCATAGGTCTTAGGGACGAAAGCATTGTACTTATTGCAATATCATTAACCTTTAGTGCTAGACGCTCCATCATTTTAAGTATTATTCTATTTATCAACCTGATTACTATTACAATTATAATTAATTGGCCACTTGATAATACTATTTTATCTAATTGGTTATCTATAGGGAGAAATTGCCATGAGATAATGCATGTTATTACATAGCCCAGGGGTTTAATATTTCTTATCAACAATTGAGCGATAAAGTCATCTGTTTCTGATTTAGTTCTTTGGACTATTTTATTCAGAGCTATTTTTGTAATAACGTACAAAAGCAACGTGAATAATATTCCTATTACTAATGAGGTCAATGCTGGGATGATACTTTGTACCAAGATTGACATAATTTGCTTATAGCTATATCTATATTGGCTATTTTCTTCCTATAATTCAACTATTTTTTTGTTATTAATGCGAAAAGCCCATATAACTTAGTTTTTCAAAGGATAATCTTCTTGATTTATTTATTTTATAATATTAATAATCTGCTTAAACTCAGGTCTATCAGAAGTAGAACAGATTTCTAATATTATAGATTCTGTTGTAGTTATAGTTACTCCTTCACTTTTTAAACGCTGCAGAGCAATCTGATGATCAAAATTCGCTCTTGATGATACACAATCAGAAACTACGTAGACTTGATGTCCATTGTTTAGAAGATCAAGAGCTGTTTGCAATATACAAATATGTGATTCGCATCCTGCTAATATTATAACTGATGGTTCTAGTTTTTGAAGGAGGAGTTTAACCTCATTAGATTTGTAGGAACTAAAAGTATTTTTTGCTACTGCATCATTAGTTAGATGTCCTTTAATAGACTTAATTGTTGTACCAAGTCCTTTAGGATATTGTTCTGTAGATATTATATTGACATTTAATATTATTAATGATTTAATTAGCTTGAGAATATTGTCTTCTAATTTATCATGATTATTAAGGTGTGGTACTAACTTTTCTTGCATATCAACTATGAGAAGTACATAATTTGATTTCTGTTCCTTATTAGATGACTTTTGCATCATCAAGAGTAGATTGGTAAATTAACTCTTAATATACATCATAATTACACTCATTAAGTAACATCTTCTACCTTGTTTCATTTCTTATGACAATTGATTGTTTGTTCATAATAGCTCTATCTGAAATGAAAATAGCAATTCAGAACTTCAATTATCGATACCTATTAGTGATAAATTACTAATACATTCGTAATAATAGTAGTTTTTACCCTTGCAATAGGTATCATAAGATACGTCAATGCAAAGAAAAGCTTGACTAGATATAACGACATTCAAAAGCCACTCGAGCATGGATTGCACGAAGGAGGTAGGCGCATAACACCTCAACGTCGTACAGTCTTAGATTTATTTGAGAAAATTGGTTCTGGTATTCATCTCAGTGCAGAAGATATTCACCATAAACTCATGGAATCCAATAATCGAGTCTCACTTGCAACTATATACCGTACTCTAAGATTGTTGGTAGATTTGGGTTTTTTACATGAATTAGAGTTAACAGAAGGTGGCCATAGGTTCGAACTTGCAGGCAATGATAATGAAGATCATCACCATTTAATTTGTATTAAGTGCGGACGTACTGAAGAATTTGAAAATATAAGTGTTCTTCAAGCAGGTAAAGAAGCCGCAGAGAAAATAGGTTTTAAATTAATTGAGTCTACACTTAATGTTAGAGCAATTTGTCCTAAATGCTTGTCAAATGAGACTTTTCACTAATTAGAAAGCGCTCCCCCACAACTTGAACCAGCTCCTGCTGTACACCCAAAGCAATGTTCTCCAACTATAATTTCTTGAAGTATGTATTCTTTATCTAATTCTAGTAGGTCCTTAAGTTGTAATTTTTGATTCAGCATTCTTAGTCCTAATTGTTGATTGAAATCGCAATCATAAAGGGTACCTTCCCAGTCTACGCTAATTAAAGACTTACACATTAATGAGTTGATATTAGTGCTATTAAATGAATTGATGAGTTTTAACATATACTCGCTATATTGTCCATTTCTTTTTAAATACTCAGCAAACCTATTAATTGGCATATTTGTTATTGTTAGCAGTGAATTAAATTTAATACCATATTCTGATTCTAGTTTCTCCTTGTACATTGCCTCTAAATCTTTTTGATCTGGGGGAAGATTTATACCCTGTGGATTGTACACTAAGTTAATCTCTCTGCCACTTTCCGGTATACCATAACCACATCTATTTAATAGTCTTAAACCCTCTATGCTTCGGTCAAAAACTCCAGGGCCTCTTTGCTTGTCTACATTGTCTTTAATATAACATGGAAGTGAAGCAATGACTTTAACATTGTATTTAGCCAAGAATCCTGCTAAATGAGAAAAACCTGGTTCGGTAAGAATAGTTAGATTACACCTGTCGATAATTTGTATATTTAATTTAGAGGTTATTTCAATTAAGTCAAAAAACCGTGGGTGTAGTTCAGGTGCTCCACCTGTTATGTCTAAGTTCGATACAGAGTATTTTTTTAAAACTCTAGGTATTAATTCGATTATTTCATCACTGCACATTTCTATTCTATTAGGACCAGCATTAACATGACAGTGTGAACAAGCTTGATTACATTTATAGCCTAGGTTGACTTGAAGGGTGTCAAGGCTAGTTTTTTGGATTGTAGGGAATTGCATTTCGTTTTGATTGTTTCCAACATTTATACTTTTATATATCATTTAGACTTATTTCATAAAGGTAATATAGAAATAATTATACAATATTACCTATTGCTAGTAAACATCAGCTAAATGTACGAACCAATCAATGTACTCCTTGGGCCCTCCTGAAAAGACATAATTAAATTGTAGTAAGTCATTTTTATCACTAACACCTGTCAAGTTGTCTTTAGATACATCTGGCCTATTTACTTCTCCACCACTACTATTAACTAAAAGTACTTTATTATCTCGATTATATAGTTTGCCAATCTCTTGAATGAGTGTTAGGAAACCACGATCGCTACCTCCTCTCTGATATAAGCCTGTCACATTATCTTTTGTTGATGTAACAGTGTCTCCTACTCCAATTATTATTGGCATACTATCTAAGGGGATCTTGTCTTTTATAAGTTCTAAGATTTTTGGTATCGATTTTGGTGCAGCTCTAGCTGTAAACGAGGAACCTAAGGGACTAACTCCTGTTAATGATTCTATGTATTTGTTTAATATTGTTAGTACCCCTGCTTCCTTTATGGCACCCTTAACTAGTAATTGAATATCTGTTGTACCTATCTCCGTGTCCGTTGAAATTTTTGTTAACTCTATACCATTGACCTCACCTAAATTGGGTGCTTTGTGTAGAAAAAATGAATCACTTAATCCAATATTGCTTGCTTCAAATAAGATTACATCCATTACACTTTCTGCAGTCTTCTGTAACCTAACTTTCGTATCAGTATCCCTTCCCAATATTTCAAAGAGATAATTAAGGTTGATTGTTGGTGATAACTTGTTGTCGAGTATTGATTTCTTAACTAGAATATCTATATCGGTTTTGCATATTTCTTCAAAATCAGATATGAGCCTTTTATTTAATTCAAACTTCATAATACCTGGTACTGAATTTAAAAACTTATGTTCAGTATCTTTTATGCCACTATATTGGAGATTTCCAAAGCAGTCTTGATATTCTATTCCTCCTGCAGCTAATCCGGGTAGATATAACCCAGTTTTTCCTGGGTTTTCATTCTGGAGAATAGCTTTTTCTACCAAACTGTTGACACCTCTTGCTCCACCATGTTCACCATTTGTAAGAACAAAGAGGTGACCTCCAAGTTTTTTAGCTGCCATAATATAGTTTTTATCTAATATTCTGGTGAGGGGATCTTTCACAAGGGGTATACAGACCCCATCTAGGTCTTGTATTATAATGAAGTTTTGTTGTAAGAAGCTTTGGTCAAAAATCATGTCAATCTTTATTCTTTTTGTTTAGGATTAATTAATTTAATTATAAATACGCTTTAGCTAGTTCTATATTTTTTTACAAAAAACAAACTTTGTAGCATAGAGTTTCTCATTATTAGATCCTTTTATTGCAAAAAAATAATTTATTTGCTACAATGATAAAAAGTAGATTTATAATGAGAAATAATTTTTTTTCAGATGATTTTAACAATATTGAGATCACTAATAGGATATCTCAGATTGAAAATGGTCGAGTTGGTTTTTACAGTATTGGGCTCTATCCAGCTTCGCTAGCCTATAACTGCGCTATGCAGGGCGACAAGGATCGATTACTCCTCGCTCCTAGAAAAGGAAGGGACATTTTTGGCGCTTTTTCACCCTCTGTATTGAAAGGAATGGATCAAGCTCATATGTCAACATTAGTTAATATGAGTACCCATATTAACAACAATGAAATAATAACTAATTCTTTAGAATATTTAATACTCAATACCGAATTGTTAGTACTAAGTTCTAATAGTAATCATATTCAGAGAGACCTTGAAGAAGCTATATCCTTGCGAAGTCAGCTCAGAAGAGAAAATGTTCTCATAACAGTTTTATCTGGCTCATTTAATTTTGATCGAGAATCTAATCAGGCTTTTCTTCTTACTGAAAAATCCACCGACCTAGCATTCTTCTCAGGTTTTCACAGACACGGCGCTTTACGTAGTCCTCTAGATAGCTTTACAGCAAACTTTTGTCACCCAGATAGCCTCACAGCATTATTCGGAGCCCGACTTCTTGATAAATTATCTCCAAATATACAAGTATCTCCAGGCCTTCATAATCTAGAAGCCCAATACATAAAAGCTGCGAAAAATATTTCTTCTATATTCTCAGGATTTGCCTATTCATACCATGCTAATAATACTGGACTTTTACCTACAATATTTACATTACTTTCTAGCCAGTGTCTAGATCAAGCAGCCACAGTTTCTAATTTTAGGACAAACTATAATGATATTTATAGGGACCAATTAATACCATTGACTGATTTAGGTTATGGAGTTACCAAAATCCAAGCTTCGCTTTTTAAGAAAGGAAATAATAACACTTTTAGAGACCATACTTTTTCTCAGTTAACCGCTATTGTAGCTGATTTAAATGGAAGTATGCTGCCGCCTCTTATTGGTGTGCCCACTAGAAATTTTCAAGCTGGTCAAGTGTTAGCTCATTCGATGAAGTCATTCAATAGGTTACCTTCTTCAGAATCAGAGTTTTACCAATGGTGTGACGAATCTAATCTATCTAGAGGTAGTCTTGAAGGATTAAAATCATTAGAATATTGGCCGCAGATTATCAAAAGGTATTCGCTGCCTCTCCATGATTGCTCCCTGGTAAATCTTCTTTATATGTCTGTTTATGGTCCTTCAGACCTTAAAGACTTAATGTTTAGTGTACTAACCCAAAGTAGAGAACTTGCTAATTATTGTCAGGAATCTGTGCGACCTAGCCATAGTCGAACAATTACTGACCTCTTATCCAACATATCTGATCCAATAGTACTTCGAACCATTGTTGATAAAATTAAATTACCAGATTTCGACAAAGAAGATCAGCCTTCCTTATCTAAGGATATCATTAGTTCCACTACTAACTCTACCTATATTCGAGCTATGAATTTCATAGAGGATTATCTCTCTTAATTCTTTAATCTACAGGTCATATATATTGCAATATCTCCATAGTGATACAGATAAAGTTGTATATGAAGCAACCTCATGTTTTGTTCCACTGTCCGATGTAAACCATATTAGTATTCTAAAAGGTGGTAACATCCATAACACCTATATTATATTCTTAACAAAAGCAAGTAAGCATAAACCTATTGTCTTGCAGAGAATTAACACTGAGGTTTTTGATAAACCATCTAATATTATCTACAATATAAGGCAGCTTGAGTCTTTTATCCTTAATAACAATATTAGCATGAGTCTTAGAGACTCTGTTTCCCTTACATTACCTAAACTAGTACCTACCTTGGCAGATAACAATAAATATCTTCTTCGTAATGATAGTGGTTATTGGAAGGCTATGACCTTCATAGATAATAGTTATTCTCTTTCTTCTATTTCTAATAGTATTCAGATTACTAATCTATCTCGTGCACTATCTGTCTTTCATAAAACATTCAATGCATTTGAACCTGACAATTTGAAGAATTCAATAAATGGCTTTCACGATATATTATACTATCTACGTATGTTTGACACTTATCGCAATAGCTATTTTCGTAGATATTCTCCACTCACCAGTGTTAAGACCTTACTTTTTACTATTAATCGATATCGGCAAAAAGTCCTTCATATATCTAACTCGTTAAAATCTTCACGACTAACATACTCTCTGATACATGGAGATCCTAAATACTCTAACTTCTTATTTGATAAAAATTCTCATAATGTCCGATCTATTGTAGATTTAGATACCCTTATGTACGGTCCCATTCTGCTCGATATATCAGATTTTATTAGGTCAAACTGTAATAATGTGCACGAAGATACTCTTCAAACTGCAGAATCCGAGTTAAACATCGATCTTTTTAAGACTGCTATTCAAGCTTATTATTCAGAAAATAACGACCTTCTTAATTCCCATGATTGGAGTTTATTACCTGACGTTATATTTCTTGTTTCATTCGAATTGGCCATACGTTTTATAACTGATTACTTTTCTGGTAATAAATATTTTCAAATAGACCATCCTTCTCGAAATATCACGAGAGCCCAGGTTCAGATAAACTTCTGTAATAGTATTGTTGACCAACAATTGGCCCTAAGACAATATATCCAGGATTTTATTTGAATACAACAGATTTGATATATCTACTGTTTTATTAATCGTAGAAAGATGTACTATAATGTTCTTACCATAAACTGTTTCTCTAGCAATGAGTGATTTGTTCCTTTTAAAATTTAGCTCTGAAGACTGTGGTACCTGTCATAGGATGAGTCATTATGATTCAGCGATATGTAACGAGATGGATGTTACTCTTATTACTGTTATGCTTCAGGATGTTCAAACCTATAGAAAATACAGATCAATCTTGCTTTCTAAGTACCCCAGTAAGGAAGGTATGGGATGGCCTACATACCTTTTGGTCACAGAACCCGATGGAGAGTATTCTATTTTAGGGGAAATAAAAGGAGGTATGCCGAAGGGAGAATTTCGGAACAAACTTTCTAACCTTATAACTGCGTAAAATGATACTAATTCTACATCTTTCTATTTAACAATTTTATCTGACATTGTTTTCAACCATTCTATTAGTTGTGATATTTGTTGTTCATTAGTAACACTGCCTAACCCTCGGACAATAATCTGGGCATTATAATTGTCATTCTTTTTATATATAAACCTGCTATGAATATGATCTGGTAATGCCTTCCTGATTTGCCTAAAGGCAATTTCGTCCATGGGTGTAACCATTTTTATATTATTTCCATCAGGACTTATTCTTGATATGGCACATGCTTTAGCGACGAGTTTTAATTCCATCAGATCTAGCAGAGTATTTACCGATTTTGGTAGTAAGCCATACCTATCATTCCATTGGCTTGCAAGGTCAATAAGTTCTCCTTTCGAGGTACATTGTGAAGCGTCTCGGTATGCAGATATCTTTAGCTCATTTTCTTGAATCCAATCTGACGGTATGAACGCTGGTATTGATAGATCAATTTGTGTATCTTCAACTACAGGAATTTCCTGACCTTGTATTTCAGCTAAGCATTCTTGCAGCATTTCCATATACAAGTCAAATCCTATCGTTTCCATTTGTCCACTTTGTTGAACTCCTAAGAGGTTTCCTACACCTCTAATTTCCATGTCTCTTGTCGCTAAATGATAACCACTCCCTAATTGAGAGAACTCTTGAATTGCTCTCAACCTTTGCCTTGCTTTTTCACTTAGTGATTCATTACCAGGGAAGAATAACCAGGCATGTGCTTGTATTCCGCTCCGACCAACTCTTCCACGCAATTGATAAAGTTGTGATAACCCAAACATATGTGAATCTTCAATTAAAATTGTATTTACCCTTGGTATATCTAAACCGCTTTCGATGATAGTTGTACATAGCATTATATCAGCTTCACCAGAATTAAATGCTATCATAGAGCTTTCTAGGTCTCCTTCTAACATCTGTCCGTGAGCAGTAATTATTTTCATCTGAGGGAGCATCTCTTTCAATTTAACTTCAACTCCCTCAATTCCCTCTATCTTTGGCACCACGTAAAATACCTGACCGCCTCTGTCAATTTCTTGTACGATTGCACTCCTTACTGTTTCATCATCTATTTGTGCTAAATGAGTCTTAATGGACCTCCGCAATGGCGGCGGGGTATTTATTAAGCTCATTTCTCTTACACCTGAAAGACTCATATACAGAGTTCTAGGTATAGGAGTAGCAGACAATGTTAATACATCTAGATTAGTTTTAATTGATTTTATCTTTTCTTTTTGGTTTACTCCAAACCGTTGTTCCTCATCTACTACTAGTAGACCAAGGTTACTATATTTGATTTTTCCACTTAAAAGTTGGTGTGTACCTACCACTGCATCTATAGTCCCCTTTTCAAGTCCATCAATTATCTTTTTACGTTCCGTTGTTGTCTTAAATCTATTTAATAGAGAGACTTTAATTGGATACGGTGCAAATCTATCTGTAAGTGTTCTCCAGTGTTGTTGAGCGAGGATCGTTGTTGGTGCTAAGAATACAGTCTGTTTACCTGATGTTATCGCCTTAAATATTGCTCTAATAGCTACTTCTGTTTTTCCAAAACCAACGTCTCCACATACTAATCTATCCATTGGTTGGGTTTTTTCCATATCATTTTTTACTTCCTTTACTGCTTTTAGTTGATCTGGCGTAGGATCGAATGGAAAGGAATCCTCTAACTCCTGTTGCCAAGGACCATCAGCAGGGAATGAAAATCCGCTAATCTTTGAACGTTCTGCATATAGTTTTAGTAAGTCAGCTGCAATCTTCTTAATAGCCTTTTTGGCCTTTTGCTTTGTGGAATTCCATGTTGTTCCACCCATTTTATTTAAGTTAGGTTTATCGCCAGAATTAGCTCGGTATCTGTTAAGTGAACCTAGTTGATCAGCCGCTACACTAAGTTTTCCGTCTAAGTACTGTATTACAAGATAATCTCTAAATTGTCCCGTAATAGAGATTTTATCCATTTTAATAAATTTACCTATCCCATGACTTTTATGTACTACATAGTCTCCTGGTACCATTTTATTAGGGTCTACAGTTTTGGATGTAGAAGCTCTACGGCGCCTTATATAACCTGTTCTAATAAATGAACTCTGACCGTAAAATTCGCGATCTGTAAGTATGTTTATTTTCCAAGCAGGGAGACAAAGTCCTTCGAGTTCAGTGTCAGATCTTAACTTAAGTACGATTGGAATATTATCTGACAAATAGTAGTCAATTGACTGTAAATCTAGATTATTTGGTATGAATTTAGATAAACATTCATGTTCCTCCAATAGAGCTACACATCTACTAGGTTGAGCTGAAAGAATCCATAATGATGCTTTTGTACTTTGTATAGTTTTAATCTCAGTTGCGATCCGACCAAATTGATTTGGATGTAACGGAGCTGGTCTGCTTGCTATATCAAAATTATTTGTAGTGTTATTTATCATGGATAACTCGTCGAGATCAAATCCTTTCTGTTGATCTATCTTCTCAAGTATGATTTCGATGTCTGTATGCAATGTTGGTGGTACATTGGTAATATTGGAAGATATACATGTTTCTCTATAGTCCTCATAGTTAGTTTTTATATGCTTAATCCACTCGTTCGCATGTGCAATAACCTGACTTCTATTGTCTACTACTATCTGACACTCTGTTGGTAAATAATCTAGAATAGTATTTGGGTAATCCCATGCTAGGCCTATATATCTACGCATTCCTTCCGGAATTGAACCTGAACCTATCTTGTCAATATCATCTGCACTGAAATACAAGTTATGATTAATATCAGTATTACTTGCTATCTTTTCTAATATCATATTTGAAAAGTCTGTTGGTGTTATACAGATCTTGTTTATTGAGTGTGTTGTTCTTTGAGATATTGGATCAAATTCTCTAAGTTTATCTAGCATATCTCCGAAGAATTCCAGTCTTATTGGTAATTCACTATTTACTGGGTATATGTCTACAATGTCCCCTCGTCGGCTCCAAGTGGCCTCCTGAGAAGTAACAGATTCCCTTTTATATCCGATACGTGAAAGCCTAAATGCTATGTCATCTAATTTATATTCATTTCCCTTCACTAATTGTATGCAGTTTTCTGTTAATACATGACGTGGTGGTAAGTGGGGTTGCAGTGCTCTTTCAGATGTTACTATTGCCAAGTTTGAGTTACCATGAGTAGATAAAAGGTCACTAAGTACTTGTAATTGCCCCCAAGTTATCTCTGTTGTTTGACCAAATTGATCGTATGGTGATGCTTCTGTTGTTGGGTATAAGTGAGTAGTTTGCCAACCCATAATGCTAAGTAATGAATACCAGCGCATTGAGTCTTCGAGTGTAGGTGCAACAACTAGAATTGGTTTGTCGCTATATTTAGCTATAGCTGTAGAAATGAGTGCCCTTGCTGACCTTGTTCCCCCCTTTAGGACAAGCCTTTCTTTTCTCTTTGTTCTTTTGTATAGTTCTTCAGTTAATTGTGATTTTTTAATGTGACTAACTATTGATGTCAAAGGCATTGTTTTTATGTACTGACGCTTTAACGAATAGTTGTATGGTTATTGTAGCAGTTGAATATGTTTTTTATCATCTAGTGAACAAAATATTTAATCGAGAACTAATACTCAGATAACTGCTCAGAAAGTTGATCATTAAAACTGATCAACTCAGTGTAGCTTAGTTGCGTCCTACTTTGCCGATTAAAATTTTTAATTAAAAATTGCCTTGCTTGATCAGAAGACCAGGACAGTTTAGCTATCATTAAATCTCCCTTATCTACTAAGTTCTCTCTTGTAATTGGTATAGTTGCTGTTTTGGGATCCTGTCTAATAACGAATTGTCTTAGTTGATGTAAATATGATGTAATTTCGTTATAGTTAGTTAGTCTATTCCTTTGTCCTTTATTAAAAGCTCTTTTAAGGTATATTTCTTCTTGTACTTTAGACCATTCAATCCTTCTAATCTCCTTGTCAATTTCTCCTAATTCATCACTCCAATCGATAGGTGAGGGATCTTTATCTAAGGTCCTAACATCTTTAATGTGGTCTTGATATTTTAATTTTATTGGTAATTTGTCATTGCTATTGAATCGATGGGCTTTATTGGGAGGGTTAATTATGGTTGGTTTCTCTTGAAGTGTTGAGTTGCTGGATTCAGAATTGAATCTCTTATTAAGTTTTTCAATTGCTATTTGTTCTGCTTTATCAACTGTTTCTGCTTGACCCAATGTACTTCCAATGGCTTTGTCATCATCCCTTGCAGTAACTAGGACAATTACTTGGCTTCCATCTATATGTGACAGACTCGAGAAAAAGCGCATGGATTTTATTTACAATGTTTAAAGTCCATTTACTGGTACATCTCAATATTACACCTTAAGCTTGAATATAGATATTACTAAGGTTTTAACTTGGATTCAGTTTCCGTTAATTCACTATTACCACTGTTTGAAGACGTAGATAAATGGGTTGAAATAGCTCCTTTACTTCCTGTATTGATTTCTCTTGAGTTGGTATTGTCAGCTGACAATGCAATCGCTTTGGCAGCTATATCAAAGTCTCAGCAAGATGAATCAAGACAAAAAATGGCCTTGGATTATGGTATTGCTATAGCATTATTTTTACGTATTTTACTTATAATAGCAGCTGAATGGATTCTAAAATATTCAGTATTTAAAATATTAGCAGCTACGTATTTACTATATATTTTTGTAGATAAGATTTATCTAAGCAAGCTATCTTCCAATTCTATTTTAGATGATAGTCCCACCGCTAAAAGACCATTACTTTCTACTATAATTATACTTTCTACCACTGATCTAGCTTTTTCTATAGATAGTGTAGCTACAGCAGTCTCTATTAGCGATCAATATTTGTTAGTAATAACTGGAGCTATTATTGGCGTTCTAGCCTTACGATTTACTTCGGGATTATTTATTAGTTGGCTGTCTATATATAAAAATCTTGAGTTGTCTGGTTACATTGCAGTAGCCTATGTAGCTATTAAGTTATTATTTAGCTTGGTTTTTCCTTATTTTGACGTACCCAATACATTTACGCTTTTATTTATGATTCTCCTTTTTATATGGGGTTTTTCACAAAAGTTTCCTGACCAGTATGTATAGTTTTCTTCACTTAATATTCTCAAATGTTTTGATATTTAATTTGTAGTAATTCACATTTTTTATCTGTTGTATTAACGAATTTCCTTCACAACTTTTCTTGCCCTCTAGTTTAGCTCTTCTTATACCTATATAACCCTCACCACATTTTACTAATAATCCATTAGTTGAGTCAGCAAGGATTATTTCACCTGCAGTAGCAGAAATAATATTATCATGCTTAAACACAATCTTCTTACTTGATTCAAGTGAATCTTTAAGGGAATTAAATGGAATTGATAATTCAATTTTAATTCTTATGTGTTTTATCAATGTAAAAGCATTTGGATAGAGAGCCATTATTTTCCTGTGAATATCAAAACATGAGTTATTCCAATCTATTAGTAATTCTTGTTTTGATATCATATTTGCATATGTTGGTTGAATTCGTAATTCATTCTGCTTTACTAGCTTAACAGTCTCATTACTATTATTATTTACTGAAGTATTCAATATTATTTCAAGTGCTTTCAAACTAAGATCAGCTGTTAATAAACTTAGTTTTCTACTAATATCTGTGAAATTATCATATAATCCTATATTGATGGATTCTTGTATTAGGATTGGTCCAGTATCTAGCCCTTTTTCCATTTGCATAATACATACACCTGTGTTTCTTTCACCTCCCATTATTGCTCTTTGTATTGGTGCAGCACCCCTCCATCTTGGTAGTAATGATGCATGACCATTCCAGGAGCCATGTTTTGGAATATTTAGTACATTTGTAGGGAGAATTTGTCCAAATGCAACCACTATAAAAATATCTGGTTTTATCTCGGTTAAATAGTTCTGAAGTTCTATATCATCAGAAATAGACTGGGTAGTGCGTACATAAAGTCCTAATTCCTCTGATCTTTTTTTAACTGGTGTAGGTAGGTATTTACTCCCTCTCTTCCTTTTTTTGTCTATCTGAGAAATTACAGCAATTATCTTATGCTCTGAGGAGTTAATTGCTTCTAATGCCGGGACTGAGAATTCAGGACTGCCCCAGAAAACTATTTTCATGCTTCTCCGGTAACTGATAGCCCCTCAACCCATACGTAAGGTGAAATGCCATGTGATGTTGCTACTTCTGTTTTTTCTATAGAAATAATGTTATTTAGTAATGATTTAATATCTCCAGCAACCGTAGCAGATTCAACAGATACTCGTTCTCCACCATTTACAACCCAACCATCAAATGGAAGTGAAAATGAACCTTGTGAGGGTTTTACGCCTGCATGTAATGCGTTTAGTGAATCAATGAGAATAAATTTAGATGTGTAAGAAAGATGATTTAATGTTGATTCATCATTTGAACCGGAGGCTGATACATGAAACCAATCTGGGCCTACCGAAGCTTTTACACCCATTCCAGCATGACCGGTTGGTCTTGCATTGAATTTTCGTGCTGTAAATTCTGAATGTAAAAAGTTTTTCAGCACACCAGCTTCTATAAGACATAAATCTTGTGTAGGAGTACCTTCACCATCAAAGCTGCTTGCCATAATATTTGAAGGGTGTAATCCATTATCATGAAGTGTAAGCATAGGTGACGATATTTTTTCACCTATAGATTCTCTAGTACTTAGACTAATACCATCTATTACTGACCTTGCGTTAAATAAATTACTAAATGATCCTAAAAGGTCAAGAAATGATTCAGGTGAAAAGCAGATTAGGTATTTGCCAGTAGATATTTTTTCATAATTTAGATGACTTATTGTTTTTATCGATGCTTCCTTTACACAACCTGTTATATCTAAATCTTGAAGTGCGGTACTTACTCTAAGTGCCCCTGCACTTCGTGGCTTTCTATTTTCTTGTTCTGTTCTGGCATAAAGATAGATAGATGCTTGACTTCGTTTCTGGAAACGTAATGATTCATCGCTATTAATATATACTCTTTCAGAAATGCCTTCAGAAAGTCCATTATAAGGGACTGATTTTATTGCGGGGTGTGTTTCTATAAGTGATCGTTCTGTCGATTTTAGTAATTCTAATAAATAATTAATTCCATTTCCTGTTGAAAAGTTTCTATTAACTAATGGAATATCTGATTTACATAATGGGGAAAAATCTGGTATTTCACTAATATTGCCATATTTGCTGGCTTTTAGTGCCTGAACAACAGCTTTTTCTAAGCCATCAGTTGTCAATATTGTTGAACTAGATATTCCTACAAGTCCATCACAATTCCAAACACGAATTGTTAACGAAGTTCGTTGTGCAGATTTCATTTGCCTGGGCTCTCCTAAATCCACTTGTACGGAGGAATCGTTTGATGAGGATGCACCTATATCCCATTTTTTAATGCCATGCTTTGTAGTTATTGAGACTAATAATTCACGTAGTTTGTGTGGTTTCAAAAGATTATGATCTAGCTTTTCGTTAGGCATCGATTTGATCTTTTTATTCATCATCTACCCCCTACTGTAATGGAATCAACTTTAATATGGGGTTGACCAACAGTTACATTAATGTTTCCACTAACTGAGCCACAATATCCTGGAGCAAGATCAAGATCGTTTGCACACATTGATATACGTGGCAATATTTCCTTTGCCTCTCCAATTAGTGTTGCTCCTTTTAGAGGTTTTGAAAGTTTTCCATTTTCAATTAGATATCCTTCTTCTACAGAAAAGTTAAATTGCCCTGTTGCACCAACACTACCCCCGCCCATTGATTTGCAATATAATCCATTATCTATTGATGATATGAGCTGATCAGGTGTGTGCGGACCCGCATCAATATAAGTATTTCTCATTCTGCTAGCTGCAGCAAATGAGTGACTTTGGCGTCTCCCACTACCTGTTCGTGGATGGCCGGTCCGTATTTCACCAGCTCTATCACTGATGAATTGTTTTAGTACACCTTCTTGTATAAGAACAGTTTTTTGAGTTTTCATTCCTTCATCATCAATAGATAAGGATCCGAAAGCTCCATCTGTGATTCCTTCGTCAATAGCTGTAATCGAAGAGTTTGCTATTTTTTCGTTAAGTTTATCTAGAAAGGGTGTAGTTCCACGTTCTATCTGAGTAGTTTCCAAAAGGTGACCGCAGGCTTCGTGAAAGATTACGCCACCAAACTTATTTGCCAAAACAACAGGTTTTTGACCTGCATCAACAAAATCTGCATAAAGCATTTTACCGGCACTATGACAAACTTCTTGAGCCGATTCCTCAATATTCCATTCTCTAATTTGATTAGGTTTCCCAGCGGTACCATATCTTCTTCCTATAGAGGAACGATGTGACCCATCTGCACAAAGTATATTTAAACCAGCTGATTGGGTTAGTCGGACATCATGAGCAAATGTTCCGTCACTAGCTGCTATTAAAATCTCCTGCAAGTTCCTTGTGTAACTAGCTCGTCTAACTTGTATGGACGAGCCTATTTTGTTTAAAAGATCTGTACCTTTTAGTAATGTGAAACTTGCTTCATTGAGATCAGGTGAAAGGTTGAGTAAGTTATCTGATTTGATGCCTGTATCATATAGTTTGTTAAGTCCGGTGAAGTTCAATCTGGATGCTGTATTTATATCGAGACCTAGCATCTCAATAGCCTTATAAATAGAATCTTTTAGGCCCGAAAAACTTAAATCATTTGTACTTACAAATACATCTTTTTTACCAAGAAAGATTCGTATTCCAGCTCCTAAAGTAAACGAGGGGTTAACACTTGTGATTGTATCTTGTTCTGCAAGAACGCCTAAATTGTCAGTTTTCTCAATGAATATTTCAATTAAATCAGCACCGCAACTAATTCCATGGTCAATTAGCTGGTTGAGAATAGGACGCCAATAACTTTCTATAGATCCTTTGTCTATGGCTGAGTTGTGTGTTTGTGAGGTCAAGGTTAGATTAATGAATTTGTTAATAAAGAAAATAGAGATTTTATCCAAAATCAATGTATTTTCGATATGTCATAGATGCATGATATCGAAAAGTACTAATTCTTCTTTGAAATTTGGATTTTAGTTTTCTCCTAGCCACTTTTGACCATTTAGCCTTTGTAAGGTTCTAGACAAAAGAAGAGCCTTTGTGGTTTTTCTTTCATCGATTAAGAATGATTCTAGCAAGCTTGGGTCACTCCCGGGCTCAGCAAGAGCTATTGTCTTTGTTGAATTGATCTTGTTTTGTGAAAAACTAAGCCATAACCTTCTTCCGCTAGGAAATTCAAGAAATATTGAAGAGCAAATTCCTCCTACTACTGGCCTTTCAGTCTCTATTAATTTAAGTGTTTTAGGTGGATGGCCTTTATCTGTGAGAGATGATAGTAGTGATGGCAGGAACTCCTCGTCTATAAATTCCCTAAATGGCTTGTCTTCGGGCTTTTTTGGTTTTTGGGATTCAGGAGGCAGGCTTTTGTCTCCCTTTTGCACACTATCTAATTGACCAGGTAATGAGTCTTTGCTCTCATTTGCATTTGCCACAATTCTTCAATTTAAATGTATGTTCTTTACCCTAAGTTAATTTGAGATATTTTGCAAAGACTATTACCAGTCATCCTCAAGTTGCTGATCCCAATCATTAACTAGATCTGAGTTATCAGAAACTCTCTTTGGTTCATCTGGTAAATCAATGTTTTCAATTTCTTCTGAACTGTATTCGTCTATAAAATTTGAAGATGAATAATTATACTTGTCATTTGAGTTGTTTAGAACTTTCCATGGAACAGATATTGTAGGTGCAGGATCTCTTAGATCTCTTACAGGGGGAACTAGTGATTCATTACTTGACTTACTTTCTGAGAAGTCAGGAATATCTGTTGGTTTGTGAATTTCATTATAATTGTCTAAATTTAATTTACTATTATTATTTTGTCGGTACATAAGAGAACTAGAATTAATAGCAAATGTACTTGAGAATAATATACCTACAGAACCACCTAGTGCTATCCAGTGTCCAATAGCTAATTGAGGAGTATTCCAAATAAGTATTTTTAATTTAACAGGTTGGTTTAAATTTTGGAGAGAAATTATCGCTATTAGAATTAACGGAGAAAGAGAGAATGTTAGAAGAAGTAAATTAAAGCGTTTCACTGGATTGGTCCTTCCCAGCGATTTATAGAGGCAAGAGATATACCAAGTGCATCAAAAACTCTTACGACGATAAAATCAACCAAATCGTCTATATTTTTGGGTTGAGAATACCAAGCTGGAGAAGGAGGTGAGATAGTTGCTCCTGCTTCTGCTAAACGGGTTAAATTTCTTAGATGAATAAGACTCCAAGGCATTTCTCTAGGGCATATTATTATCTTGCGGGATTCTTTTAGATGTACATCTGCTGTTCTTTCAATTAAGTCGTGAGATGTACCAGAAGCAATTCTTCCTACTGTACCCATAGAGCAAGGTAGTATTACCATTCCCATTGTATGAAAACTACCACTAGCTATACTTGCTGAGTGATCGTTCCAGCGGTAGCAATGTAGATTTCCATTTTGTACATTTAGTCGATTTCGCCAGAATTCAGCTTGACAGATAGGGTCTAATGGAACCTTTATACCAAGCTCTGATTTCCAAACTTCATATGAACCCTTAGTCAATATAAGATGAACATTGCAGTTGTTTTTGAGGAGCATAAGCAAGGCTCTCTCACCGAGCACTTGAGCAGAAGCTCCAGAGATCCCTAGAACAATCGGTGTATTATTATTCATTTACCGATACCTACGATAGATTTTCAGTTCTTTGTGAAGTCACTTCAGTCAACTCTCCTGGCTCTAAAAGTTCTAAGTCAACTTGACTTCTTATAAGATCTACCTTGACAACCTTTAGCTGAACTTTATCTCCTAATTGATAAGATTTTTTACTCTTTCTACCAACTAATTTGTTTTGTCTAGATCGATATTCATACCAATCGTCATTCAATGAGCTGACATGGACAAGACCCTCAACACTAGAATCAACGAGCTCTACAAAAAAACCATAACTCTGTACACCTGTGATAAATCCAGAAGATGGTAATCCTATTAGTTTTTCCGCAGATCTAGATTGATTGAATGAAATAATATCTTTACGGAGGCTCCTTGCCTGCCTTCGTTTGTTGTTTACATGCTTGAGAATACTATGATGTGTTATTTTCTCTAGTGTTTCATAAGATTGTTTAGAAAATATATCCCAATTTATATCATTAGATTTTAGCATACTTCCAAGTTCAATTTTCGATTTTGATCTAGTTGTAGAGGATGATTTACCTTCTGTTAGGAGCATGTTTATCAGGAACTGATTTAGAATATCAGAATAGTGCTGCGATGGAGATGTCCATGGAGCATGAGAGTCGTTGTAAGAATTAGCTAGTAATGATGGTGAATCACTTGATGTTTTATCGTGGGAAGTTGGTTTGTGTATGTATAGCTGTGAATCCTTAAAGCAGTGCACAAATTGCTTTTCTAATATCCTTCTATGTGGTGATTGATTTATAGCATGAGATAACTCATGAGGTGTTATGTTGCCTTTATCATTAAGTACTAGCGGCAGATTTAGTGAAACTGTAGATTTCACTAATTCGTTAAATGTGTTTTCGTCAATGTCATTTTTATTATAACAATAAGTTGGAATCTTTAGGGATTTAGAATGTTGAAACCATATTCTATGTGCAGTTCTGAGTATTGGTGCAAGGAGTGAATTGGCATCTAGACTATTAAGAGGTTGTATCCACTTATAAAGTGTTGTAGACGGATCTTCGTAATCTAAATCCCCTAAATTATTAGTTGTAGCTGAATTAACGTTTAATGGAATAGAATTAGAATCTATTTCATTTTTGTAAATTGTATCTGAAGCAAAAAGAAGTGTTTGTAACTGAGATATATAATCTTTTATACCCTTTAATTTTACTGGAACTGTTTTACTAGTGGGTTTTCTCTTTGCTAATGATAACAAATGATCATTTGTTATTAAGGCTTTTGGTTTTATTTTTGAATATTGAAAGCACCAATCACTTACTTCTCCATTGTTATTAATATCTAAAGATAGGCTAATAGCGTCTGATGTCTTATCTATCGAAAATGATACTGCTTCGAAAAGTGTTTCGGTAAGTAAGTTAATCCACTTAGAACCCAAGCAATGAGCTTCACAACGGTTCCTCATCCAAAGATCAAGATTACTAGAGAGTGTGAAACGACTAGCTACATCAATTGCATGTATCCATATTCTCACACCTCCTTGATGTGGTAATACATTAATGGCAGGAAGTTGAGGTGCATTAGGACCAGTCCAACTAGTCAATAGCATTGTAGGCTGATCAGTTAAATCTAGTCTTGATTTGGCTTTTGCTTCTTTTATGGAAACTTTAGGTTCACGAGGTAATTCATGTAGATCTGATTTAGTTAGTATTAAATCTAGATCATTTTCTGGTTTACCATCTAATTGTAATTTACGTTGAACATGGCCTTCGGCTGAATATTGTGCAATTGGGAATTTATCTATCTTAACCTCATAAATAGACTTTTCATGTTCCTGCGAATAATAAATATTATCTTTTTCAGGAAGATTTACTGTGGTAAGGACACGATCATCTAGTGGAACTGCGATCAATTGATCACCTTGTTTTTGTATATTAGCTAGGAAATTAGTACGTGATCTTTCTAGAATACATTGTACAGCTCCTTCTGGAGATCTTCTTCGAACTCCTTCTCGTGTAACCTTTACGAGTACCTTATCTCCATTTAATGAATGGTTTAAATTATGATCTCTAATATAAATATCATCCTCTCCATCCTCTCTCATAGCAAAACAATATCCCTTACTGCTGCATCGAAGCCTTGCTTCTATAAAAGTAGGGTCGTCAGATCTTGATACATCTCCATCTTCATTTAAATGAATAATTCCAATCGCTGATAGGCCTTCTATAGCATGAGTGAGTAACTGACGCTCTGACTTCTTTGTAAGTTTCATCATCCTTTCCAGTTTCTTAACTTCTAGAGATTGATTCTTAGGTATTGATTCAAGAATTGAATTAACAGAGAATTTCATAATACTGATGTAGGGTTTTAGGGGGTGATTAAAGGTTGCAAGTATTATTTAGATAGAGGTTTGAATTGACTAAATTTTAATCGCTTTTGCTTGATTCTACTGATTTCGCTTGTCTTTTTAAGAAAGAGAGAAAAAGACTATCGATCACAGGCCAAACTAATTTTAAGCCGATAACTAAGAATCCAACAGCAGCAATGAGTTTTAGGGTATTTTCTGGAATTATAGAAGATATTGATCCGCCTGCTAAGGCTCCGAGCAAACTGGCAAGAACAAGAGCTGATGCTGAACCTATGAAAACTGCTAACGGCTTTTTAGAAGTACCACTTATAGCTACTGTTGCCAGCTGGGTCTTATCTCCAAGTTCAGCAAAGAAGACAGTTATGAAGGTAGAAATAAGTAATGGTGTAATCACGATAGGTTCTTACACTAACTAGAGAAATAAGAATGCGATACTTGAAACACAAGCCATCCGCTCAGAAATATCATCATAACTCCTGCTAACTGTTCAAATTTCTCTGCAGGCAAAATCGACGATAACCACTGCCCAACAAGTACACCTATAAGACTAGATGCGATAAGAGCAATGGCAGCACCAGTGAAAACCACTAATGGTTGTCCCGATTGAGCTGACAACAATAAAGTTGCTAATTGGGTTTTATCACCAATCTCAGCTATGAAGACGGTTGAAAATGTAGCTATAAGAATTGAGGCAAAACTCTTTTCTTCAATAAAGGAAGCATTTTTTGTACTTTCTTTGATTGTTGCTTTCTTGAAGTTCATGATCAAGAATTATTTGACACAGACTTGTTAAAACGCCTCAAAACCTTACTTTTCCCTCCATATCTTGATCTTATTTGCTGACGGCAACAACTGATCAGAAATGAGTCAAATTCCTCGTTAGGCACTTCAAAAAGAGTAGATAAAGTTAGGACATTACAAAAATCTGGTCTTTCGGCATAGATCTTGCAGCACTGCTTGCCTGTGTCGTAGTAATTGCACCAGCCATTATTGTTAACCATTTGTAAATATATTTTCTTTTGTTCTGCACTCAAGGCTTCAATCGCCTCTGGTCTCTCTGCTGGCGACAATCTACAACAAGCTCCACACCCAGTTATACATTGCCATTTCTGCTTTCGTTTGCTCATATCCTGTCGGTTAACGGGTTAGTCCAAATAAAGGGTTATACGAAAAAGTTTCGATACTGAACACAAGTATGATGGAATTGAGTCTACTTGTCTTAGACTCTTAAAAGAACAACAGAACTACCATGGGTAACCTCCTTCCATTTGCCGTCATTGCCCTAGCTGGCCCTGCGATTATTGCATTGGTTTTCTACAGAACCGACTTGCGCTAAATTAACGAGATATCAAAATCACAATGGCTTAGATTTTCATGTCTGCAATGTTTTTCATTGCAGATTTTTTTATATATATTATTCATAAATTTACGGATGAAGCCCAAAAAGTATAGCCACTTCTCTAAAAAGATCATTGACATATTTATGATCTGAAAGCGAGTCATCTGACAAAAATGTTCCATTTTCGCCACACATAAACCTAATTTTCGTTCCCTTTCTGTTTGTTAACGTAATAGAGTTATCTTCTCTAAGAGAACATTTATAGGTATTTGATCCCTTTGTATAATTAATAACATTATCAGTAGTCCTAAAAGCAACTATATTTAATTGAAGTGTATTGGTCCCATTCCAAAAGTTGTTTTCAATAAAATAAGCAACATCTATCCGCGTACCTAGTGAGATATTTGATGAGTGACCCCAAAATATCGCATTTATAGACTTATCTGCTTGTTTTAGTAGTAATTTTAGGTGACCAGATGAAAATACTTTAGATGATGATACTGTGAGATTTCTTGTCCAAAATAATGGTTTTAAATTACCATTGCCATGAGGCTCAAGCAATTGTAATGAATTCCATAAGTCATAATTAATCTCATTAATACTAATTATCGCCTCAGGTTTGATGGGTTTGTATTGACCGTATTGCTTTACCCATATTGAAGCTATATTATTTAACTTGCTTGTTAAACTGGGTATATGTTCTGGTCTAACTGTAAATCCTCCAGCACATTCATGTCCACCATAGTTTTCTAAATAGCTAGAGCAGTTAGTTAAGGCACTTATAGCCGAGAATCCTATTGGAGTTCTAACAGATGCTCTGAATGTAGAAGATTTAGATGGAGCTAGTAATGCAACTGGTCTGTGATATCTTTGCATTAACCTGGTAGCTACTATTCCTATAATTCCAGGGTGCCAATGGTTCTGAGCTATAAATATAAAATCTTGTATGTTTTCTCCATCTGAATCAACAAGGGCTAACGCTTCTTCTTCAATAGACTCTGTTAACTCTCTCCTTAGTTTATTTGTTTGTTCACAATCTCGAGCAAGATCTAAGGCCTTTTTGCTGTCATTAGTTGTCAGTAATTTAATCATATCAGATGGGTCTCCTATTCGACCCACTGAGTTAATCCTGGGAGCAATTTTAAAACCTATATCCTCTGAAGTAATAGGTTTAGTACCTATACCAGCTAATTGGTAAATAGCTTTTAGACCGACATTGTTGGTTCTGTGTAAATTTACCAGTCCCTTCTTAAGTAAGTAGCGATTAGCCCCTCTAAGCGTTGTCATATCAGCTATAGTTCCAATACAGAATAAGTCATGAGTGTTAGTTACTAGTTCGGTTTTATTTGATAATTCAGCTACACTATTAGAAACTATATATGCCAACCCAACACCAGCTAAATCTTTGTAAGGAGAGTCATCTGGAAGAGTAGAAGGATGTATTAACGCATAGGCCTCTGGGGCATTTGAAGTAATCCTATGGTGATCTGTCAATATCACATCGATTGAATATGACTTTGCAAGGGAAATAGCTTCATGAGAAGTTATTCCGTTATCTACCGTAACGATTAATTTAATTTCGATATCATTTAGTTTTTCTATCATTTGACTATTTAATCCATAGCCATCAGTAATTCTATTAGGAATAATTGGAATCGGATCAGCTCCAAGATGTTTTAATGTATATATTAAAAGTGCGGTACTTGTTATTCCATCTGCATCGTAATCTCCACAGATAGCAATTTTACTTTTGTTCTTGCAAAATTCTAATAACTTTGTAGTTGCCTTTTCGAGATCTCTGAAGTGAAGATATGGATTAGGTAGCTCTTTGGGATTTAAAAATTCGTATGCTTCTTGTGACGACTCGAAGCCTCTCCTAGCGATTAGTGTTCTTAGTGGGAGTGGCAGGTTTAACTCTGGTAGTGGATTATGACCTACCGGTAAAGGTATATACCAAGAATTAGCGATGACATTCGACAATTAGAGGTAGAATATGTATATTAATAGAATAATAGAAAATCAATAGAAAGGCAAACCTAGTATTTTTATGACCGATTTGAAAGCTGTCTTTTGGGATCTTGATGGAACTATTGCAAATACAGAAATGGATTGCCATAGAGTTGCATTCAATAGAGCCTTCAAAAAACTTGGTTTTAGCTGGTATTGGAACAAGAATACTTATGGAGAACTATTAGCTATATCAGGTGGTAAGGAAAGAATTAATTACTACTGCTCTTTTACAAAACAAAAATTATCTGAAGAAGCACTTATTACGTGCCATATACTTAAGAATAAATATTATTCAGAAATTATATCCTCATCTAAAATTCCATTTAGAATTGGAGTAATACGGCTAATAGACGAACTCGTCAACGCTCGAATAAGTCAATGGATCGTGACTACCAGTTCAAGGCATTGTGTAGATGCCTTAATGACAATGAAATTTAAATGTAGAAACAATCCGTTCAAAGGTTACATTACTTCTGAAGATGTATCAAAGAAAAAGCCTGACCCTGAAGCGTACGCTCAAGCGATAAAGCGTTCCAACAATGAGAAAAGAAACATTCTTGTCATAGAAGATTCTCTTAATGGGCTAGAAGCAGCTAACAAAGCAGGTTTGAATTGCTTAATAACTAAAAGCCCTTGGCTTGGTAATTCTTCAATAAAGTTTAACGGAGCTGTGGGTGTACTAAATCATTTAGGTGATAGCGTCAATCATTCTCATAATTTTAAAGGCCCATCTCTTCAAAGCAAATATGTGAACCTAGAGTATTTAAGAAAGCTTGTTAACCTTGATTCAACATGAGCTTCCAAAAAACACGATACGGTCGATTTCAAAATAGTGTTGGATCTATTTTAATTGATTCATGGCAGGGAACTTGGAGACGTAGAAGCCTTGCAATGATAACTCTTCTAATAGGATATTACTTAGGAAGTAATGCAACAATGTACTATCTACAAAAGATTGGTCAACGTCCAATAGTTGTATTATTAATGGTTATAGTAATTGAGCTCCTTATTAGGTCTAGAAATTTTGGTTACGTTAAGCGATTGAGTTACATTCGACTATCTATTGATAACCTACGTATTGGAGCTGTTTATGCAGTAGTACTAGAAGCGTTTAAATTAGGTTCATAAGTATTTGGAATATTCATCACTACATTCTTATTAATTTTAGTGCTTCAACAATTTATTAATTTCTTTTTTATTCAGTATCATCCTCTTCTTGTATAGGGTATACAAATCCTTGAGCTCTCCCGGTAAGAACCGATTTACCTATAGAAAGTGCCTTGTCTGCTGCTGAGGCAGCTTTTGCTTTCCATACAGCATGACGTTGATTGCGTTTGCCTTTTGAGGTTTTCTTCTTGGGTACTGCCATCTTATGGGTCCTTAGTCGTACTGATATATTCTAACTTTTTAGGGTATTGGTCAAATCCTTTGTATTTAATTAACCAGATAGAAAGGTGTGAACAAGTTGAAAAACGCTAAATTTGCCTATGAAAGCCTCTAACGCTTTAAAGAATTACTTTCGGTCAAAGCTTGTCTAAGGACGAACCACCTAGTTATAGCGAACTTCTTACTCAGATCAGCTCTGGGGAAGTTGAATCTCTCGAGCTGATCCCAGCCCGAAGAGAAGTTATTGTCCGATTTAAAGATGGGTCGAAGTCAAAGGTCCCTATCTTTTCCAATAACCAACAAATATTGAGAACAGCAGAATTCTCGGGAACCCCTCTATCTGTAAGAAATATCCGCAACGAGCAGCTAATAGCTGGCATGGCAGGAAATTTAGCTGTAATCCTTATGATTCTTATGGGACTTGGGTTTTTATTAAGACGGTCTGCCAAAATTGCAAGTAAAACAATCGGGTTTGGTAGAAGCCAAACAAAATCAAAGGCAATAGAAAATCTTGATGTCAGATTTGAGGATGTTGCGGGCCTAGACGAAGCCAAGCAAGAGTTGAAAGAACTAGTTACCTTCTTAAAAGAACCAGAAACTTTTACTAAATTGGGCGCTCGCATACCTAAAGGTTGCCTACTTGTAGGACCTCCAGGTACTGGCAAGACTCTACTAGCAAAGGCAATTGCTGGAGAATCTGGAGTTCCGTTCTTTTCACTTGCAGCATCTGAGTTTGTTGAGCTTTTTGTCGGAGTTGGTGCTAGTCGAGTTCGTGATTTATTTAGACAGGCAAAAGAAAAATCACCTTGCATTATTTTTATTGATGAGATTGACTCTGTTGGTCGACAACGTGGTGCAGGTATTGGTGGAGGTAATGATGAAAGAGAACAAACTCTCAATCAATTACTTACAGAGATGGATGGTTTTCAAGAAAATTCTGGGATTATTCTTCTGGCTGCCACAAATAGAGCGGACATACTTGATCAAGCATTACTTCGACCAGGGAGATTCGATCGACAGATATATGTAACTTTGCCCGATAGAAAAGGGCGCGCTCAAATCCTAAGTGTACATGCCCGTAAAAGGCCCCTAGAAGAATCAGTATCATTAGATTCATGGGCCATTAGGACACCAGGATTTACAGGCGCAGAATTAGAAAATATGTTAAATGAAGCCTCTATAATTACGGCAAGAACAGAGTTAACAAAAATCGGAGATAAGCAAATAGAGTATGCACTTGAGAGAATAACAATGGGTCTTAGTTCAGCCCCCTTACAAGACTCATCAAAGAAACGGCTTATTGCTTATCACGAAGTAGGTCATGCCTTAGTTGCGGCACTAACTCCTAAGTCAAATAAGATTGATAAAATATCACTTTTACCTAAAACATCTGGTATAGGTGGTTACACTAGATTTTGGCCCAATGAGGAGACGATTGACTCAGGATTATCAACTAAATCTAACATGTACGCACAACTAGTTGTATCTCTAGGTGGACGAGCTGCAGAACTAGTAATTTTTGGTCCAAGTGAAGTTACTCAAGGTGCAAGCGGTGACTTAGAAGCAGTTACCTATTTAGCAAGGGAAATGGTAACAAAGTTTGGTTTCTCTAAATTAGGACCGATAGCTTTTGACACTATGGATAAAGAAGTCTTTCTAGGAAAGAGCCTCTTTGAGAAAAAATCTGGATTTTCTGAAGTTACAGGAAAAGCAATAGATAAGGAAGTTAGAGGATTAGCAAATAATGCTCTCAATGAAGCTATAAGTATTTTAGAACCCCAAAGAAAAACTATGGATAAGATAGTAAATGTACTTATAGATGAGGAGACTATTGATTCAGAACGTTTTTATAAATTAGCTGGACTTAAGAACCCATTTGTTTAGCTAGTTGAAACTATAATATGAAGAAACTAAAACAACTAATCTCTCTCGTAATATTAACTGCAATAATATCTATTGCGATTAGCAGAGTGAATATTGAATACCATTGGTTCTCTCAATTTAACCTAGCGAGTGTATTAATAAAAAGATGGTCATGGCAAGTAATAGGAACAATAGTGGGTGGTTTAATAACACTGTTGTTCTATTGTTGGGTGCAAAAGTGGAGGAGTCTACCACTAAAAATAACCACCAGAACCTATACAACAAACATTCAATTTACCATTATTACAGTTACTTCTATAATTTTTCACACATTAAGTACATATCTTATTTTAATCTCATTTCATCTATCACTAATCAAACCATTTGACTTTGTAAATTGGAGAGATTCGATTGTTAATTATAATCATTCTTATCTATTTCCAGTTTATATCTTAATTACATGTATTTTTTCTTTAATCTATAGTAAAAAATATTTTAATTACGTACATATTCTTTTCGGAGTAGCATTTAGTTTTATAGTTGGAAGATTATGGGGACTTTGGACACTAGCAATAAGCATAACTGATACCGGGTATAAAGAGCCATTCCTAGGGAGTGATATAAGCTTTTCAATAGGACAATTTCCAGCCTTATTTAATGGTTTAGTACTAGTACTACTTCTTTCACTATTTACTATATCTACTTCAATATCTTCCTATTTTATTACACCAAAAAGTATTTCTGATTGGTCTGTCAAGATTCCAAGCCCTCGGCAAATTAAGTATATCAAGCGATATATAGGATTTGTTTTGTTTGTGATATCACTATTACTGTGGCTGTCTAGATATCAATCGTTGTGGATTGATGATGGTATTGTTTCAGGAGCTGGTTGGTTAGACCATCATTGGGTTTTACCTCTAAGAACGATATCATCTGTTTCAGTCTTTTTAATCTCACTTATACTTATATTCGATAAGTTTAGACTCTTATTCAATGGTTATTTGCTTCTATTTCCAATACTAGCATCGATAAGTGAGGTTATATTCCTGCCATTTATTGATTGGATAATTGTCAAGCCTAGAGAACTAACATATGAATCTAAATATATTAGTAGATCGATTAATTCTACTAGAAGTGCATTCCAGCTGGATGCAATAAAGACCACATTAATAAATCCTAAGCCCGAATTAGAAAAAAGGGATTTATTAATAGGTGAAGGCACCCTAAAGAATATTAGACTTTGGGACAGTCAGCCTCTTTTGGCCACTAACAGACAATTACAACAACTAAGGCTCTATTACAAATTCTCCAGTGCATCAGTAGATAGGTATCTTTTACAAAAGGACTCCAATCAAAGACAGCAAGTAATCATTACTGCAAGGGAATTAGATCAGGACTCTCTACCGGACAAGTCAAGAACTTGGCTCAATAAACATTTTGTATTTACACATGGTTATGGTTTCACTCTCAGTCCAGTAAATTCAAAAGCTGAGGATGGATTACCAGAATATTTTATAAGCGATTTGGGCACATCTACAAAAATTCAAGGGAGCCCATCATTAGGTATCCAAAAAAGTGATGTAATGGATACAGTACCTATAGGTCGTGCAGCAATATATTTTGGCTTATTTAGTTCTCCATACGCTATAGCTCCAACCAAACTTGAAGAATTTGATTATCCAGAGGGTGATAAAAATATTTATACTCATTATGAAGGTAACGCAGGAATACCTATTTCTAATTTTATTCAGAGAATCACAGCAGCAATTTATTTAAGCGAACCTAGAATACTAAATACAGGCGTTTTAAACAATAAATCCAAGCTTATTCTTAGGCGTGAAGTTCGTCAACGAGTTAAGGCCCTAGCACCCTTTATTGAGCTAAAAGGTGATCCTTACCTTATATCCACAAAAATTGAATCAGAATCTAGCAAATATGATGACCAACAATATCAGTATTGGATAGTTGAAGGATATACTTCTTCTTCAACATATCCATACTCATCACCAATTGGTAAACGGAACACCAGATATATAAGAAATTCAGTCAAGATAATTGTTGATGCGTATAGTGGTTTAGTTAACTTCTATATAAATGAACCACATGACCCAATAATAAAGGCATGGTCAAAATTATTTCCCGAAATGTTTAGTAAAATAGAAGATATGCCAACTAACATTCGTTCACACCTTAAGGTACCTACTGAATTATTTGATATACAAGTTAAGCAACTTTTAAAGTTTCATGTAACAGACCCTCGGACATTTTATAACGGAGATGATGTATGGCAAGTTCCTAAAGAGATTTACGCAGGGGAACAAATACCAGTCGAGCCATATCACATAACAGCTCAGTTAAAGCCAAATGATCCATCTGAATTTCTTCTTCTGCAACCATTAACCCCATTAGCTAGACCAAATCTCTCAGCATGGCTGGCAGCAAGAAGTGATGGAGAGAATTATGGGGAATTAGTCCTTTTGAGATTTCCTAGTCAGACAACAATATTTGGTCCAGAACAAATTCAAGCCTTGATTAACCAAGATCCTCAAATCAGTCAACAATTCAGCCTATGGGATAGAGCCGGTTCGGAAGTTATTCAGGGAAATCTTCTAGTACTGCCCGTTGGCAAATCGCTACTTTATGTAGAACCTGTATATTTGAAAGCTAGCAAGGGTGGTCTCCCAACACTTACTAGAGTTGTCGTAAGTGATGGAAAAAGGATTGCTATGGAAGCTACCTTGTCAGAAGGTTTAGAGAAATTACTTGAAGAAAAATAAAAAGCCCATTCATGAGAGTAAATGAGCTTTTTATTCCCTTTAAAAAGTATGTTTATAACTTTGAAAAGTATTCTTTGCTTCCAATAGGATCTTCAAGCATTGTTTGGTCACCAGGTGTCCAGTTAGCAGGACAAACCTCATCAGGATGTGATTCAACATACTGATAAGCTTGTAATACACGTAATGTCTCATCAACATTACGACCAACAGGTGCTTTATTAACTGTACTGTGCATAATAATTCCTTTTGGATTAATTATGAAAAGGCCTCTATCGGCTTCTCCATCTTCGTTTAGGACATTATATGCTGAGCAGATTTCCTTTTTCAAATCAGAAACTAAAGGGTAGGAAATGTCTCCCAAGCCACCCTCATTACGAGGTGTTTGAATCCATGCTAAATGACTAAATTTACTATCTACTGAGGCTGCTAAGACCTCTGTGTTCTTGCTAGTGAAATCAGAGTATCTGTCACTAAATGCTGTGATTTCTGTTGGGCAGACAAAAGTAAAGTCAAGTGGATAAAAGAAAAGAACTACGTATTTCCCTCGATATTGAGAAAGTGTGATTTCTTTGAACTCCTGGTCGATTACTGCTGTTGCAGTGAAATCAGGTGCTGCTTGGCCGACGCGTAGGCAACCGTTGTCAGTCATGGTAGATCTCTTTGTTGAGAAAGTGGTTTGGATGTAATGCTTTTAGAGCCTTACATATGAATAAAATAAAATTTATCATGTAAAGCAGGAAATCTGGCATAAGGTCCTCAAGCCCTAAAATGTTCCTCACTTCCCTCGTTAGCTCCAACAGCTATCAATAAAATGAGTTGGCACGAATCACTATTCCGCAAATACAGCACGACAGGTCATGTCAAATTGTTGAATCAATTGCGAAATGACCTAACTACTAATCCACTGGTGAGGGATGAATATACCGGTGAACTTCAATTGAGAGACAGAAATAATAAAACCAGTAATTACAGATAAGAAAAGGAATAAATATTTAGTTCAAAATATAGATTATAATAATGATATAAATATACTGGTCTCGTGAAGGTAATTGAATATTAAAAAAGGCAATTAGAATTAGTAATCACTCGTTAGCAAATTGGAATAACAGCTAAAATATTAGCTATATAAAATACTGAAAAGAAGTTGCTATTATTTGGATCATAAGGGTACTTTCCATAGTATGGGAATATATTGCAGATACAATTTAGATGTCAGTGGAGAGACTTGAACTCTCGGCCTCAGGGTTATGAATCCTGTGCTCTAACCAGCTGAGCTACACTGACATAGACTTATAATATCAAATAGAGAGCACTAGAACAACAATATAGTGATGCGCAAGGGAAAAATGATTCTAATGACTCGGAGTTGTTTCTTACAATTACTTTTTAAGTTATTGGCATCCTAGTATATTGTTCAATAACTACATATTAAGATAAGTATAATATTTATAGGTTGCTATAGAAAATTACCCAAAAAAATCTATATCACCTTAAATTCTCTTGATAAGCTACCATAATGATAATTGCCTACCCGCCTCGTGACTAACTATAGCTACTGCTGAAGATAAATTTAGACTTCTAACTTTACTATCACCTTCTTTCATTGATCCACCAGGCATATTTATAGTAGTTATTAAATCACACTGGTTCCTGATCACATCAGGTAGCCCAATATCTTCTCTTCCAAACAACAAAACATCTTTTTTCTTAAAAGAAGTTCTTGAAAGACTAAAACCACCTCTCTTGCTGCAGCCAATAAGGCGCGCTGTCGTAGATAATGATGTCTGGAAATCAGAGAAATCTTTATATAAAGTATAATCAATACTCGGCCAGTAGTCTAAGCCTGCTCTTCTTAAATGTTTGTCACTCATCGAGAAACCTAAAGGCTCTATCAGTGATAGATGGAAATTAAATGCTGAGCATGTCCTAGCAATATTTCCTGTATTTGGAGGAATCTGTGGTTCGAATAGAGCAATCCGAATATAGTAATTATCAGTTAATTTCATGGTATTAAAATTCCGTATGTTTGAATATCAATTGCTCTTCCATTAAGAACTAGCCAGGACTGAGTAGAATATTTATATAGAGATTGACTTAGCATAGTCAATCTTTCTGAAAATAATAACCCAGAACTAGTATGTGGGAGCAGTGACCATCCAACTTCTTCAATTACTATACATATCTCACCGGAATGATTAAGTATTTCTGTCGTAAAGAAATTTGATAGTTGATTCCATTCATTATCTGATTTAGATAGCCCATAAGTTACAAATCCACCAAGTGAATCAATTAGAACATATTTTGTTTTGTGAATTGTAGGTAGGTCTACTATCAAATTATTACATGTCTCAATTGTATTCCATTCTCTTGGTCGTCTATTTCTATGAATCTGAATCTTTTGCAGCCAGATTGAATCATCTGGGTATCTATTAGATGTAGCAAAGTAGGTAAGGTCTATTTTATCTTTGTACAGAGCCTCTGCCCATCTACTCTTCCCAGAATTGATGGGACCTGAAACTAACGTGAGAGATACATTGTTGTTATCGTACATAGAAATAGTAATCGTAATTTATACTAAATATATTTTTTGTTAATTAAATGAATGAGTTAAATCACCTTGAGAAGAACCACCATGTACCCATTGGTACTAAAGTTCCGATGATTAATAGTGCAGCAACCAAAGTAGCTGCATTTCCACCTTGAGTCTCTTCCTTAGAAGGAACTGTTAAGGGTCTAGGCGATAATTGGACAATCTCTGCTGGGGGTCCTGGATCCTCTCCACCATTAAATACAACTTCCAGGCGATCTATAGCATCGACACTAGCTTTACGATATTGCTGAGATTGACGGAGTGGTTGACTCATTGTTGTTTTGCCAATACTTCTCAGCAGTTCAGGTGGCAGCTGAGAGGTTAATGATTGATCTACCTGAACTGCAGATTGATTATTTTGCGATTCGATCATGAAGAGTAATAAAGGCAATCTAGAGTTATCTTCTTGATCTGACCATCTTGATATCAATGAATCACCTAAGCTTGGAAGACTTACTCCATAGTCCAGTCCCCTTAAGGTTATAAGACGAGCGTCAATTTTGTTGTCACCAAGTGTAGTTAATCGTTTTTCTAATTCGGAGGTTGCAGATATGCTCAGCAATGAGGCTCCGTCGTAAACATGCCCCTGAGGCCTTGTAGATGGGAAATCGCTGATTGAAAGTGCTTTTGCCGAAGGGGAATAAAGTAAAAAGCTGATAGCAAAGGCTAGAAGAATGCGCGTAACCTTAGCCAGGGATGTAAATGGCATGAGATTTCGATATGTTCTTCTAGTCTGAAGGACAACGCCAAAAAAAGGTCAGTAAATGCACAAACTCTTGCAAATTATTCTTGATTAAGACCAAAAAGGTAGATCACCTCACAAGGTGTAGATCAAAATTTGATATTGGCAAATGGTATGAATAGCAAATTCACATTGGATAATGCAGGGGAATTAAAGATCAATTATAATAAGTATAGTCGAAAACATCGCTAACTAATCAGGCTAATATTAGTATGACTAAAGCTGCTCTAATAACATTAATAAGTGGTATTATAATGCTCATATTAACAATAATAAATGGATTTACCCTTGAGCAAATAACACCTAGCGGCCAACGATCTGAGGTAATTGCTGGATTAGCATCTGTAGGCTTGATGTTAGTAGCAATTTTATGGACAGAGGCCAATCCTAAACCCGCTGAAAGATCAGAGCTACTTGGACAAAACGGATTATTTATTGAAAATGATCTTCAAGATAGTTTAAAAAGAGAGTTAGGATGGGGTAGCGAACTCATTTTAACTGCAACTGGAGCAGCAACCATTTTAGTATTTTGGAATAATAGAACATTGCTGAAAAGGGGAATTACCCTTAGCTCAGATTTTAAACCAGGCCAGACTACAAAAAGTGTAATTAATAGTGGTAAGAAATTATCTTTAGTAAATACAAGATTCTTTCCAAATAAAGACGAATTTAATAGTATAGTAAAAAATTTGCCCTCAATAATATTACAGCCATTGTCCGATAGAGGTGTATTGATAGTAGGAGGATGGTCTGAAAGATGTTTTACACAGTCAGGTGAAGTATTAATAGAAGGCTGGGCACGGCGACTTGCAGAAGAATTAATAGAATCAGAAGCCTAATATAGATTACTAGGGTAACTTACCATTGGTATTATCAATTAGTACATTCGATTTAACTTTTGAATCTTTTGATGAAAATGTAACCCTGCCTTGTTTATCAAAGTCAGCTAGGAGCTCATTAGCAGTAGTTGTAAGTCCATTGGAGGCCTGAGTAAC
The DNA here is from genome assembly GCA_902634405.1 of uncultured Synechococcaceae cyanobacterium. Taxonomy (GTDB): domain Bacteria; phylum Cyanobacteriota; class Cyanobacteriia; order PCC-6307; family Cyanobiaceae; genus CACPJY01. The sequence goes on from CACPJY010000006.1 coordinate 71,801, forward strand.
TCTTACATTTCCTTCAGCAAAAAGTTTTTTATTATTCCAATTCCAAGTACAAAATGAGGCTGACAATGTCTCTTCAGGTTGTACTAGTGTACAGCTATGAATAGTTATATAACCATTTTTACTATTACCTATAAGTTTAGTGCCAGAAATGTAAGTTAATAATGAATCTATATTCCTTTTCCAATTACCTGAAATTGGACCATTAGCTGATAAGTCGCCAGTTACAAGATTCCATAGACCATTTGATGTTTTCAGATTATATTGAGCATCGTTTTTCATTAATGTTGAATTAGTCCAACGCTTGATTAGTAGTGGACCTGATAGTTCCAAATCAGAAGTTAATTGATTTAATAGAGCTGATTGACCTTGTACCCGTGTATATTCATCTAATAGAACAAAATTACCTAAAACTTCAATTAGTGAATCATTAGGTATCCAATTCATCCTATTGGTATGAAGTTCAAACTTTTCATTTGATAACATCTTAAGTTTTATATTACCCTCAAGAAGTAAATAATCACCATCATCCAATATGGTAACAAGTTCGGAAACTAATGAATATTTTGCTTGATTGTTTGAATAAAACCTGCCGGATGGCTTGATTGCCTTTATAAGTCTGTTAGACAAATCATATTGTGCCTCTGAACTTTGCAAATCCCATGAAAGAGATCCGTCAGAGTGACGGTGCTGTAAATTAAGTTTATTAAAAACAAATGGAGTTGGTTTAAAGCTAGCTGAATCAATAGAGTTACTACAAGCATTCAAAAGAGCACTGCAAAAGAGTAATAATAAGGCAGTAAATGGGTTATATCGAATCATTTTCTAATCTGCTAATTACTGGTGAAGGATTAGGTAAAGACAGACCTGGTTCTAATGAACCCCAGTATCCGAACTTCTCTATTGAAATTTCTAGGTGATCTTGTGATAGTTGAGTCAATAAACGTTTGCTTATACTAGGTGTAAAGGGGTGTAAAAGGAGACCAATGATCCTAGAGGTTTCTAGTACTGAGTAAATATCAATGGCGACTCTGCCAATGTTTTCAGTGTCCTTAATTAATTTCCATGGTTCACATTCATTTAAGTAAAGATTAGCGTGGGATGCTAATATTAATATTTCTGATGCAGCAGAATGAAGTTCTATAGAGTCCATATATTTCAAATAATTGGACATACTTTCGTTGGATTTATGAGCTAAATAGTGATCTTTAATAGTTGAAATTTTAATGTTAGGTACACAGTCATTAAACCACTTCCTGCTCATTGAAGAAGTTCTATTAATTAAGTTACCTATTACATTTGCTAAATCATTATTGACTAAATCAATAAATCGTTTTTGTTGGAAGTCACCGTCATTGCCGAAACCGATATCTTTTAACAGATACCATCTAATGCGGTCTGATCCATATTCAGTCAATAATTGTGCAGGATCTAAAACGTTACCTAATGACTTACCCATCTTTGCTCCTTCTCTAGTTAGAAATCCATGGGCGAAAACTGATCTGGGTAACGGTAAACCAGCAGAGAGAAGCATTGCTGGCCAATAAACTGCATGAAATCGTAAAATATCCTTACCTATGACATGAATTGATGCAGGCCAACCAAGCAATGTCACATCACTAAGTTGGGGATCATCAGATTGAGCGACTAAGGCAGAAAGATAACCAACTAAAGCATCAAACCAAACATAAAAAGTATGATCTAAGTGTCCGGGTACGGGAATACCCCAGGAAAGTCCAACTCTTGAAATAGAAAAGTCCTTTAGTCCTGATTTAACAAAATTTTGGATTTCTTTTCTTCGTGTTTTAGGTAGGATAAAAGAGTCTTTTGAGATTAGTTCTTCTATATCTTTTTGAAATTTTGATAATCTAAAAAATAAATTTTCTTCGTCACGCCATTCAAGTTTTTTCTTATGTATATTACATTCAGGTTTATCATCAGTTACAGGTACGTCTTTATATTCCTCACATCCAACGCAATACCATCCCTTTTGACGACCCATGTAAATATCGCCTGATTGGTATACAAGCTTAAAAAACTGCTCTACTACAGAAATGTGTTTAATATCTGTAGTCCTAATAAATTTATCAGATGTGATAGACCACTGATTCCATAACTGTTCATAAGTAGAGGAAATCTGATCACAATGTTCCTGGGGAGGGATATTCTTTAATGCTGCTGTACGTTGAATTTTTAGACCATGTTCGTCAACTCCTGTTATAAAGCAAACGCTTTGTCCAATTGACCGCTGATGTCTAGAGATCGCATCGCAGGCGATGGTTGTGTATGTACTTCCTAGGTGAGGCTTGTCATTTACGTAATAAAGTGGCGTGGTCACTGTATAGGGCATCAGATTGACTTATAGGAAGCATTACATAAGAGTACTTTACTTAAGAACAGAAGAATAAGTAAGTACAAGAAGAGTATATAGGAAAAACTATTGTAAGGAATGACTTATATTCTCTAGGTTAAGTCTCCGTAAAGGTGACAATATGGTCGCTATCATGAAAATTGGTTATTAAGATATCCAAGGGATCGCCTAATGAAAGTTGAGTGTCAGATCTTATATGACATGTGACATTAATAGCTATATCTGGTAAACAGACTAGTGCTAATTTAGTATTAATATGTAACCAGCGTAAGAATAGGGCACTCCAACGAAGTTGTTTATTACTCCGGAGCCAATGTGAAAGGGATTCGTAAAAATCATTATTAGTAATATGTTTTGCATGTGTTGTCTTAATATCTATTTGTTTTATTATTTGAGAAAGGAGTGAGGACTCTATTCCTTTGGAAGATAAAAGGAAGGCAATTATCTGTCTATGTGATACTAGATCAATATAACGTCTTATTGGAGATGTAAAATGTACATAGTAATCTAAGCCTAAACTATAGTGAGATTTAGGAGAGAGCGAATAGCTGCTTTTGTAGAAAGAACTGGTAATAGCAAAATTACTGATTAGTTTGGATTTATATCTTGTAAGATATTCCTTTGGTATTCTATGTGAATTGGGTTGTCCTCTAAAAGGCAATGATATTGAGTTTGTGTATGCATAATCAGCAATCACATAACCCATAAGAATCATTGCTTCTTCTACCATTCTTCTGGAGGGTGATTGATTCTGAATATAAAGAGTAGGTTCATTACCGATTGTTTTGAGCTTACCCCTAGGACCATCTATAATTTGAGCACCATTATTAATACGCATATTCCTATGTAATTCAAGTAATTGACTAAGAAGCGATAGATGAATATCTTGTGGGGGAGCTAGTTCAATTAGTTGATCCGCGTCTTCGTAAGTTAACCGATATGTGGGCTTATACCATGACAAACTTATTTTATATTCCTGAATATTGCCTCTAGAATCAAGGTTTACTGCAGCTGATATTGTTCTCCTCTTTTTTGTAGTATTAAGACTTAGAACCTTCTCAGTTAATACTTTAGGTAGCATTGGTTGTATGGAATCAACAAGATAAATGCTGGTTCCCTTCTCTCGGGCAAAATTATCAATTGGGCTGTCGATTCCAATTACTGAACTAGGGTCAGCTATATGGATCAGGATCCAGTTTTTACCTTCAGATGTATAAAACGAAATCGCATCATCAACTTCAAAGGTGATGGAATCATCTATGGCATATCCTCTTATATTGCTGTAATCATCTCTACAATGGTCAGTATAATTATCGATATCCTCGTTAATTGTATGAGTAATTTGATCTAAAATATCCTTTGGATATTTATCTGGGTTAATATATTCAGCACTAGGTCTATTTGACAAGACTAAATAATGTATATATTAGCCTTCTGGGTTAATGAAGGGTAATAATGCAATAATGCGAGCCCTTTTTACAGCATTTGTTAGATCTCTTTGCTGCTTAGCTGTTAGTCCGGTTAATCTTCGTGGGAGAATTTTGCCCCTGTCTGTTATAAACTTTTTAAGGAGATCTACATCTTTGTAATCTATAGGATCGCCTGGCTTAATTGGGGAGAGACGTTTTTTGAAAAATGAGTTAGACATAATTAGTAGTTGTGCTCCGTTAGAGGATCCTCTTTTGCGCCTTAAAAGAAACCAACAGTTTAATCTAGTACCCAAGACCCGGTAGGGTTCCGTTTGTTGTTCTCACTGTGATAGGTCTAAGCGGTTGTGGCTGGAACCAAGGTTCAGGTTTGGAATCTGAAGGCCTTGATTTCTACAGGAGAAGATGTGCCTAGGAGCTGGTCTCAATGATCGAAGGGAAGAGGCTTCTTTGGATTCAGTGGCTTATATCCTACAAGCCAATGAACCCATTTTATTAATATGACCATTGGTCACTAGGATCAATAACGAATCATAATGACAAATGCGGGTACCACATTCCTGGCTAGGTGAAGTAGTTGAGCTAGAAGAACCTATTAGTGAGCTAGCCGACAGGCTTTCTATGACAGGTTTTGAGGTAGAGGCATTAGAAGACCTAGGTACAAATTCAAGAGATCTTGTCGTTGGTTACGTTGTTAAAAAAGAAAAACACCCGAAGGCTGATAAATTAAGTGTCTGCCAAGTTGATGTAGGTAGGGATGAAAATCTTCAAATAGTTTGTGGTGCTTCAAATATAAGAACAGGTATTAACGTCATAGTTGCATGTGTGGGTAGTAAATTACCGCATATTAATTTAACAATTAAGAAATCTGCCATCAGAGATATAACAAGCGAAGGTATGATATGCTCTCTTTCAGAAATAGGTTTAGAATCTAAATCTGAAGGTATTGCTATACTCGATGATATATCAACATCTAAACCAGTTATAGGGGATTCAGTAAATAAATATCTAGGAACAGATGATGTAATTATTGAGCTAGCAATAACAGCTAACAGACCAGACGGTATGTCAATTATTGGTATAGCGAGAGAAGTCGCTGCAATTACAAAATCAGAATTAAAAATTCCTAAAGTAGTAGCAAGTCACACTTTTAACAAATTAAATAAAAATAAGAATAATGGCACACTTATAGGAGAGATAGATATATTTACTATCTCAAAGCTTGAGAATCTACATAACGAGTGTAGTACTCCGTCTAGCATTAAGAATAGGCTGAGAAAGTGCGGTATAAATTCTAAAAATCCTATTGTAGATATTACTAATTACGTAATGCTGGAAAATGGTCAACCATTCCATGCTTACGATGCAAATAAACTAAGAAAGTTAGTAGAACATAATGTTGAAGAGAGTTCCTTTGGTATCAGAGAGGGTAGAAAAGGAGAGCAATTTCAAACAATCGATGGTAAAGAAATAGAATTGGGACCAACAATTGTTGTAATAACATGTGAGGACGTTCCTATTTCTATAGCAGGTGTTATTGGTGGCATTGAAACATGCATAGATAGTACAACTACAGATATATGGCTGGAATCAGCTGTTTTCTCTCAAAAAACAATCAGAAAATCATCAAGGTCAATAGGTATTCGAACAGAGTCAAGTGGGAGATTTGAAAAAGGAGTTTGTTCAGAAGAGACCGAAAGTTCTACTAAAAGAGCTATTGATCTACTTGTTGAATATAGTAACGCAAAAAATATAAAGAGTTGGATGTATCCTATCGATTTAGTTCCTCCTAGATCAATCAACCTTACGAATAAGAAGATCAATCAGATCCTCGGCTGTCTTTCAACATCTAGTGAAGCCTCAAAAGACATTTGTCGTGAGAGATTCATTCCTGATAATGTTATAGAGAGCAATTTAAAATTATTAGGTTGCATACTAACCAAAAATGACAATGGATGGTCAGTGATTTCTCCTCCCTGGAGAAGAAAAGATCTAATGAGAGAAATTGATCTAATAGAGGAGATTGCAAGACTGGTTGGTTACGATAACTTTGATAATAAGTTGCCATGTCCTTTAGTACCTGGGGGATTGACATCAGAGCAAAGAGCTGAGAGATCTATAAGAAACAAATTGTGTTCAATAGGACTACAGGAAATAACAACAATGTCCTTAGTTGGATTAGATAGTAAGGACACAAAAAGGATACAAGTTGCTAACCCACTATTGGCAGAAACGAGTTGTTTAAGGACTAAGTTCTGGGAAGAACATCTAAAGATCACGGAACGTAACCTTAGAAACAGGAATACATCTTGTTGGTTTTATGAGATAGGCAAGGTTTATGAAGCTAATGAATCACATCTTAGTGAAACACGTAAAGTAGCAGGAGTAATAAGTGGAAACAAAAATTTCGAAAAATGGACTCCCACAGGAAAAAAAACTAATATATCTTATTTTGAAGCTAGGGGATTACTTCAAGAGTTATTCCATTCACTAAAGTTAGATGTTAGAGACGACGTTGATAGCTCTAATTCCTTAGTACATCCTGGTCGGAATGCACTACTTATACTCGAAGGTAAGGTATTAGGGTATTTTGGCGAAATTCATCCGGCTGTTCTAGAGGAATACGATATAAGCATGTCAACATACATTTTTGAGATAGATTATCAACATTTAGTCAAATCTAGTACCCGTAAGAACAAATTGGTTCCTACCTTCAAGGATTTCTCTACGCTACCATCTCTTGATAGGGATATTTCATTATATATCAACAGTGAAATTCCAATATCCGATGTTATGTTAACAATAAAAAAGGCAGGTAAATCACTACTAAAAGGTGTTGAATTAATTGATAGATATGAGGCTAAGGACATAAATGCCACCAAAGTTAGTTTAACATTTAGACTAAATTATAAAGATGACAAGCAAACATTAACGGAAGAAGTGGTAAACCCTATTCACGAGAATATTAGAAGAACATTGCGAGAGAAATTAGATGTTGAGCTTAGGAGTTAGACAATGTTAGATAAACAAGAGTTTCTATATGAGTTGTGTGAGGAAAGAAATCGAAGGGTTGAATTAATTCAATACGATATAGCTTACTTACGTTGACAAGTTTATTTAAGTCTCTAGAGAGTGTAGAGGGCGAACAACTTAGGTAAAAAATATAAGAGGGCCTACATTTAATAATACTTTCCACCACTCGATTTGATAAACCCTTTCTTGGTGGATCAACAATCAATATTCTACTTGAATTAAGTATTGACGTTAAGGCATTTGCTACATCACCGCAAATAAAATGTGCATTTGTAATGTCATTACTGACCCTATTGATATTAGCTTGGTAAATCGATTCGGGATTTATCTCTATACCAGTAACGTTATAGCCAAGGGAGGCTAATGGTAAAGTTATAGATCCTACACCACAATAAGCATCGACAATTGTGTTACTGCTAGGCTCATGAGGTAAATGGGCAATTATTAACTTTATAACTTTTATAAATATACTTGTATTCACTTGAAAAAAAGTATTGGCAGTAATACTAAGCTTAACTCCTAAAATTTCTTCTTCTATATATTTATCACCTATAAGGAGACGGTTCGATGGCCCAAAAATAACATTAGTGTTTTCAGATTGAATATTATGAGTAATGCTAGTTACATGATCAAACCTCTGGTATATAATTCGAGCTAAATTGATCAATTTCTGGCTATCTATTTTCTTAGTAACAAAGGTAATCATAATCTTACCGTTAGTTTGCGAAACTCTTAAGGAAATATGCCTGAGTAATTCAGTATGAAATACATTCCTTTCTTGGAATGTAAATTTCGTGATAATTTCTCTAAGAGGAACTAAGAGTGATTCAATTCGTTTATCAAGTACAGGACATTCATATATATTGACGATATTGTGTGAGTTTAACTTATAGTAGCCAAAATCAAGACTCTGATTGGTAGTATTATATGTAATTGGAATAATTGCCCTATTTCGATATTCAAAGTCTTTATTTATATCCTGTATCAAGCTATCCAATTCATATGTCACCTTACCTATGCTACGTAAAGTTCGGTTTAAATATCTAAACTTATAATCTAATTGACCGTTGATATTTAAATGCTGTAGAGAACAGCTTCCACACTCATCTGCATGTATACATCTAGGAATAACTCTGTTGACTGATCTCGATAGAAGTGAATCTATAGAGGCAACCCAGAACTCATTTTTTTTAAAACACAACTTAACATGTGCATTTTCTCCTGGTAACAAATTTGGCACAAGGACCAAGATTTGATTTGATTGTGCAAGGCCATATCCATTTACATCTAAATCAATACAACTGACTGTAATAAGATCTCCTTTATTCATCCGTTTATTTTAGAAAGATTATGAATCAGATAAAAATTCTCCTAAATCCTATATTAGACCAATAATAAGACTAATAGTAAGTCTAGTATTAGATATGTAAGACGCGGATTCCGTACTATCTCCTGCAAAATCAAATTAATTATAATTGCTCAATTACCAATATCCTTTCTATTAGTTCTCTTTAATTTACGAGACTCTCTCACTTATGTGACAAGAAGGTGTTTAGAAGGCCTAACCACTTTAAAGCAAATATATCAATGAAATATTGTCTATCTATTCTTAGTATAGACTCACAATGAGTCTAAGGTTGAGTCTATTCCAGGAATAGCAATACTATATTATTAATCCTTCCAAGATCAACAATCTTCCTATCTCTACTGTGAAACCTTTTAATGCTCACCGTATGAGTACCTGTCTATATGACAGGTACTCATACCTTGAAACCCTCTCCATGAAATGGTTTTAAAACTTGAAATAACTATTGGACAAATGATGGACATTATATAAACCAAATTTTTAGGCATTTTTATTATTACTATTTGACTGGAGGTTTACCTATGTTGATTTTAAAAACAGTATTTCGATTATTTCTAATAAGCTGACTTTTAAGTTTTGAATGATATCTATCCTGTCTCCCTCAAGACTATCAATGAGACTCAGAATTAGTCTTATATGAGATATCCAAGACTGTTAGATGGTAACGTTTTAGCTTGTAGGTGTGAGAATATTCAGTTCTTTTGTCTGTAAAGATCTTTTAGTAATTGATATGCCTCATTAAGTCTGCGCATACTTTCTGTAGAGCCACCCGCATCTGGATGACACTCTGTTGCTTTTAATTTATATGCTTCGCGTATTCGCTTTAGTGTTAACGAAGAACCAGCCTTAGTAGGAAGATCTAATAACTTTAAAGCTCCATGAACAGTCATAGTTGACTCAATCGTTTCAAAGGAGGTGACATTGCGGCTTCTTTTAAACCTATTTACAAATCTCCTGATTAGTGTCGGCATTCGTTCAGACAATTTATCGCATGCAAAAGGATCTTCTAGAACAGCGGCAATTACAATAATTCTTGGAAAACTTGGTGGTTTAATTTCCCATGACTTACAATATTTTTGCATCTTTATGTTGACTACGGTCCATGTAAAAGGAAGTCCTACTGAATCATCAACGTTAGGCCATATATCTCGTGCGAGCCAGATCATGGCCGCTTCAATAACATTATCGCCAGGACTCTGACCATAAAGATCTACCCAATGAGATTCAGAGCGGAGAAGTGCTGACTGCAGATTGTTAGGTGTAATAAGAGCAAATGTGGGGTCTTTATCTGTAAGCATTTTATGCTTAGACTTTATCAAACTTTTTCGCAAGTTAGAACTTTTACCTCTAACAAAACCAGGAAGGTCAATTCCTCCTGGTTCAGACTCTCCCAATCTTCCTCGACTACTACCTATTTCTACATCCGGTAATTTAGAAGAAACATATTTGTTATTTAGTTGAAGCTGACCTCCTTCTACCAACACCAAAGCTGTATTTTCATCATAATTAATTTGATCTACTACATCCTCATTTGTAATAGAATCCTCCAATAATGGCTTGTTTTTTTGATCAGATATATTGTCAGCTGTCGATTCAAGTTCCTCTTCTGGAAGAATTTCTTCTAGCAACCGTTCAAGAACTGACCCTCGAGCTCGAAGTCCCCACTCCCTTCGAAGTTGATCGAAGCGTTCTATATAGTGATCTGGTAGATCAACCGAAATTCGTCTATTCTTTTTTTGTTCAGATGAATTCAATGAGGTTTTGTCCGATATCTAAGCCTAGATCTATTTTAGAAAATAGACATAATTTGTCTTGTTATTAAATGAATTAGGTAATTAGATTTTGACATGAATACTTGGTCAGAATCACTTGGGATATAGTAGTTATATTATAAGATACTTAAATATATTGATTATATTCAATTATAGCATTAACCATCGACAATTAAAACAAGCGATGATAAGCTAATAATATACATTGATTAACACATTATGTTTATACTCTAACTATGGTCACAAAAACGTTATAAATAGGGCATAATCATATAATCTGATATTGAATTTATGATTTGCTTTCCATTTCGCTCTACAAACTCAGATCCTCTACAACGTAGGCGATATTATCAAGAGCGTAAGCTAGAGATACTTAAACACATCAGAGATAACCTTGAATCAAGACTTTCTGCTGTTAATGCATCCATCAATACAGTAGAAATCCAAATTGAAAGAGATAATTAGTTTAATACAGATTTCTATTCCCAACATATAAAAATTTCTTTAATTGAATTATTAATAGTTAGTCGCTTACTACTCCTTCTAACAGTTTAGTAGGACCATTTTCAGTTAACCACTTGTAATCTGAATTTTGAGTACTAAGTAGGTAACCAGCAAAACCAAGTGAATTAATGCTGAAACCATTAACGCTGTCATTGGATCTCTTTATCATTGCTATCCAATTATTCGAAATTATAAGGTTATATGGCGAAGCTGGAATTCTAGATGTTTTTGGATTTCCTAACCCTAATTCATATGCAATTTCTAGATAATGTTGATAAAGTTGTAATTCTTTTCTAGTTCCTTCATTTTCTCTTAAAGGCTTAACTAATGAGCTTTTTTCTAGCAAAGTGTGTGAATTATTACTATTGTTTATACGACCTTGAAACCATTTGTACCTTGGACACAATATCTCATGATTATCTCTCCTTAAAAGCTGAATGTGTCTGTGGTTCTGACTTGCACCAGCTTTAGGACCGCTATTATAAAACCACAATCCAGTTGTATCATTATTGACATATACTAGTGACCTAAAGTCATCTGAATTAAGCCAAGATATTTGTGATTTCCATCCTTTACTAATAAGTAGCATATGACCTTTTTGAACTGGATATTTATTAAGTATTAGAACATGATTGTGTCCAATAAGATCAATCTCTAATCTTTTATCCCAAGGGTCAAAAGGGTTCTTATTATTTGTTTGTTTTGAATGATCTTTAGGAAAAATACTGTCTAAGTGTCGAAGCTCAAAATCGCTGTATTGTTGATGAAAATCCTTGTTAACAGAAGTTTTCAGTGGTACAAGCGCACCTGAACTCTTTGCACTCTCACTAAGATCAAGTGCCTTCTTCCAATATCGTTCTGATAGAACGGAACACATCGAAAATAACCATAGCCTAATAATTATTTCACGAACTTAGAGTTTTTCTTCTGGAACCAGGCAAAAACTCACGAAAAATAAGTTCCTGAAGTGCAATGTATGTTAAAAATCAAATCAGGAAGACAGAATTCCTTTTTTTTTTTCGGAATCACAGAGGTCGCGTAAAAACCTTTATGGAACAGGGTTTAGAGAGAATTACGACTACGCATGATTAGCATGAAGTGCCAAGGTACTGAAACATTGTGTTTAGAAGTGGTTGACGGATACAGGGGGGAAGGCGTTAAACGTCATTAAGTTATGTCCCCTCGATGGATTGGGAGTTTACTGAAGACGGTGCTTTCCTAGCTCTCTGCGATGCCTTTCGTGAGAGCGGTGAAACCTCAGCAATAGAATTTCTTGCTAATGGAGAGGGAGCTTTTCATTTCCAAGAGTTGACTCAAAACGCCGCGGGTGAGGGATTTGACCTCAGCGACTCCAATATTCTCGAGGAATTTCAACAAGAAATTATCGAGACTATGGAACAGGTATGCAAGGATTGATAAAAAGCTACTTCGATATTTCCTAATCGACTTGAGCCTATTTGCGCCTTTAGTGGCTAAATCCTAGTCTTGTCCTCATACAGTTGCATTAGACATCTCTAGGCTTATCAGAGGCCCCTCTGAAACGTCCATTTAAGTTTTATGCACTGAAATACCTTGCCTGGCTATGAAGTGCAACAAGAGCTGTTGTGCTCTGCTCGGGAACTAATTGATCACTTTCATCAATGGTCAAGCCGATTCTCTTTGCTTGTAACCACAGAAGTTGTAGCCGAGAATCTGACACATTGGGGCAAGCAGGATATCCAAATGAAAATCTAGATCCTCGATATCTCTGAGCTAAAATATCCTTTATTGTCATTGAAGGTGGATCTGGAAATCCACATTGAGTCCTAATTAATGCATGTGTCCATTCAGCTAATGCTTCTGAGAGCTGAACAGTTAAACCATGGAAGTAAAGATAGTCTTGATACTTATCAGCTTCAAATAATTTCTTAGAATATATCGAAGCTTCAGGTCCTAAAGTAACTGCCTGAAGAGGAAGAAAATCAATAGGTTTGTTGTTAACTGCGTCACAAAAATAATCAGAAATACAGTATTGGTTACCAGACTTTTGACGAGGAAAATTAAATACTCCTAATTCAGATAGATCATTTTCTGAAAAGACTTTGATAGAGTTATTATATCTCATACATGGAAAGAATCCGTAAGTAACTGATGGCTTTATTATTTTATTATCTATGATAAATGAAAACCATTTATTAACAATTTGCTTAGCTTCATGACTCAAGAATTCTTGATAGTCTTCTTTAGTCTGATCTTTATTTTTCTTAAATTGCCATTGACCAGTAAATAGGGCATTTAAATCAAGATAATGGAATAACATCTCTGGATCGATATCACTCTCAGATAGAATTCTAACTCCTTGGAATGGAGGAGTAATAGGCATCTCTTCGATAACCCGATCAGACCGCTTAGTAGATATATTACTGACTATTTTTTCAGCTTTAATAGACAAATCAGTAGAAGTCTTTAGAGGGGGTTTCGTAGGAAGTGATACTCCTTCGGGTGTGCCTTGCAGAAAACCTATTTTATTGTCCCATTGTTGTTTATTCTTTGCTTTCATGTAAGCTTCCATGAAACGTAAATCAGTAAATGCATCTTTACCATATATAACCTGACCATTATAAGTTTGGGCACAGTCAATATTAACGAATTTTGGAGTTAACGCCGCTCCGCCTAGAATGACCGGAACTGTAATATTATGATTATTGAATTCTTCTAGATTTTGTTTCATAAAAGCAGTCGATTTAACAAGTAAACCACTCATTGCTATACAATCTGCCGAGTATTGTTTTTGTGCTTCAACAATAGCTTTAATATCTTGCTTGATCCCTAAATTTATGACATCGTAACCATTATTGGTAAGGATAATATCAACTAGATTCTTACCAATATCATGAACATCCCCTTTTACTGTTGCTATTAAGAACTTACCTTTAGAGGTGCTTTTACTATCGTCTTTTTCCATATATGGTTCAAGAAAAGAAACAGCTGTTTTCATTGTTTGGGCTGATTGCAAAACAAATGGTAATTGCATTTGGCCAGAACCAAAAAGATCTCCAACGACCTTCATTCCATCTAATAAGAAAGTATTTATAATTTCTAGAGGCTTATAACTTTGAAGGCCAATTGATAAGGAGTCCTCAAGACCAACAATCTCACCATCAATAATATGTTGTTTTAATCTCTTTTCTATTGGTAGATCAGTTAATTTACTTGAGCTAGATCTTGCTTCTTTAGCAGATACTCCTTCAAAGGTTTTAGTAAGTTCGGTTAGTGGGTCATAATTACATATACCGTTATTAAATTCTCTATTATCTTTAATAAGATCCTTACATATTTTAATATGTGAATTTGGAATCTTATTTAATGGAAGTATCTTAGATGGAGAGATAATAGCTGCATCTAGTCCTACTTTACAGCATTCATCGAGGAATACAGAGTTTAGGGTAATTCTTGCGGCTTGACTTAAGCCAAAGCTAATGTTAGATATTCCTAGGATAATATGTACTTTAGGGAGTCTACTAGTAATTAGCTCAATGGCTTTTAAAGTTTCGATGGCATTACACCTATCTTCTTCGATTCCAGTTGATATAGGTAAAGCTAGTGGGTCATAAAAAATTTCATATGCTGGTATTCCATAGGTAGAGATATCCTTATATGCTCTTTCGGCAATGGCGAACTTTTTATCGGCTGTTCTTGCCATTCCATCTTCATCAATAGTCCCAACAACCACTCCAGCTCCATAGGATTTGGCCAAATGCAAAACTTTATAAAACCTGTCATTACCATCCTCATAATTTGTAGAGTTTAATAGACATTTACCTCCCGCAACCTTCAATCCACCTTCCATTTTTTGCCACTCTGTGGAATCAAGCATGAGTGGTAAGTTAACATTAGTTACGAGACGAGAAACCAACTGTCTCATATCATCAACACCATCTCTACCTACGTAATCAACATTTACATCTAGTATATGTGCATTCTCTTTTATTTGTGATCGTGCTAAACCAACTAACCCATTCCAATCATTATCACAGAGCATATCTCTAGCCTTCTTTGATCCACTAGCGTTAAGTCGTTCACCAATTATTAAAAATGAATTGTCCTGTTTATATGGAACAGATGTATAAATAGAAGACGCAGATGGCTGTACTTCTTTTGATTTATGAATTGATTTATTTATTATTGATGATTTGTTTGGCTCCAGCTCAGCGACCAAATCTGATAAAGCCTTAATATGATCAGGCGTTGTTCCACAGCATCCACCTATTACTCGAACTCCCAAATCCTCAATAAAGTGCATTAATTGCATCTTTAATTCGATTGGTGTAAGTCTGTAATGTGCAATACCACCTATGTTTTCTGGAAGGCCTGCATTCGGGATACAACTAATTATAAATGGTGAATATTGCGACAAATATTTTATATGGTCTTTCATCTGTTCAGGACCTGTTGCACAATTTAGCCCTAAAATATCAATATTGAATGGTTCTAAAATTGTGACTACTGAGGATATATCGGTACCAATAAGCATTGTACCGGTTGTTTCCATGGTTACAGAAACCATAATCGGAATTCTGGTATCTAATTTGTTAAGTACATTATTTATTGCTGATAATGCTGATTTAATTTGCAGAATATCCTGACAGGTCTCCACAATGAATAAATCTACTCCGCCATCTATGAGTGCCTGTGCCTGATTCTCA
>CACPJY010000007.1 GCA_902634405.1 uncultured Synechococcaceae cyanobacterium
TGCTATTTCTATTGATCAAAAGTCAACTAGCCATAATCCTCGCTCTACTGTTGGGACTGTTACTGAGATTCAAGATTATTTACGATTACTTTTTGGTAGAGCAGGAGAACCTCATTGCCCTCAGTGCGATCGCTCTATAAGGCCACAAAGCATAGATGAAATGGTTGATCAAATTTTAAGCTTGCCTGAAGGAACTCGATATCAATTGCTCTCTCCTGTGGTTCGTGGCAAAAAGGGAACTCATATGAAACTATTAAGTGGTTTAGCTTCGGAAGGGTTTGCTCGGGTTCGAATAAACGGAGATGTACGAGACTTGTCAGATAATATTGAATTAGATAAGAATCATGCTCACTCTATAGAGGTTGTTGTTGATAGATTGATATCTAGAGATGGAATTCAAGAGCGTTTAACTGATTCTTTGAGGACTGCACTTAAGCGTGGTGATGGCTTGGCTTTGGTCGAAATTGTACCTAAAAAAGGAGAAGAATTACCGGCTAATTTAGACCGTGAGAAATTATATTCTGAAAATTTTGCATGTCCTGTGCATGGTTCAGTTATAGAAGAATTATCTCCTAGATTGTTTTCATTCAATAGTCCTTATGGTGCATGTCCTGATTGTCATGGGCTAGGTCATCTTCGTAAATTTACAGTTGATAAGGTCGTGCCAGATCCTTCTGCTCCTGTCTATGCTGCTGTTGCCCCCTGGAGTGATAACGAAAACACTTATTATTTTTCATTGTTATACTCTGTAGGTGAAGCTTTTGGTTTTGAATTAAAAACTCCATGGAATAAACTCACCAGTGCCCAACAGGATGTTCTCTTAAGTGGTAGCTCTAATCCTATAGAGATTAAAGCTGATAGTAGATATTCTAAAGGTAAAGGTATGAGTAGAAAATTCGAAGGTATTTTACCAATTCTTGAAAGGCAATTAAGTGAAGCTAGCGGAGAATCAGTACGTCAAAAATTAGAAAAATATTTAGAATTAGTTCCTTGTTCTAGCTGTCAAGGAAAAAGATTGCGTCCTGAAGCCTTGGCTGTAAAAGTGGGACCTTTTAGAATTAATGAATTGACTTCTATAAGTGTTGATGATGCATTGGATCGTGTCGAAGAGCTGATGGGAGTTGGAAAACATCAATCTTCCAGCCCTTTGTTAACGAAACGCCAAATACAGATAGGTGATCTTGTTTTAAAAGAGATAAGAACTCGTCTTCGTTTTTTATTGGATGTTGGACTTGATTATTTAACTTTAGACCGTCCTGCCATGACTCTTTCTGGGGGAGAAGCCCAACGAATTAGACTGGCTACGCAAATAGGAGCAGGTCTTACAGGTGTGTTATATGTTCTTGATGAACCCAGTATTGGTCTTCATCAACGTGATAACGATCGCTTGTTATCAACATTGAAGAGATTGAGAGATTTAGGTAATACCTTAATTGTTGTAGAACATGATGAAGAAACTATTCGCTCTGCTGATTATATTGTTGATATAGGACCTGGAGCCGGTGTTCATGGAGGATTTGTTGTTGTAAAAGGCTCCTTTGATGATCTGTTGTCTTCTGAAAAATCTATAACTGGATCATATTTAAGTGGTCGTTGCTCTATACCTACACCATCTTCTAGAAGGGATAAGGGAAATAGAATTGTTAGGCTAATTAATTGTGATAGAAATAATTTAAAAAATATAAATGTTGATTTCCCTTTGGGTCGATTAATATCTATTACTGGTGTAAGTGGTAGCGGTAAAAGTACTCTTATAAACGAACTCTTACACCCAGCTCTTAATCATAGTCTTGGCTTGAAGGTTCCTTTCCCAAAGGGTTTAGGTGAATTACGAGGAGAGAATGCAATAGATAAGGTAATTGTTGTTGATCAATCCCCTATAGGGCGAACTCCTAGATCTAATCCTGCGACCTATACGGGCGCTTTTGATCCAATTCGTCAGATTTTTGCCGCTTCTATTGAAGCAAAGGCACGGGGTTATCTAGTTGGGCAATTTAGTTTTAATGTTAAAGGAGGGAGATGCGAATCATGTCGTGGTCAGGGAGTTAATGTGATAGAAATGAATTTTTTGCCAGATGTATATGTTCAATGCGATGTATGTAAAGGCGCTCGTTTTAATCGTGAAACTTTACAAGTTAAATATAAAGGTTTCACTATTGCAGACGTACTAGAAATGACTGTTGAACAGGCCGCAGATGTTTTTTCAGCAATACCTCAAGCAGCTGATCGTTTAAGAACACTTGTAGATGTTGGATTGGGATATATCAAACTTGGCCAACCAGCACCTACACTTTCTGGAGGGGAGGCTCAGAGGGTAAAACTTGCTACAGAGTTATCTAGACGAGCTACAGGCAAGACCTTGTATTTGATAGATGAGCCCACAACAGGCTTGAGTTTTTATGATGTACATAAATTAATGGATGTTATTCAAAGGCTTGTTGATAAAGGGAACTCGGTAATTGTGATAGAGCATAATTTAGATGTTATTCGTTGTTCTGATTGGATTATTGACTTAGGTCCAGAAGGAGGGGATCGAGGGGGACATGTTTTAGTCGCTGGAACTCCAGAGGAAGTTGCAGCTCATAAATCAAGCTATACAGCTCAATACCTAAAGAATGTTTTGAATGCACATCCTCTTGAGCCTTGAAAAGTATATTTGCTTGAGTTTTTGTTTTTCTTTATTATTCCCTCTGTTTTGCTTGAGTTTTTATTTTTTATCTTTGCATTTCTCCATGAACAGTTTTTGTTAATACAGTCTTATCTCTTCAGATCCCTTAAGAGACAAGTCTTTTGAAGCTTTTTACTAGATGGCTCTCAATTTTATTATTCTTTCTTTAGGTTTATTTAGTTAAAAATCTAGTAATTATTTATTCCATTTAGAGGGTGGTGTCAATTGGGATTAAGGCTCCTGCATCTAAATCTTCATGGTTTAGTTCGATCTCATGATCTTGAGTTAGGTCGAGATGCTGATACAGGTGGGCAAACTCTTTATGTAATGGAATTGGTCAAAGGCTTGGCATTACGTCCGGAGGTTGAACAAGTTGATTTAGTAACTCGCTTAATACATGATCGCAGAGTTTCAGCGGATTATTCACAATCAAAAGAGGTTCTTGCTCCTGGAGCGATGCTTATTCGCATGGCTTTTGGGCCTAGAAGGTATTTACGAAAAGAGTTGCTATGGCCTTATTTAGATGATTTAGCAGATCAGCTGGTTGTCCATTTGCAACAGCAGAAGAGATTGCCTGATTGGATTCATGCACATTATGCTGATGCTGGTTATGTAGGAGCTTTGGTTTGTAGGAGACTTGATATTCCTCTAGTTTTTACTGGACATTCTTTAGGTAGAGAAAAGCAAAGACGATTGTTAGCTGCAGGAGTTGATCATGAACAGATTGAACAAACTTATTCAATTAGTCGCCGCATTGAAGCAGAGGAACTAGCTCTGGCTTATTCCAATCTTGTAATTACTAGCACAAGACAAGAAGCAGATGAGCAATATTCTCGTTATGGTCGTTATCTTCCTGATCGGGCCAAGGTTGTGGCTCCAGGAGTAGATTCTGGCCGCTTCTACTCAGGACTTTCCAGAGCAGAAAATTCTTCTGTTGAAGGATTATTGGTGCCTTTTCTTAGAAAACCATCTTTACCTCCTTTATTAGCTATTTCTAGAGCCGTTAGACGCAAAAATATTCCTGCATTAGTTGAGGCATATGGTCGATCTACTGTTTTAAGACAACGACATAATTTAGTTCTTGTTTTGGGGTGTCGTGATGATCCTCGTCAGTTGGAAAAACAACAGCGTGAAGTATTTCAACAGGTATTTGACTTGGTTGATCGTTATGACTTGTATGGGCAAGTTGCTTATCCAAAGCAGCATCGTAGAGATCAGATTCCAGCAATTTATAGATGGGCTGCTTCAAAAAGGGGATTATTTGTTAACCCTGCTTTGACAGAACCTTTTGGGTTAACTTTGTTGGAGGCTGCTGCTTGTGGTTTACCTATGGTTGCTACGGATGATGGTGGGCCTAGAGATATTCTTGCGCGTTGTGAAAATGGCTTATTAGTTGATGTTAGTGATATTGAGGCATTACAAGATGTCTTGGAGCAAGCGGGATCTGATATTTCACAATGGACTCGATGGAGTGAGAATGGAATCGAAGCTGTAAGTCGCCATTTTAGTTGGGATGCTCATGTTTCTCAGTATTTGGCTGAAATGGTTCCAAAAATCAAAGTTTCACAACCTCGAGTTTGGCCGATCTGTCGAAATCAATCGTTAAACCCTTTGGGGCAAAGACTGTTATTTCTTGATCTTGATAGCAGTTTGGATCATCCTGAGAGTGATGACTTGGCTCTTCTCCGACAGAAATTTCAACCTGTTCTTTCAGAGCCAAGGATTTCGCATGGTTTGGGTTTGCTTACTGGTCGGTCAATTGAGGCAGCCCGGAAGCGTTATTCGGAGTTGGATCTTCCTGCACCAAGGGTTTGGATTACATGCGCTGGTACTGAAATTTATTATGGATCTGAAAGTCAATCTGATCGTTTTTGGCAATCCTGTATTGGTATTGATTGGAATAGACAAGCGGTTCAAGAGGCTTTATCTGATTTAAAAGAGCATCTTCTGCTTCAAGAACCAGATCAGCAGGCCCCGTTTAAAGTCAGTTATTGCTTAAAGGATGCTGGGGAATCGATTTTGCCTCTTGTTACCAAACGTCTGAGGAGGAAAGGTCAAGCAGCTAGACCCCACTTACGATGTCATTCGTTTTTAGATGTGGTTCCTCTTCGGGCTTCCAGAACTGAAGCCATTCGTTATTTGGCTTTGAGGTGGGGCTTACCATTAGAGAGTTTGCTCGTAGTTGCTAGTCAACAAGGAGATGCAGAGTTAATGAAAGGGTTAACTTCTGCAGTGGTACCTGCTGAGCATGATCCATGCCTGGAGGGATTGAAATCTCATCAAAGGGTTTTCTTTTCTTCTAGATCACGAGTTGGTGGAGTAATTGAAGGTTTAAATCACTATAGATTTATACCTAATCGATAGTTTTTGAATCAAGAATTAAAGTTAATTGTTTAAAGGGTTGTTGTTCGCTGATGAAACCCCAATCTTCAAAAGTAGATAAATCTTCGTGTGTGATTATTTGACTTCCTGCACTTTTTTTTAATTTAAAGCCTTCTTTCGCCATTCTTCGCATAAGGCTAGCTGCTTCTTCAAAACGGGCGGCCATTGCTTCAAGGCTGGAGCAATCTGATGTCAGACCGTTTTCTTTCCATGTGAAATAGCTCATAGCTAATTGTTCGAGATAACAAATAATGCAGTTAAAACCATGAAACAATTTATCAACCAAAAAGTTGGTACTAAGTATGATTCTTTGATTCCCATTAATTCAAAATGATGATGTATTGGAGCCATTTTAAACAATCTGAGGCCAATCCCTTTAACATTTTTAGTAATTTTGAAGATTGATACTTGTAGGATTACAGAGATTGATTCAATGAAAAACACTCCTCCCATTATAAATAAGGACCATAAATTATCAGATAAAATTGCCACACCACTTAACGAGGCTCCCATCGCTAATGAACCTGTATCTCCCATAAATATTCTTGCAGGCTTTCTATTGTGAAACAAAAAACCAATCCATGAGCCAGCCATACAGATGCAAAAAATAGCAAGAATTTGATTGTCGGCATTTTTTCCCATTATTATCTGCAATGCCATTCCAGTAAAGACAATTGCACCACAACCTGTTGCTAGTCCATCAAGGCCATCTGTTAGATTTGTTGAATTACTTTCAGCAAGAAATACAAATAGAGTGAGAGGCCAGATAAATACTCCTAGATATAAAGATATACTTAAAGGCAGAGAAATATTGCTATTTATCCAACCAAGATAACCTGAAAAAGTAAGAAATAGTATGGCAATAGCCATCTGTAAAAATATTTTATCTTTAGGAGTTAATCCTGAATTCCTTTTCTGATTAATTGCTGACCAATCATCTATTAATCCTATTAGCATAAATCCTATTGTAACGATGCTTACTGCGATTATTTTCTTGCCTTGGATTTGATCAAGAGTCAAAAAAATTGCACAAATTAGTCCTGCCGGAATACTTAAGATCCCTCCTAGTGTCGGAGTTCCACTTTTTTCTAGATGTTGTTTTGGACCTTCTTTTCTTATGATTTGCTTGAGCTCAAGATTTTGTATTTTTTTAATACCTAGCTTGGTTATGCTAAATGATGCCAGAGTTGATATTATGAATGGGATAAGAAGTTTGCTGCTGTCGAAGTAATTATCTGCAAAAAAGCATGCCAGTAAAAGAGAAGATATTAATAAAGTTATGGAAACTTTTGTTATTGCTTCTATCCTTATATTATCTAATCGTCTTAATTTTGGCACTTTTTGATTATATCTTAGTTCTTTAATCTTCCCATTCTTCATCTGTAGGTTCGTCTTCTGCTTTGTAATCTTCTTTCTCACCCATCAAGGCTGAAAGCTCTTCTTCATCAACTGTGCTTATTTCAGGTGAGGTGGATTCCTCGTCGGCTACTAGTCTTCCACTGGCTTCTAGCCAAGAAAGCAAGTCGGGCTCTTCTCGTAATGGGAGCACGGGCGCAGGAGCACTTCTTCCATAACGTGTTAGGGCTGGGTTGATTCCGTCTAATTCACTCAACTCATTTTTATCGAGGGCTTCCATAAGTTAATTTAAACTCTGATCAAACAACATAGTCTAGTACCTCCTTTCTTAGTGTGCTTTTTTCATCCAAGTTGGTTTTAGTGGCAATTACCTGGTTTCTTTCAGCAATACTGAGCTTTGGGTTGAGATTCTTTGGTTTTAGGTATCCCGACCCATTAGACATCAACCTTTTGGTAGTCGGCCTTTTGCTTTTTGGCCCATCATTATCACTAGGTTTTTGGATTGTTCTTGGTGGTTTGTTTAAGTTAGATAAAGAAGAACCGACCCTTGAGAAAGGATCGGTTCTTTAAAAGACTTGAGTGATTTGAAGCATTCTGGGAATGCCGCCTGGGGCCATATCTTTAGGTGTTTGGCTGATCTCCTTTAAGGGCACCTGTGGCGATGCAGAGGAGGCACGACTGGCTTGACTCACAACTTTGTCGCACCAGACGAATAGCCCACATTTAGGTTAAGACTGTTGGAGCAGGGGCAAGAATCAGCTTGCTTCTTGCTGGTACTCAGGTGGCGTGTCGTCCATAGACGCCTCCGTGTTCGATGCCTTCAGCTTGTCTCAAATGAATTGCTTCCGCAATCAGTCTTTACACGCATTGCCTTTGTAATGGTTTTGCTTCAGATTGAAGATGGCGTGCTTGTAAGAGAAACTTCTAACTTGTCTATTGTTTTATTTTTCTTTGGAAAGTTCTGGTTGTCCTATAAATTTATTCTTGTGATTGCAGATGAGCCTTTTCTGAGTATTTTTCATTAATACCCGATAGGGCTGACGCATCCGAATCTCACATCTCAAATTTTCTAAATAGGAGTAAAGCCCATGGGGCGAGCGAAGAAGGTAGTCCTTGCTTATTCTGGTGGGGTTGATACGAGCGTATGCATTCCTTATCTCATTAATGAATGGGGGGTAGAGCAAGTTATCACTTTTGCTGCTGATTTAGGGCAAGGCGATGAGTTGGAGCCAATTAGAAAGAAGGCTCTTGATGCTGGTGCCTCTAAATCATTAGTTGCTGATTTAATTAAGCCATTTGTTCAAGAATTTGGCTTTCAAGCAATACGAACTAATGCTTTGTACGAAGGTAGATACCCTTTGTCTACGGCACTTGCTCGACCATTGATTGCTGAGAGGTTGGTTCAAATTGCAAGAGAGGAGGGTGCTGATGCAGTAGCGCATGGTTGTACTGGTAAAGGTAATGATCAAGTGCGCTTTGATGTTGCAATTGCTGCGCTTGCTCCTGATATAAAAGTGTTGACCCCTGCACGTGAGTGGGGAATGAGTAGAGAGCAAACAATTGCTTATGGGGAGAAGAATGGAATTCCTACTCCTGTAAGTAAAAAGGCTCCTTATTCAATTGATTTGAATTTATTAGGCCGAAGTATTGAAGCAGGGGCTTTGGAAGATCCTATGGCTTCTCCTCCTGAGGAGGTTTTTGCTATGACTTCAGCCGTAGACGCTTGCCCTGATAATGGTGTTGAGATTGAGATTATGTTTGAGTCAGGTAACCCTGTTGCAATCAATGGAAAAACTCTTGACCCAGTTGCACTAATTCATGAAGCAAATACCCTCGCAGGAATTCATGGTTTTGGACGTATTGATTTAATTGAAAATAGAGTGATGGGGATTAAAAGTAGAGAAATTTATGAAACACCAGGGTTACTTTTATTGATTCGCGCACATCAGGAATTAGAAACTTTGACTTTGGCCGCTGATGTTTTGCGTACCAAGCATCAGCTTGAAATCCAATGGGCTGATTTGGTTTATCAAGGTCTTTGGTTTACCCCTTTAAAAGCTGCGATCGATGCTTTTGTTGATTGTACTCAAAAAAATGTCAATGGTGTGGTCAGGATTAAACTCCATAAAGGTAATGCAATTGTTTTAGGCAGAGAATCTGCTACTTCAAGTCTTTATTTGCCTGAAATGTCAACTTATGGTCCTGAAGATCGTTTTAATCATTTGTCCGCAGAGGGATTTATTTATGTATGGGGATTACCTACTCGAATATGGTCTTCTTTAAGAAGAAGGGGTATTCAGAAATAAAGGCTGTATTAATCTGAACTTGTAGTCTCCGCTCTTTTAGCAGGGTCTTCTGCTTTTTCAGTTGAGTCTTCTGCTTTTTTAGCAGGGTCTTCTGCTTTCTTAGCAGGGTCTTCTGCTTTCTTAGCAGGGTCTTCTGCTTTCTCAGATTGGCTAGCTCTTGGGGTTGGGAGTGGACCCTCTTGTTTTACTGTCAAATATCTAATTACATCTTCACTGAGACGCATTGCTTTTTCTAAAACGGCCACTTGTTGGCCGTCACCTTTATGACTTAGTTGAACGTAAATTCCTTCCTTATGTTTTGAAATTGTGTAGGCCAGTCTTCTTTTCCCTCTCATCTGGTTGTCTAAAACCTCTACACCTGCGTCAATCAGTATTTTGCTGTATTTCTCTAGGTGACTTTCAACCTCCTCTTCCGGAATGTCCGGACGGAGGATGTACATGGTTTCGTAGTAAGGCTGTGAAGTCATTGAAAATCCGACAAGGGCTTATGGCTCAAAGAGAGCGACGGAGTACCTACCATATAGCTTCGAGGTCCTATTGTTAAAGTTGTATGCGGACAGCAGAACTAATGCCTGGAAGATCAGGCTCTTTTCCTTGTATGCATTCAATCGTTGCATAGATCACGATTGTTAGAACTGCAATTAAAATTGTGCTTGAAATTGTTCGAAGGATTAATCCATTTCCTATTGGTGTGATCAGTATTTCAAACGCGAAGCTTATAAATATGATTCCGATGTCTATCAAGATTGCTTGTAGTGTGTTGAATCTAAGGAAGTAAGAAATTTTTTGATTTCTTACAATACCAACAAATAGCAGTATAAAAATTAGAAGGCTCCCAAAAGGAATTATCCTTTCAAGAATAATAATTGGCAGGGTAGGAAGTGCTAGCCATCTAAGGTATGGCAACTCTATAAATAAGCTATTCCCGAAAGGAATAGCATCACTCCAAGGCAAGAGATAAACTATAAATGCTATAAATCTTTGCCAAAAGGGAATAATCATTAGTTAGAAATTTAGGGATGATGGATTGAGTCCTAAGGCTTCTTCAGCCGCATTTCGCATTAGATTAGTAGGAATGGTTTCAACCCCGCTCCATAATCTTAAAGATGATGCCCCTTGCTGGATGAGCATTTCCAGACCATTGATGCATTTAAGTCCTTGAGTTTCTCCCCAAAGCAGCCATGGAGTGGGATTCGGTGTATAAATTAAGTCATACAGAATTGCTTCATTTTTCAATCCTTTCCAAATTTGATTATTTAGAGGTATCAAATTTTCATTTGATTTTTCTGCTTGATTTGTTTTCATTCCAATAGGTGTTGTGTTGATTATCAAGTCAGCGGTTTCAATTTCTTTAGTTAAAGAGAGGTCATCTTGCAGAAATCCTTTTAACGATAGATGCTCAGATTCAGTGTTGTATAAAGATGTCTTTTCTTGTAAGTCTTTTATAAAGCTGGAAAGACGATTAGCTTGACGACCTATAACTATGATTTTAGAGAATTTTAATTGCTGTAAGCCTGCAACTACTGCTCTAGCACTGCCTCCACAGCCAATTACTACTGCATTTAACCCACCCCATTCTTTGTCTTTTTTTGTAAGTGGATAAATAAATCCTTCTACATCAGTGTTTGCCCCTTTCCATCCACCTTTCTTGTCTCTAATTAGAGTATTTACTGCTCCCAATCTTTTCGCAAGTGGGGAAAGATCTGAACATAGTTCACTGACTTTTTCTTTAAATGGAATAGTTATATTTAATCCCTGGCAATTTACTGCGTATAAAGCACTCAAAATTTCCCTTAATTGATTTTTTGGGCAAGGTAAAGCTAAGTAACACCAATCTAGGCGCATTGAATTAAGGGCTGCGTTATGCATTCTTGGTGAAACTGAATGCATAACAGGTTGCCCTAAGAGCCCGACAAGAGTGGTGGTTCCGCTGATCATTACCCTGACTTTATTCCTTTAGAGAAGATCTTGCTGATTGGGCTGTTCGGGAACCACACCTCGCGTGTAGGTGGATTTACTGACGAGGATGCAGTTGTTCAAGTAATGAATTTGTAGGGGGTAAAAATGGGTAAGGTTGTTGGAATCGACCTTGGCACCACCAATAGCTGTGTGGCTGTTATGGAGGGTGGCAAGCCCATCGTGATTGCAAATGCTGAAGGGTTCCGTACAACACCCTCTGTGGTTGCTTATACCAAAAATCAGGATCAATTGGTTGGTCAGATTGCCAAGAGACAAGCAGTCATGAATCCTGAGAACACCTTTTATTCAGCAAAAAGATTTGTTGGCCGTCGAGTAGATGAGGTTAATGAGGAATCTAAGGAAGTTAGCTATGGAGTCGAGAAAGCTGGATCAAGGTTGAAGCTGAAATGTCCTGTTTTGGATAAGCAATTTTCCCCTGAAGAAGTTAGCGCACAGGTGTTAAGGAAACTTTCTGATGATGCAGGAAAATATCTCGGTGAAAACGTCACGCAGGCTGTAATTACTGTCCCTGCTTATTTTAATGATTCTCAGCGTCAGGCCACAAAAGATGCAGGTAAGATTGCTGGGCTTGAGGTTTTGCGCATTATTAATGAACCTACTGCGGCGGCTTTGGCTTATGGATTAGATAAAAAGAGCAATGAACGAATTCTTGTTTTTGATTTAGGAGGAGGCACATTTGATGTTTCTGTCTTAGAAGTAGGAGATGGTGTTTTTGAGGTTCTTTCTACTTCTGGTGATACACATCTTGGAGGAGATGACTTTGACAAAGTAATTGTGGATTATCTTGCTGATACTTTTAAAAGTAATGAGGGAATAGATTTACGTCAGGATAAGCAAGCTTTGCAGAGACTTACAGAAGCAGCAGAAAAAGCTAAAATTGAGCTTTCAAGTGCCACTCAAAGTGAGATAAATCTGCCATTTATAACTGCGACTGCTGAAGGGCCAAAGCATGTTGATATCACGTTAACTCGAGCCAAATTTGAAGAATTAGCCTCCAAGTTGATTGATCGCTGTCGAGTACCTGTTGAGCAAGCATTAAAGGATGCGAAGCTTTCTTCAGGTGAATTAGATGAAATTGTCATGGTAGGTGGATCAACTCGTATGCCTGCTGTTCAAGAGTTAGTTAAGCGAGTTACTGGTAAAGACCCTAACCAAACGGTGAACCCAGACGAGGTTGTAGCGGTTGGTGCAGCTATTCAAGGAGGTGTTCTAGCGGGTGAAGTCAAGGACATCCTTTTACTTGATGTCACTCCTCTCTCTTTGGGCGTAGAGACTCTTGGTGGTGTTATGACTAAGATGATTACTCGCAATACAACAGTACCAACTAAAAAAGCAGAGACGTATTCAACTGCTGTCGACGGTCAAACCAATGTTGAGATTCACGTCTTACAAGGTGAACGTGAAATGGCTTCAGATAATAAGAGCCTAGGAACTTTTCGATTGGATGGAATCCCACCGGCACCAAGAGGCGTGCCTCAGATAGAGGTGACTTTTGATATAGATGCAAATGGTATTTTGAGTGTTACAGCAAAAGATAAAGGTAGTGGTAAAGAGCAGAGTATTTCGATTACTGGTGCATCTACTTTGTCTGACAAAGAGGTTGAAAATATGGTTAAAGATGCTGAAACTAATGCTTCCGAAGATAAAGAAAAACGTGAGAGGATAGATGTAAAAAACCAGGCAGAAACCTTGGTGTATCAATCTGAAAAACAGCTCACTGAGCTAGGAGATAAAGTTGACGCCCAAGCAAAAGCAAAAGTAGAAGAAAAGAGATCAAAACTTAAAGAAGCTTTATCAAAAGATGATTTTGAAACTATGAAATCTCTTCTTGAGGAATTGCAGCAGGAGCTTTATACATTAGGAGCTTCTGTGTATCAACAAGCTGCTGGTGCCCCTGGTCCAACTAGTGGAAATGAAGATAGTTCATCTGGTAGTGATACCAATAACCCAGGTGATGATGTTATTGATGCAGAGTTTACTGAATCTAAGTAATTTATTGTTATTTGGACTTATCAATTTCACCTCTAATCCATTCAGCAGTAGATGGGGTTAAAAGTATCCCATTCCTATAATGTCCACTAGCAAGAATTAAGCCCTCTTCGAGTTTTTCTAATATAGGTGCAGGCCTATTATCTGGCCTACTTCTAAACCCATACCAATTATTTACAACCTTTGCTTTATTAAGCCAAGCTGGAGCATTCCCTTTCAGTTCTATGAGTTCTTTGGCTGCATTGTCGTTAGGCAGCATTCCAGTTTCTAAAGTAGCACCAATTAATAGCTTGTTAGGACCGTAAGGTAAAAGATTTATTCCATTTGAGACAAGAACAGCAGGCCAATTGATCCAGTTGTTTTTATCCGAGGCTATTTCTAGTTCTAGCACTTGACCAAGGACAGAAGTTAAGGAGATTTTGTGACCTAAAGGCGCTAATAATTTTTCTGTACCAGATGCTGCACAAATAATAACTATATTACATTTAAGATCTCCACCAGTTTGAAATTTTAGTTCCCATGAATAGCCTGATAAACTTCTATTAATAGAAGTCACCTTTTTATTAATCATTTCTACTTTTTCTTTGATTAGAGCTTTTTTAAGACTTTTTTGTAGTTCTAAAGGATCAATAAATCCATCATTTTCAGACACTAGTCCTCCATATAAATTTTTTGGCCAGGGCAATCCCGATGCATTTGTTTGTTTGCCTTCTAAAAAATACAGTCCCTGTTTACAGCGAAGGCTGCTTATGTTTCTCATCCGAATGGCTTCTTCGTTTGATCTTGCAAGTTGAATTAATGGTTTTTTGATACTGAGCGGGCATTCTTCTGAATGAAGATTTTTTACCCAAGATGGCCAAAGCTCCATACTGCGTTTTCTGAGGTGCCAAGCTCTTCCGCTGTTACGTCTAAATATGTAACCCATTAGAACGCCTAAGGATGCTCCTGTTCCTGAAAGCATTCCTGACCTTTTTATTGTTTGGTTTAGGCTTGGATCAATCAAGATGACTTGATGTCCATCATTAGCGAGATGCCACGCTGTGCCTGATCCGATGCTCCCGGCCCCAATGACTGCAATAGTTTTGTTCAGAGGATCATTAGCTCTTATTTCATCGTTCTATTCAATTTGCTTCAAAAAGTCATCTGTTGATTAATTGTTTTCTTTGAGGGTCAAGTAAGAATGGACACCTCTGTTCAATGTCTTTGATTTTAGATGTGCTGATGAGTGCTTTGGCTTTCTTTAAATGTTGTCGCCCAATCGGAGCCAATTCCTTTGGATGGGTTTGTTTTCAATTGGGAATTTTATTATTACCTTCAACAGCTTTGATATCAGGAGTTTTACTTGTCCTTGCTTTCACTATTGGGTTTCGCCATAGATCTCAACCGTTCTTAAAAGATGCATGGAATCAAGCTTTGCTAATTCTTACGTTGATGATGATGATTGGTTGTTTTAGAGCTTATTCAGGTTGGTTAGCTTGGGTGGGCTTAGGGAATTGGCTCCCATTCTTTTGTGCGTTTTGGGGTTTCCAGCCTTATTTGGAAACAGGGTCAGCAAGGAGGCGATGTGGTTTGTGGTTTGTTGTTGGAACAATTCCTGTAGTGATTACGGGTTTTGGTCAGATTTGGTTGGGTTGGCAAGGCCCATGGGAAATCATGAATGGTCTGATTATTTGGTTTGTTTCTCCGGGGGGGGAGCCATTAGGGCGATTATCTGGCCTGTTTGATTATGCAAATATTGCAGGGGCGTGGTTATGTATTGCTTGGCCTTTTTGTCTTGCTTCTTTTTTGCAACCCAATATTAAAAACTTCCGAAGAATTTTGTTTTTTCTTTTTGCGGTTGCTGTAGTCGTTGCATTGATTCTGACTGATTCCCGAAATGCATGGGGAGGTTTGATCTTGGCTGTTCCTTTTGTTTTGGGTCCTGCAAAGTGGTTTTGGCTATTGCCTCTATTAGCTTTAGTGCTATTACCTTTAATGCTTGCAGTTGTTCCAGGAATTAATACAGATCTTCAAAATCTTGCAAGGCTATTAGTACCTGAAAAAATTTGGGGCCGTTTAAATGATTTGCATCATGCTCATACTCGGATCTTGGCTTCGACTCGATTGAGTCAGTGGAGTGTGGCTTTAACCTTTGTACTTGAAAGACCTTGGTTTGGGTGGGGTGCAGCTGCTTTTTCAGTTTTATATCCTTTACGAACAGGTTTGTGGCATGGGCATGCACATAATTTGCCGTTGGAGATGGCAGTTAGCCATGGCTTACCTGCCACATTTTGTTTGATGATTTTTGTTGGCACGTTATTAGTGGTTGCACTTAGAAGGGGAGTTCTTCTAAGAGGAGTTCCTACTTGTTTAGATTTGAAAAATAAAATGTTTGATCGTTCTTGGTGGGCAGCTGCTTTTGTGTTATTGGCTCTTCATGGGTTAGATATGCCATTCTTTGATAGTCGGTTAAATCTTGCTGGATGGATATTTTTAGCTGGCTTACGTTGCATTATTCGTCCTGTTTCTATTAATAAGCAGGAAACTTATTCATTGCCTGATGGTGATGAGTTATCAATTGTTCTGTAGAGAGGGGACCATTTAAATGTGCCCAAGGCAGTACACTTGTAGTATCCCAAGTCTTATGAATGATTTCTTCCCAAGGAGGAGGAGTGTTCTCTAAGAGTTTGTTCGTGAATGGATGATCATGCTTTGAGTTGAGAACTGCTTTATATACTTTTTTCCAATTACCAAAACTATTTGGCTGACCTCTCATGGCAGCAATTACTGGAGCAATCCGACGGTCGCCTCGAGCAAGTAGAGCTTGAATGAGACTCCAATTATAACTTTCTGGACGTATTTCTATGCCCTCTGTTCTTAGGGTTTTGCCTAGTCTTTTCAGTCTTTTATTAGCCTCAGGCCGTATTCCTTGCCATTGGAAGGGTGTATGAGCTTTAGGGACAAAGGTGCTTATTCCAAGAGTAAAGTGAAGGCCTGGAACTGTTTTTTTTAGGTTTCGTAGTAGTTCTGCAGTAGCCTCAATATCTTCTTCTTCTTCTGTTGGCAATCCAACCATTGCGTACAGTTTTAGCTTTTTTAGACCACCATTTTTGGCATTGTTTGCGGCATTGAAAATTTCTATTTGCGATAGCTTTTTATTGACTACATTTCGGAGACGTTCACTACCACTTTCAATTGCAATCGTTGCTGATTTGGCGCCACGACGAGCTAACATTTCACTGAGCTTGAGACTCATAGTTGAAGCTCTGACAGAGCTAACACTCACACGAATATCATTAAAGCGATCTTGATTTAGCCATTCCATTAAATCTTCAAATTCCGGATGTTGAGTTACCGAAGCGCCTAGAAGGCCTAATCTTTGTGTCACTTTTAACCCTTTTTCGACGGAAGGAATAAGGTTTTCTGAAAATTCAGCGGTTCTAAAAGGAAGCGTAAGGTAACTAGCAAGGCAGAAGCGACATAATTCAGGGCAGCTTCTTACGATTTCTACAAGATGAATATTTGGCCAAGCAGCATTTGGAGTAATTACTTGAGAATGACTAAGGTTTTTACCTCGCCAAGTTTGCTTTGTTATTGATTTAGGAACATCCTCTGATATTGGTTTTGTTTCAAGCAATCTTCCATCGGAATCATATTCTGGTACATACAGACTTGGGATATAGACGCCGGGGATTTTCGCTAGTATTTTCAAGCAATCTTTTCTTGATAGGTTTCTACACTTTTCGAAAGTTTCAATAAATGAAGGGAGGAGCTCTTCACCGTCTCCTAGTAAAATTACGTCAAGAAATGGTGCGAAAGGTTCGGGGTTCGCTGTTAACACTGGCCCACCACCAAACACTATGGGGTCTGTGTTGTTGCGTTCATGGTTCCAAATTGATATGCCTTGACTTTCGAGTAAGTCAAGAAAAATCGGTCCATCTAACTCCCAGCTAAGTGACACTCCAAACAAATCCGAATGCCTATGTGTCGGATCATTTATATCTGTAAATAATCGCCGTACATCGACATCTTTTCTTTGGGCTAAAGTAGACCAAACTATTTGATAACCAAGACTCGTAATGCCGATTTTGTAGGTGTTCGGGAAAGCAAGTGTGACCCGCACGGCTCCATTTTCCGGTATAGCAGGCTTGAATAGGAGAGTCTCTTGTTTCAGTTGAATAGCTTAGGGAAGGAATTAATCTACCAATAATTTTGATCTGGTTATTTAGTGCTGTTATTACTTATAGCTACTTCCATGTCTATTTGACGATCGTAAATTGATTTGTCATCGAAAAGACTTGCGACTAGAAAGCTTGCCAAGCTAGCTATTAAAATTGGCTTGAGCATGAGTAGATCTTTTGTTAAAGCAAAGGCTAAGAATATTGCTGTAATTGGCCTGCGAGAGCACCCCGCCACGAAAGCAGCCATACCAGCGAAAACATAAGTACTTGGAACATGCCCAGTGAGTGCTTCAACCGAAAAGCCACAAGCTAGTCCAATTGCCCCGCCAAGGGTAAGCATTGGATAAAACAGTCCGCCTGGGGCACCTGATGCAGCTGCCAGTCCAGTCGTTAAGAACATTATTATAAATGTCCAAAGTGCTGTAGATATACCAACTTTGCCATCTGCTATTAATGGTTGCAGCTCGGCAAGACGGTGAAAGGATTCAGGAAGTAAAGAATAGAAACCTCCTAGCATGATTCCAATAAGGCTCATTCGAAGTATGAGTTTATTGCCAAACCATTCGTTACCCTTACGTTGCATTGTAAGTACAAATTTGCAGTACATTTCTGCTAATACGCCAATAATCAGTCCAAGTGCAATTAAATAGCCAAGATCAATTGGAAGAAAATTTACTAGTGGAGTGTATTCACGCTCTAATTGAAAACCAAGCGTTGTATCGAACCCTCCTGCTTTGGAATCAAGCCCAAGACTTTGCAGTACATCAGCCCATGTATCAGCCCAAAACGTAGTAACAAAGACCAGTAGTAGAACTACTGGTCTTGCTGAATTAAGAAGTTCTTCAATTGCAAAAATAAAACCACCTATCGGTGCGCTGAAAATGGCTGCTATTCCTGCACCTCCACCTGCGGCGACTATTACCCTACGAAATGTCAAAGGTGCCTTGAGACATTTAGCCATACGCCACGCTACTGATCCTCCCATTTGAACTGCTGGACCTTCAGGACCAAGTGGGAAGCCACATCCAATAGCGATAATTCCCGCAAAGAGTTTGACAATCCCTACTCTTAAACCCATAGCAACATTTTTATGTCGTAAATAAGCCATGATGTGACTTACTCCAGAACCTCCTGCTGCTGGTGCAAGTCGCGATACCAGAAATGCTGATGTCAGACCACCAAGTCCTCCTAGGGTTGGCAGGATTAGCCAGGCAGGGAAATTCTCTAGTAATTGATGTCTCCAGCCTTCTAAGGCGTGCACACCACTTTTGAATAGCACCCCAGTAAGTGCAGCCCCAAGGCCTGTAAGCATTAAGGCAACAACAACAATGAACCATTGTTGTTGTAATAATTGTTTGATACTACGACTAGAACTAGTGAATGAATGTGGTTTTTGAAGTCGCGTTAAAATAGACATTTAAGAATTAGCTGTTTCATAGGAGTGATTTGTGATTTGGCCCTCTGTTTCAAAGCCAGGTATTTGATCAAAATTCAGATATCTGTATAACTCTTTTGAGAGAGGATCAATTTTTGCTGCTGCAATACTGCGGTATTCAGTTGGCGTTGGTATTCGCCCTAGTAGTGCACAAACAGCTGCTAATTCTGCACTTCCAAGAAAAACTTGTGCTCCTTTACCTAATCTATTGTTGAAATTTCTGGTACTAGTTGAAAAAACAGTTGTGTTGTCTTCAACTCTTGCTTGATTTCCCATGCATAATGAGCACCCTGGCATTTCCATTCGACTACCAGCATCTTCGAAAATTTTGTAATAGCCTTCTTTCTTGAGCACGTCTTCATCCATGCGAGTTGGAGGGCATACCCATAAACGAGCCTTACTCTTTCCTGAATTTTCAAGAATCTTTGCTGCTGCTCGATAATGTCCAATATTGGTCATGCAGGATCCGATAAAGACTTCTTGGATAGCTTCATTACATACTTCACTTAGCAATTTGACATTATCTGGGTCATTTGGGCACGCGAGTACTGGTTCTTTTATTTCATCCAGATTGATCTCGATAATTTCTTTGTACTCGGCATTGAAATCAGCGCTAATCAACTGAGGTTTCGCGAGCCATTTTTCCATAGCTTGAATTCTTCTTTCTAATGTCCTTGAATCTTCATAGCCACGTGTAATCATATTTTTTAGTAGTGCCACATTGCTATTTAGATATTCACAGACAGTGGCTTCAGACAGTTTGATTGTGCATCCTGCACAGGAACGTTCTGCACTTGCATCTGTTAGTTCAAATGCTTGCTCTAGTTTCAGATCTGATAATCCTTCGATTTCAAGAATACGACCATTGAAAATGTTGATTTTATTGGTTTTATCTAAGGTTAGTAGCCCTTTTTGGATTGCTACCCATGGAATTGCATTGACTATATCTCTTAGTGTGATACCAGGCTGAAGAGAGCCCTTGAAACGCACTAGAACTGATTCTGGCATGTCTAATGGCATCGCTCCTATTGCTGCTGCAAAAGCCACGACCCCAGAACCACCTGGGAATGAGATGCCCAATGGGAATCGAGTATGACTATCACCACCAGTCCCTACTGTATCTGGAAGTAACATTCGATTAAGCCAACTATGAATAATGCCATCTCCCGGTCGCAGGGCTATGCCACCACGCTCTGCAAAGAATTTAGGTAACTCTTGTTGTGTTTTTATATCAATTTCTTTAGGGTATGCAGCTGTATGACAGAAGCTTTGTAGGACTAGATCGGCTGAGAACCCGAGACATGCGAGTTCTTTCATCTCATCTCTAGTCATTGGACCTGTTGTGTCTTGACTTCCTACAGTTGTCATTATCGGCTCACAGCTGGTTCCTGGACGTATCCCATTTAACCCACAGGCTTTACCTACAATTTTTTGTGCTTGTGTATACCCCAGATCATTTTCTTTCGGTGTTGCTGGCCTTATGAATAATTCTGATGGTGATAGACCTAATTGTGATCTAACTTTATCGGTTAACGCTCTTCCAATCATTAGCGGGATCCGTCCACCTGCACGTATTTCATCAGAAAGAGTTAATGGTTTAAGAGTAAATCTTGTAATTGTTTCCCCGGCCTTTTCTTCGCTATCAGCTCTTTTTATCTCTCCTTTATCTAGGTGAATTGTTATAACATCTCCTGTGCAGAGCCTACTGACATCACATTCAATAGGTATTGCTCCAGAATCTTCAGCTGTGTTAAAGAAAATGGGAGCAATTTTATTGCCAATAATGACCCCTCCTCCATGTTTATTAGGTACGTAGGGAATTTTTTCTCCTATATGCCATAACATCGAATTGATTGCTGATTTTCTAGAGCTCCCAGTGCCGACCACATCCCCTACAAAAGCAATTGGAAAGCCTTTGTCTTTTAATTGATTAATTGTTGGAATAGCCTTTGGCGCTCTTGCTTCGAGCATTGCAAGAGCATGAAGGGGGATGTCTGGTCTGGTAGTTGCGTGAACAGCTGGCGAGAGATCATCAGTATTAATTTCTCCATCTACCTTGAAAACTGTGACTGTTAGTTTTTTAGCCATTGGCTTTTTACATGTAAACCATTTTCCAGAAGCCCAGCTGTCTATAACATATTTTGCGTATTTATTATTTTTAGAAAGTTCCATAACATCATTTAACCCGTCATATATAAGTATCGTTTTACTTAGGCTCTCTGCAGCTGACATGGCTAAAGTTGTATCTTTATTCTTAAGTAGTTCGATCAGAGCAGTGACGTTATATCCACCAATCATTGTCCCTAGTATTTGTGTTGCTTTAAGGGGTGTAATTAGAGGACTGGATTTTCGCTCTTGTGCAATATCATTGAGCCAATTTGCTTTTACATAAGCTGATTCATCAACGCCCGCTGGGATCCGCTCGATTAGCAAATGGATTAATTTTTCTGGATTTTTAAGATCCTTTTTCTGCAGTAGCTTTGTTAGTTCCAGGGTTTGCTCAACATTTAGAGGCAGGGCAGGAATGCCCAGTTTTTCTCGCTTGGAGGCGTTTTCGTAATAATCAATCAGCATTCAGTCAACTCCTTTGAAGAGCAGTCGATAATCTATTTTTGACTCTTGAACGACCCTTTTGGGCAAGAATTATTCATGTTGAAATGCAATTTCTGGATCTTCTTTACTTAAAGGCTCTAGGCTAGCTTGTCGTTAAGGCCTCCCAAATGACCACCACTTCAGATTTACATGTGGTGGATACCAGGCCATTAGTGCCTCCAGCATTCCTGCATAGAGATCTCCCTATAGATTCTCATGCGATTAATACCGTAACAACAGCCCGCAAGCGTATTCAAGCCATTCTAAGCGGAGAAGATTCGCGTTTATTGGTCATAGTTGGCCCTTGCTCTGTTCATGACATTGACGCAGCAGAAGAGTATGCAAAGAATTTGCAATTTCTCCGTCGCCAGCATGAAGCCCAGCTTGAGGTTGTTATGCGTGTTTATTTTGAAAAACCTCGTACCACCGTTGGCTGGAAAGGCTTGATTAATGATCCTCATTTAGATGGTTCGTATGACATCAATACAGGACTTCGTCTGGCTAGAAAATTACTGTTGGATTTAGCGGCTCAGGGAATGCCATCAGCTACAGAACTGCTTGATCCGGTTGTGCCTCAATATATTGCTGACTTGATTAGTTGGACAGCGATTGGAGCGAGGACAACTGAAAGTCAAACGCATAGAGAAATGGCATCTGGTTTATCCATGCCAATTGGCTATAAGAATGGCACGGACGGGACTGCGAATATTGCGATCAATGCAATGCAAGCTGCTGCAAGACCCCATCATTTTTTAGGAATTAATCATGATGGTAATGCTTCAATTGTTAGTACTACTGGTAATCCAGATGGCCACCTTGTTTTGCGAGGTGGTAAGTCTGGCAGCAATTATCACCAAGAAGCTATTAATCAAATTAGTGAGATGTTGCTAAAAGATGGACTTCTAGACCGATTGATGGTTGATTGCAGCCATGGCAATTCTAATAAGGATTTTCGACGGCAAGCAGATGTGGTTCATGCTTTAGCCGAACAAATTAGACATGGCTCAAAAAAAATAATGGGAGTAATGCTAGAGAGTCACTTGGTTGAGGGTAATCAAAAGTTACCTGGAGATCTTTCTACTCTTGTTTACGGACAAAGCATTACCGATGCTTGTATTAATCTTTCTACAACATCTGAACTTTTACAAGAACTTGCTGAAGCAGTTTCTAGTGCAAATCGCTCATAAAATTGGAATACTTAAATCCTTGTCATCCATAACCAACCGTATGCAGTGCCAATTGGTACTGTGATGTTATCTATTCCATTTTGACTTATTTGTTCAAGGGCAAGAGCCAAGGCTGATATCAGAATTATTTTGAATGGTTGTATAGGAGTTTGTGTTGCCATGCTAAGTATCAGCAGGACACTCACTGAAACTATTCCCATAGTTAGTGTCCCAATCAGAGACTTAGTTTGATTGAAGACCTTCCAAGCAGGTGATCGAACGCTACGACCTATTAGTCCTGCTAACCCATCTCCAAAAGCCATGACAAGTGTCCCTGCACAGACAGCCTCTGCATTGTTGGGCCAAAAAATAATTAACATCAACGTAATTGCAAGTCCATACGTGATCGTTCCATAGCTTTGTCTATTGATATCTTCAATAGAAGGTATGAATTTCCAGTGATGATTAGCAAGTAGTCCTAAAGTTATAACTACTCCTAATGGCACAGCAATAAGTCTTGGTACCTCTAACCACCAAGCTAGAGGTATTACAGGCCCTGTCCCTATGTGGACGATTTTCCGGCTTAATTCCCCTTGATTTGGCCAACGTGCTTTTGAGACCATCGCAGATATCAATATGACACCTACCCATAGGCTGATGATTATCAGTGCATTGACGTTTGCCAAGCGAGACTATGCTGCTTGTTGGTGATTTGTCATCGTACGAAGTTTCAGAATGGCTTTCGCTTCTAGTTGTCTAACTCTTTCTCTTGAAACATTTATCTGTCGACCTATTTCTGCAAGTGTAAGAGGCTCTTCTCCATCAAGGCCAAAGCGTAATCGTAATATTTTTTGTTCTCTTTCATTGAGTTGTGATAACCATCCTCCAAGATGTTCTTTTTGGATATTGCGATCCATTCCTTCCATGGGTTCTTCGCCATTCGGATCAGGGATTAGTTCTCCAAGGGTGCTGCGATCTTCTTCACCGCGTGCATGGGAATCAAGAGAAGCGCAGGGTGCACTTTGAGTAACTAAGTCCTCAAGGTCTCTAGGCTCCATGCCCATAGCATGGGCTAATTCAAGCCGATTTGGTTGACGTCCGAAACGATGAGAAAGTTCTCGTGAGATTCGGCGCATTTTTGATAGTTTTTCACTGATATGAATGGGCAGTCTTATTGTTCTGGCACTGTTATCTATAGCTCTAGTCATCCCTTGACGTATCCACCAGTAGGCATAAGTAGAGAATTTATATCCCATAGCGGGATCAAATTTATCTACAGCTCGTTCTAGGCCTATTGCCCCTTCTTGCACTAGGTCTAGTAACTCTAAGCCCTGGTTTTGATATTTTTTGGCAACGCTAACAACTAACCTGAGGTTCGCAGCCATCATTCTGTCCCGAGCTCTTTTACCCATTCGGATTTTATGACGTTGTCTGGGCGTGTGCTCTTGATCAGTTATCTCAAGAATTGATTTCATTGTTTGCACATGGTGCGCAAGTTCAATCTCTTCTGCAGGCGTAAGGAGCGGGATACGACCTATGTTACTCAGGTAGAATCCGATTGCATCTGTCCCGAGCCGACCACTCTGCTTGCCAGAGCTTTTGGAGCTCAGGTTTGCTTTGTTTTTTTTGTCAGCTTGTTTTTTCTTTGTAGCTGGTAATAGAACTTCTGAAGTTTTTACAGCAGAAGCTGTATCACTAGATTCCAGAGGGATCCCCATCACCCTGGCCTCCTAAAATTAGATTTGGCCGGAATTTAGCACTTAATTACGGTTCGGACCGCCATGAATCTGAAATCTTTCAGTAGTCCTTGAGTAGAACTAGTAATTTTTTCCTAGGAATATTGAATTTTTATCTTAAGAGTTTAATTTTCTATTAAAGATCTTCCCTCCCCCAGAGTTCTATTAATTCACTTTGTGAGCAATGTTCTACCCCACTTGGTTGTAATTGAATGAACTGACCATCGCTTTGCATTTCCCAAGCCCTGCGATTATCCCTAAGGTAAATTTCCAAAAGTTTTTTTAGCTTGTCTTTTAATTGCTTGTCTTCTATAGGGGTAACTGCTTCTACTCGCCTATCAAGATTTCTACGCATCCAATCCGCACTGCCTATAAAAACCTCAGAAGATTCGTGATTCTTGAACCAAAATATTCTTGAATGTTCAAGGAATCTTCCAATGATACTAATCACTCTAATATTTTCACTAAGTCCTTTTTTTTGAGGGTATAAACAACACATTCCCCGAACAATTAGGTCGATTTTGACTCCAGCAGCTGAGGCTTTATAAAGCAGTCTGATAATTGCTGTATCTACTAATGAATTCATTTTTGCTTGAATATGGGCTGGCTTGCCTTCTTCGGCATGCCTTATTTCTCTTGTAATTAACTCTTCAATACGTTTCCGAAGGGTGACAGGAGCTACTAAAATCTTACGAAAATCTTGTGGTTTGGAAAATCCGGTCAGATAATTGAATAATTCAACAAGGTCTTGGCCTAATTTAGGCCTTGCAGATAGCAAGCCAAGATCTGTGTAATCTTTAGATGTTTTTGAGTTGTAATTACCTGTGCCTATATGTACATAACTTCTAAGGTTTTCTTTTTCTTTCCTTACCACTAATACTATCTTTGTATGAGTCTTAAGACCTACTATTCCATATACAACATGAACCCCAGCTTGTTCAAGTTGTCGAGCCCATTGAATATTTTTATCTTCATCAAATCTTGCTTTTAATTCTACAAGAGCCATTACTTGTTTTCCATTTTCTGCAGCACGTATTAATGCTTCAATAATTGGTGAATCTTTAGAAGTCCTATACAGTGTCATTTTTATTCCCATGACAAGATGATCATCTGCTGCTTGATTAATGAATTCTTCAATAGATGTTGAGAACAAGTCGTAGGGATGATGAAGCAATAAATCTTGATGCCTAATTATTGAAAAGATGCTTGCAACTTCATTTGTGTGAAAGTTATCATGTTCTTTTAATAGTTGGATTTTTTTTAATGGTTCTTGGGATATACCCTTATGAGTTGGGTATTTGAGTTCAGCGAAATCTATTTTTGAGATTTCAAATAAATCATCTAGACCCAATAGTCCTTTAACTGAAAAAAGATCATCTTTACTCACTCCCATGCTATTTAGTAAAATGGAAGACATTTGTTTTGGCATATCTTCTGAAATTTCTATTCGGACTATCTCACCACCCATTCTTCTTTTTCTTAGGCTTTCTTCAATTGCAATCATGAGGTCATCGGCCTCAAGATCTCTTAACTCCAGATCTGCATCTCTAGTAACTCGA
Source organism: uncultured Synechococcaceae cyanobacterium (assembly GCA_902634405.1). Classification (GTDB taxonomy): domain Bacteria; phylum Cyanobacteriota; class Cyanobacteriia; order PCC-6307; family Cyanobiaceae; genus CACPJY01. The sequence goes on from CACPJY010000007.1 coordinate 25,330, forward strand.
AAAATATAATGACTTTCTACTTCCATTCCTGGAAATAGCAAATGTAAATTGCTGCCAATTACTTGCTCTAATGGAACCCTAGAGCTTATTTTATCATCATCATTTCCACTTAGGTTGTTTGGGATACTTATGAACCTACCTAATATCTTTTGAGGTACTTTTACTCTCACAAATTGGGTTTCTTTGTTCTTTGGATCTTTTATAAATGCAGCTACATTTAGACTCAGATTGCTTAAAAAAGGGAATGGATGAGCTGGGTCTACCACTAACGGTGTGAGTACTGGGTAAATAGAATTCGTGAAATAATTGTTTAACCATGTTTGCTCTCTTTTATTTAAATCCTTATAATTTAATATTTTGATTCCATATAGCTTTAATTGCTCCTTAAGAGAATCAAGAAAGTGATTTTGTTGTTCTTCTAAAAGAGGAATCAGTGCATTCCTTATAGCACTAATCTGTTCGCTCGGGGTTCTACCATCTTCACTTTTTTGATTTAAACCTGCTTCAATCTGTGATTTTAGGGAAGCGACCCTAACCATAAAGAATTCATCGAGATTATTGCTAAAAATCGCACTAAACCTAGCTTGTTCTAACAGAGGTGTTCTCTCATCTAGTGATTGTGCTAGAACGCGTGCATTAAAAGCAATCCAGCTTAACTCGCGATTGATATAGTCATGTCTCTCCTTTTGAGGCATCTTCATTCTAGTTTGTATTGAATAGTGTTGTTAATCTATGCATTTTTATGTCCCTGTATCTCTAGTTGATTGTCTTTATTCAACGGGTTGTTGGAAACCAGTGCGATAACTATTAGCAATAAGCAACTTGTTCCAATAAAAGGACTTTTTCCTCCTAGGAATTCATATGAAATACCAGCGATTGAAGCACCTACAAAAGTTCCTAGGCTTTGCAGGCCTTGTAAACTTCCTAACACAGCCCCTTGCTTTGTTGAAGCTAATCTTCTTGAGATTAAACTTCTCAGACATGGTGTTACAAGGCCTGTTCCTAAGGCAAGGATTGCTACGGAGCTATATACAGTTGAGATTGAATTTTCTTTATTAGCCATAATTAATAAGATACAACCAGCTATTACAAAACCCGTTCCTGACAGTGTAAGTTTTAATTCACCAAATTGTTTTACTAATGGGCCAATAAAACCACCTTGAACGACCATTGCAACTATCCCAACCACTATAAAAGCTTGACTAGCCATTTGAGGACTCCAATCAAAGGATTCTTTTAGATATAAAACCAGCACAGCTGTAAATCCATTAAACGCCATAAAGAATACAAAGAACGCCAAGCAAAGCCTCCTGCAAGACGCGTTAGACATGACTTCAGCAATTTTAGTTATTGGATTTAGTTCTCTTTTTCGTATTGTGGAAAAACTTGCATCATCAGGTCTGGTTTCTGGTAATACCCATATCACTAAAAATAGATTTATAAGGGCAAAACCACTGGCAGCCCAAACGGGGAGATTGACGCTGAATTTAGATAGTGAGGTACCTAAACCCGGACCAAGTACGAAACCTAGTCCAAATGCTACACCTATTAAGCCAAAGGTTTTTGCACGATTCTCAGGTGTGGAGATATCTGCTAATACAGCAGTTGCAGTTGCAGCAGTCCCTCCGCTGATACCATCAATTACTCGTGCTGCGAAAAGGAATATTAATGGAATAGAACTTGCCCATATAGGTAAATAAATCTTCCATTGAATGCTTACAGTTATGGCAAATAGTAATAGACCTATGACAGACCCAGATACGCAAGTAATCATTATTGGCTTTCTCCCAAATCGATCACTTAGAGCTCCTATTAAAGGTGCTACAGCAAATTGAGAAATTGCATATGTACCAGCCAGAAGTCCTAAGGTGCTGCCGCTCTTAGTAAATCGTTCGAGAAGGAAGGGAAGCAAAGGAAATATAATGGTTTCTCCAAGCCTGTCATTTAATAGTGTTATGAAGGCACTGAGGAGAACTGGGACTCTAGACTTTTGCACAGAATTAAGCTTGGGATAGAACTCAAATGTTTGATTGAGTCTTTTAAGTATAGGTTCATGTGTTTTCGAGTTGTCTTTTTAGAATCTCAAAAAATAGTTTCTAAACTTTTTTACAAACCATTCCTCCATCTTATTAGTTCTGCCAGGGTTTTTTTCACTATTCCAGAATTTAAGTAAAAATCTACCTTTTCAATTCCTTCATTAATAGTACTAGTTATTCCTGATAGCCAATAATATACGCCTCCATTCCAATGTACGGATTCCTTCAAAGGTCCTTTATTGTCTAGTATTTCAAGAGCTTTTTTTTGCCACACTTCTATATTTTCCCAGTTACATTCTTCTCCAAAATAGTTGTATTCTTTTGGCTTTAGTATTAAGCGATTGTATCCAATTTGTTCAGATCTGCCAGTTAAGCAAATACGATTGATAGGAAGGTCAATTCCTCCTTCAAGTCCCTTTACAAGTATAAAATCTTTTTCTCCTAGTAAATTGAGGGTCTGCATTGCTCTTTTTTCTGTAGGGGCATGAACGAAACCAGTTACAATTAGATGATCACCATGGTGACAATTCCACAATAATTCCATGCTTGCTAATGGTGGTCGTTTCCCAATCTCATCACGGTATTTAATTAAATTTTCAGCTAATTTAAAATGATCAGGTTGGTATATTAGAGCCAGACCATGTTGATTAAATCCCTGTTGTAATTGGTCAAGAGTAATTCCTTCTAGTCTTAAACCTAGGCTATTAAATAACTCAGTTGTTGTGACTCCATATTTGACTGGCATTCTTTTTCCAGCGTGCAAGACTACTGGTTGTCCAGCACTTAGCAATAGCAGTACTGTTAGAGGATAAATCGGCGATGTTTTTTCTCTTCCATCAAAGGGCATCCCAAAACATATAGGTCTTTTTTGAAAGTGTTGTGTATTTATTTCTGGTCCTAGTTCTAAATATGTATCTAGCATGCCTGCAAGTTCCTCAGGCTCTGGCCTTCGAATTCTATGAGCAATCATAAAAGCGCCTATTTGGGCAGGTGTTGCCTCAAGATTGAGCATTAGTTTCAGCGCCTTGGCTGATTCGACACGATTCAAGGCTTTACCTGTTTCTTGACCACTGCCTATCTTCTTTAAATACTGCTTAAAGATGTCTTTGCTTGCAGCCATTTATTTTGTTCCTGCTCTAGTGGACATTATATCTAGTCATCTTTAAATTTATAGTAGCTAAGTTAACAATATCAATCCTTTTACTTTATGGTCGTGTATATGCTTATAAAGACAATACGTAACGGTCTCTTCTTCAGACGCTTTACCTGTTCTTACTCTCTTCTTTTGCTTAAGATTTGATGCTTGTGATTATTTTCATACTGTAACCTTTGTTTTCTATGTTCCATCTGATTTGACTGATTATTTAAATTGATAGTTGATCAGTTTGTTGTGCTTTAAATTTATCGTGGTTGTTACTAAATTGTGCTTTACTTGCCTAGGACTTTTTGATGTCTAACCTTTTTGCTTAATTAGTTGTTGATTACTTGCTTAAATGAAAGACGTGCACTCTGGAACTGTTTATTTGGTCGGAGCAGGGCCTGGCGATCCTGATTTAATCACTGTCAAAGCACAACGCTTGATTCGTACTTGTCAAGCTCTTGTTTATGACTCATTAGTCCCTCAGGAGATTCTTGACTTAGTTCCAGACAATTGTGAGATTCATTTTGTTGGCAAGCGTCGAGGCCATCATTCGGTTCCTCAAATTAAGACGAATCAGATGCTTGTGCATCTTGCTCTTAAATTTTCCTGTGTAGTTCGTTTGAAAGGAGGAGACCCTTTTGTGTTTGGACGTGGTGCTGAAGAAGCCTGTTTTTTAGAAAGAAATGGGATTTCTGTAGAGGTGGTTCCTGGTGTTACATCCGGTATAGCTGTCCCAGCATATTTTGGTATACCTGTAACCCATCGACGAGCAGGCTCTTCTGTGACTTTTGTGACCGGTCACGAAACAATTGATAAGCGTCGCCCTTCAGTTAATTGGCAAGCGTTAGCTAAGGGTAGTAGTGCATTGGTGATTTACATGGGGTTGCATAATCTTGGTTTTATTATTCAGGAACTCCTGTCAGGTGGGTTGGATCCTAAAACTCCTGCTGCGGTGATTCAGCAGGGAACTGTTGTAGGTCAGCAATGTTGCAAGGCTCCTGTTATTAAGATTGAAAAAAAGGTTAAGGAATTGGGCCTTGTCTCCCCTTCTATTGTTCTAATCGGAGCTTCTATTAATTATCAGGTTGAGTCTTGTTGTCCAACACCTGCCAAAGTCACAATGCCAATATTATTTTAGTTGCTTGCTCCTAATCTTGATAGTTTCTTCCCTGTTTAATAGTGAGAGCCAAAGTTTTTCGGGATTTTCAAATACCTCTAGCTTGTGATGATTGATTTGATTAATGGGTCGGCAGCCTAGGCTATTAATTAAAAGCCATTGATCTTCTTTTAAAGGTGTAGGTTCCAAATGGGCTTCTTCAAAGATCCCAAGTTTTAATCCTCGTTCTCTCATCACACCAGGGAGGCAACCACTAGTCAATGCTGGAGTCAGCCATTGATTATTTCTATAAATAAGTAGATTGCCTACTGACCCGCAACTAATCTCACCATTGGTACTAATCATTATCCCTTCATCGTAGCCAGCTTGTTGAGCTTCCTGACGTACTTGTATTGATTGCATATAACCGAATGTTTTCAAATTGCTAATTCTACTTTCGGCATTTCTTTTTTCATGTCGACTGATCATTGTAGAAATCGAGCTAAAGCAAGGATTAGCTTTATATAATTCCATCCAGAATTTATGATTTAATACCTCTTCCTTTTTTTCGATAGTGTTTATTCCACGTTTATCTCTATCACCTCTACTCCAGTTGAGTCGTATTGCACCATTGCTATTTTGTAAAAGGGCATGACTGATACCTTCTTGAATTAATGGCATTATCATGGGTAAAGAAGGCGGTGTTTGCATATTGAGTAAAGAAGCACTCTTTTTCCATCTTTTTATATGTTCTTCTAAAAGTTGAGGAGTGCCTTTGAGAATTACGATGGTTTCAAATATTCCGTCACCTAATTGCAATCCTCGATCTTGGATAGGCAGCATTAATTGTTTTATAGGCTGCCAGGTTCCATTTATCCAGGCAAGGTCATTCATCATGCGTTTATTCAAGAGCCTGAAGTAGTGGTAAAAGTTTCCATTTCAACTCTTCCACCTCTTGTTCTGGTTTTGAGTCGGCTACTATTCCGCATCCCGCATGTACTCGTAGGTTCTTATCTTTTAACATCAAAGAACGGATTAGAAGATTGCTGTTGAGTTTCCCATCCCAATCAAGATGTAAAAAAGATCCACAATATGGTCCTCGAGGGTTTGGCTCTAATTCATATAGTCTTTCACATGCGCGTAATTTTGGCGCACCACTGATTGAGCCTCCTGGCCAGCAGGCTTCTAGAAGATCGACCCATGTCTTTCCCTTATTTAAATGACCTTTCACTACTGATGTTAGATGATGTACATGTTGATAGCTTTCTAACTTCATGATCTCGGGAACTGTGATTGATCCTGGGCGACACACTCGCCCCAAATCGTTTCTGAGTAAATCCACAATCATTAAATTTTCAGCTCTATCTTTTACACTACAAATTAAATCAGCTGCCAATTCTGCATCTAAACTCGGATTGAGATCTCTTGGTCTTGTACCTTTGATAGGCCTTGTTTCTACAAAACCTGATGGATTCACCATGAGAAATTGTTCTGGGGATGACGAGATCACCGCTTCATTGCTTGAAGCACCTTTTCCTATCATCACCCCACTGAAGGGTGCCGGACACTGACTTCTTATTTTTCTAAAGAGGTCTAGTGCTTTGGTCCTTTTTGAAATCTCTGATGTACAGCATATGGATAGATTGGCTTGGAAAATATCTCCTCTTGCAATCAATTTTTTTAGAGCACTTACATTTTGCGCATAACTTTTGTAGTTACTTTCCCATTGCCAACTATCGATCGGTATGCCTGGGCAGACTTTAGAAATCGCACTTCTTTTTTCCCTTATACCATTTGTTTTGATAGGGATTTTTTTTATGAAAGAAGCAGTTTTTTCTAATCTACTTATATCGTATCCTTCAATCCAAAGTTTTTGCTTGAGAAAATCAAATCTAATAATTGGATCATGGCGTGCCATCCATAGTGTCGATATCGAGTCTGATTTCCAAGGATTCTGAGGCTCTAACCAGGATGCGGCTTCATAGCTTAGCCATCCAGTCCAGTGACCTGGTTCCAGTTTTCTTAGAAGTTTGAATGGGTTCTCTGCATTTTCTTCATCAGGTAGACCATGACAACTGATGTGATTTATTGGGTCACCTGCCAAAATCCCCCAGCGCCCTTTTTGACTGTTGTCACCGTCTAACCAAACCATTCCCTCTTCTCCCCAATACTCTGAAAGTTCTTTAGCTAATTCTGATGGTTCGTTCCATTCACAATCTCTTTTGGTTGGGAGAGTAGTCATCTCTAAGCACTACATAAATCTTTGCGACCAGCTTTGATTAGAGCTGCATCTCTGATTCGACAACTATCGCAAATTCCGCAAGCTTGCTCTCCCCCTGCATAACAACTCCATGTACGTTTGATTGGTATGCCAAGTCTTAAGGCTTCTTCTACTATTTTTACTTTGTTCCAATTGATGAGAGGAGCCCACAACTTCGCTCCATGCCCCTCACGGCCTGATTTGCTCCCAAGATCTGCGAGTACTTGATATGCCTTGAGGTAGTCTTCACGACAATCTGGATAGCCGGAATAGTCCATAGCATTGATTCCTAGCACTATTCGATTTGCATTTTTAGCTTCTGCGAGGCTCAGTCCAAGAGCAATAAAAACTGTATTTCTTCCAGGTACGTAAGTGCTTGGGATGATACCTTCTTCTAATCCTGATGTGGGTAATTTTTGTTCAAGATTAGTGAGAGATGAGCCGCCCCAACTTGCTAAATTAACCTTGATCAAGTGATGTTCTGTAAGTTTCAGGAAACTTGCTAATTCTTTGGCTGCCTTAAGCTCGCGTTGATGTCTTTGACCATAATCAAAGGATAGACCTATCACTTCGTATCCAGCTTCTATTGCAAGAGCTGTTGCTGTTGTTGAATCTAGTCCTCCAGAAATAAGTGCGATAGTTTTTTTTTGAATTAATTTTTCCATATTTGAAATCCATCCCTAATAGTGAATGAGGCGTCCTCTGATGTTTGAAATTGTTTTATGTAAGAGTAATTTATCATCATAGTTATGGTGGAAGTGTTATCTCATACTAAGTAGCTTATGAGATTGGATGCTTAATCTCCATTTAGGATTGTGTAATACATATTCGACAACAATTTTATGACCCTGTTTGTTTTCCCATCCTGGCTGAAGGAAAAGAAGAGGTTCTTGAGTATTGTTATTACTACTTTTTATGTGTATCTTCTTTTTGTGAGTAGCCATGGCTTTTTCTGCCATGAGCTCAGCAAAGTCCAAATCTGCTATTTCATGAATAATCACTTTCAATTCTTGGCATGAAGTAAGTAATTCAGTCAATGGTGGTGAATGCCGCTTCGGAGAGAGAGTGATCCAGGTCGGTGAACCACTTAATGAATCAACACCGCTTGTTTCTAGATGTATGGGCATGATGATCCCTAATTGCGATTTCGCATGCTTGTTTAATGCTGTGCAAAGTGGATTTAAATCATGATGTAAGGGTTCCCCGCCAGTAATGATAATAATTTCGGCACCTTGTAGGACAGCTTCTGTTGCTTTATTAGCAAGCGCTTTGACATGAATTTTGGGGTACTTATGAGCACTCCATGAATGTTTTGTGTCACACCAAGTACAGCCAACATTGCAACTTGCAAGGCGAATGAAGAAAGCACTTCTGCCTGTATGTGCTCCTTCTCCTTGGATTGAGTGGAAGGTTTCTACAACAGGCAAATAATCACTCATTACTATGGTTGTTCAAGTGCCTTCTCAATTGATGGCTTTTTTTGTTGTATTGCTTCAGTTGGGGATGAAGGTAAGCGGAGTTGTGCAGCTTCGATTAATCCACGGAACAGTGGATGTGGCTGTTCTGGTCTTGAAAGAAATTCAGGATGGTATTGGCATGCTATGAAGAAAGGATGTTTCTTTAATTCGATTAATTCGACTAGTCGACCATCTGGAGATGTTCCACTAATGACATATCCAGATTCTAGAAAAAGATTTCTGTAGGAATTGTTGAATTCATATCTATGTCTATGTCGTTCATACACAACATGTTCTTTATAGAGTTGTTGAGATATTGTTTCTGTCAATAAGCGACAAGGATATACCCCTAGTCTCATGGTTCCTCCTAGATCTTCTACATCTTGCTGCTCAGGAAGTAAGTGAATGACTGGATGGGGACTATTTGGCTCTAGCTCGGCACTAGTTGCTTCTCTGAGTCCCGCTAGATTTCTTGCCCATTCGATTACTGCACATTGCATGCCAAGGCATAACCCTAGAAATGGCACTCTTTGTTCTCTTGCCCATTGAATTGCTGAAACTTTCCCATCTACTCCTCGATTTCCAAAACCACCTGGAACTACTACTGCATCCATCCCTTTTAGAAGCGATTCCGGACCATCAGATTCGATTTGTTCTGCGCAAACCCAGTGTAAATTGAGTGAGGCATTCTGGGCTAGGCATGCATGCCGTAATGCCTCAACAACTGAGAGATATGCGTCGTTTAGTTGTACATATTTTCCTACTAGGGCAATCTTTACTGTCGGGCCAGGATTGCGCAGTTTATGTACAAGTTGTGACCAATTTTTGAGATCGCTTTCTCGATCCTCTAGATCAAGCACATCTAGAATTTCTTTGCAAAGACCTTCTTCTTTTAGGGCTAGTGGCACTGCATAAATACTATCTGCATCTAATGAGGGGATTACTGCTCTTTCTTGAACACCGCAAAAACCACCAATTTTATTCTTAAGTTCTTTACTTATAGGTCTATCGCTACGACAGACTAATAGATCTGGCTGGATACCTATTGATCGAAGCTCTTTGACCGAGTGTTGCGTTGGTTTGGTTTTGAGTTCACCAGATGTACCTATATATGGCAATAGAGTTACGTGGATGTAGGCAATATCATGACGACCTACGTCACCTCGGAATTCTCTAATGGCTTCTAGAAAAGGGAGGGATTCGATGTCACCAACAGTCCCTCCTATTTCGGTGATTACAACATCTGCCCCACTATTAGCAGCAACCCTGTGTATGCGCTCTCGTATTTCGCTAGTTATATGAGGAATTACTTGCACAGTTCCTCCGTTATAGTCCCCTCTCCGTTCTTTATTTATGACTGCTTGATATATCGATCCTGTGGTCACGCTATTTAGACGAGACATTGCTGTATCTGTGAATCGTTCGTAATGCCCTAGGTCGAGATCTGTTTCTGCTCCATCTTCTGTTACAAATACTTCACCATGTTGAAAAGGACTCATTGTTCCTGGATCAACATTCAGATAAGGATCCAGCTTCAGGATTGAGACGCTATAACCTCTTGATTTCAATAGCCTGCCTAGACTCGCAGCAACGATTCCCTTGCCTATACTTGAGACAACACCACCAGTGACAAAGACAAATTTAGTCATGAACTCTTTCCTGATTATTTAAGTTACCTCGGACACAGGCTATAACTCCACTCTTACTATCAAAATCAGACGGTTGCTTGACTGTTCCAGGGGATCTTTGAGGGGTTGTTGTAGAGATTCATCTCTGTTTATGAATCGAGGCTTTCAATATAGTCATGAATTTTACTGGTTTTCTCAGGATGTCGGAGCTTTGAAAGGGCTCGAATTTCGATTTGTCGAATTCGTTCTCTAGAGAGATTCATTTCTTCCCCGATTTCAGTGAGTGTTTTAGGGATTTTATTTTCCAAGCCAAAACGCCGTCGTATGACTTCCGCTTCACGAGTACTTAGATCTGCAAGCAAAATTTCAAGATCATTATGTAATTGATTGATTGCCAATTTGTCATCAGGACTTTCTTTATAGTCTTCGAGAAGATCAATTAATGAAGAATCTTGCTCGTCCCCCACTTTGGTCTCTAAAGAAATTGAACGAGGAACACTTATAAGAATTTGGCGAATTATTTCTTCTCTTAAGCCCATGCCTTTTGCTAAATCGGAGATAGAAGCAACCCTTCCTTCTTCTGTGGAGATTTTTTGTTGAATTTTTTTAATTCGATTAAGTTTTTCAGTGATATGCACTGGTACACGGATCGTTCTGCTTTGTGTTGCTATTGCTCTCGTGATATTTTGCCTGATCCACCAATATGCATAAGTGCTGAATCTAAATCCTCTAGTTGGATCAAATTTATCTACGGCTCTTTCTAACCCTAAAGTACCCTCTTGAATAAGGTCTAGTAATTCCATCCCTCGTCGTTGATATTTTTTCGCCACAGCGACAACTAGACGAAGATTTGCTTGGATCATTTGATCTTTAGCTCGTCGCCCATTGCGGAGTATTTTTTGAATTTCTTTTGGACTTTGTCCAGACAGAATTCCCCAATGTGCATAACCCCTCTTAAGTTTTGCTTGTAGATCTTTTAAACTGATTCCTGCGGCTTTTGCAATTTCTTGTTGTGTTGGCCAATGACAAAAATGCAGTGCTTCTTTTTTGCAGATTGCCTCCAAATCTTGTAATTCTTGAATCTCTTTATGATCTTTAGATAGTAAGAGTCCTTCGTTTAGTAGAGCTTGTTTTTTTTGTATGGCTCTTGCTAGTAAAACTTCCTCTTCCGCACTTAGTAGATCAACACGCCCTATTTCTTGAAGATAGAGGCCTATAAGGTCTAGACCACTGCTTTTTTTAAGAGAACGGGATTCCCCGTTGAGGTGGGGATTTTTTTGCAATGGTTTTAAGCAGTGTTATACCTTTAGGTTTGATCAGGTTGAGATTAGATGGCAAGAATCCACTAAATCTATTCCGGTTCTGACCATGTACTTGTTACATGCAATTCCTTAAGTTGAGTATTGGAAACTTCTGAAGGGGCATCCGTCATTAGACAACGTGCTTGTTGTGTTTTTGGAAAAGCAATGGTGTCACGAATTGAATCTTCTTCTGCAAGTAGCATTACAATTCTGTCTAATCCAAAGGCTATTCCTCCATGGGGTGGTGCCCCCATATTTAAGGCCTCTAGCAGGAATCCAAACTGTTTCTTTGATTCTTCTTTAGATATTCCAATTGTTTGAAGGATTTGTTGTTGTAATTCTGCGTTGTGAATTCTGATTGACCCTCCACCAAGTTCTAAGCCATTTAGCACGAGGTCATATGCTTGGGCTCTAGCTTTTGGGAGCTTTGCTTTCCAATCATTGAGATCATTGCCTAGATCGTCATCATTTGGTGCACAGAAAGGATGATGCAATGCTTCTAATTGGTTTTTCTCTTCATTGAATTCAAACATTGGAAAATCAACAACCCATACAAATTGCCAACTATCATCATTTTTGGATATTAATTTCAGATCTTTTGCTAAGAATTGTCTTATGCGATCTAGAGTTTTGTTGACGATAGCAGTGGGTCCAGCACCGAAAAGAATTAAGTCTCCTGATTGTGCATTGGTTCGCTTTAGCAACTCTACTGTTTGTGTTTTAGTTAGATTATCTTTAATTGCTCCAATAGTATCTATTTCATTATTCTCTCGAACTCTAATAAAGGCTAAACCTCCAGCTCCAGACTTTTGAGCTTCAGTAAAAATATCTCCACCAGGTTTGATACGTACGTTACTAATCTTGTCATTGCCATTTTTAACAGTGATACATTTCACCGAACCTCCTGATGAGATAGCATTGGCAAATACCTTGAAACCTATATTCGCTAATATGTCATTTACAGTCTTCAGTTCCATTCCATATCGACAATCAGGACGATCGGTCCCATATCGTTCCATGGACTCGTGCCAACTTATTCTTGGAAATGGCACTTGAAGTTTAATACCTTTAATTATTTTCCATATTGACGATATAAGCCTTTCGTTGATATTTATTATTTCTTCTTGGCTTAAAAAGCTCATTTCTATATCTAGCTGGGTAAATTCTGGCTGCCTGTCTGCACGAAGGTCTTCATCTCTAAAGCATCTCGCTATTTGATAATATTTTTCTAGTCCTCCTACCATGAGTAGTTGTTTAAATAGCTGAGGAGATTGGGGTAGTGCAAACCATTCCCCACCACATACTCTTGATGGCACTAAGTAATCACGTGCGCCTTCAGGAGTAGATCTTGTTAGGATAGGAGTTTCTATTTCTATAAATCCTTCCTGATCCAAGAAGTTCCTTGCAGTTTGAATTATTTTATGACGTAAATGCAGATTTCGATGCATTCTCTTCCTACGTAAGTCAAGGTATCTATATCGGAGTCGCAACTCTTCATTGACTGGTTCTTCGTCATGTATAGAAACTGCAAATGGTAGATTTCCTTTTACTTGATTAATGATAGTTAAATCTTTTACTAGGACCTCAATATCTCCGGTAGTTAGTTTTTTATTTATTGCTTCTTTTGGCCTGGCTCTCACAAGCCCTTTGATTTGTAAAACAGTTTCATTTCGAGCACTTTCAGCTTTTGAAAAGAGTTCTTCTCCTTCATCAGGATCCACCGTAATTTGTATTGTGCCGCTGCTATCTCGTAGATCAATGAAGATTACTCCGCCATGATCACGGCACCTATCTACCCATCCACATAATTGGACTTCGCAGCCAATTTCCTTACTACGTAATTCACCACATGAATTACTGCGCATGACAATTATTGTTCGAATGAACTGAGTTTCTCATAGTTACCGCGTGATTTTCTTGTTTTCCATTGGAGCCCCATTTACCTAGCTTCGACGATAGAACGGTTTTTTTGCAACTTTTGCAGGATGTGTTTTGCCCCTAATCATGACTTCTAAGTTGGTTCCGATTTTGCTTAAAGAAGAGGGTACATAGGCTAACGCTATTGCTTCATTGATAGTTGGAGACCAGCTTCCACTTGTAATAGTGCCAACTTCTTTCCCTTCAACAATGACTTTGTATCCAGCCCTCGCAATTGTGCGGTCTTCCATTTTAATGCCAACAAGCTTCTTACTGATACCTTCCTCAGCTTGTTTTTCTAGGACTCCTCGACCTAGGAACTCATGAGTGGTTTCTAGATGTACTAGCCATCCCAGACCAGCTTCTAAAGGACTAGTAGTGGCATTCATATCATTTCCATATAAGTGCATGCCTGCCTCAAGGCGAAGAGTGTCCCTCGCCCCAAGGCCACAAGGAGTAATTCCGAGGTCTAAAAATTCCTCCCAAAGATTGTTGCCATCTCTAGCATTCAAGAGTAGTTCGAATCCCTCTTCTCCTGTGTAGCCAGTGCGAGAAATAAAAATGGGATCAGGAAATTGCTTCTTAGTTTTGTTTATATGGATTCTTTGATGACCAAAACGTGGCAGATTTTTTATTGATTGATCCGTTATTTCGTTGATCAAGGCAGGAGAATTTGGTCCTTGTAGTGCAAGTAATACATGTCTCTCAATGGTATTGCTTACATTCACACCAACTGGCTCAAGATGTTTTTTTAACCATTTTGTATCCTTTTCACTGCATGCAGCATTTATTACTACTAGCATTTTGTCGCCAAGTGTCTCCGTGTTGTGGATGTCATAGATAATTACATCATCAAGAATTCCTCCTGTTTCATTCAGTAGAACTGTGTAACAAGCTTCCTTTGGTCCAATTCGATTTAAATCTGTCGGCACTAATTTCTGCATAACTTGTTTGACGTTTTCCCCTTCAAGAGTGAGAACTCCCATATGTGAGATATCGAACAATCCAATGCTTTTCCTGACGCAATGATGTTCATTGATTAAGCCTGTATATGTCACAGGCATTTCCCACCCTGCGAAAGGGATCATCCTTCCACCAGCCTCAATACATTTTTGATAAAGCGGAGTTTTTTTGGATTGCATTTCTAGTTCGAGAGGATTGGTGAGTTCAGTTGACCTGAGTTTGGGAAATCAGAAATTGGAAGGAAAGCAGCAGATTTAACTAAAGGGGATGACCTTAGGTCCTGAGCTCTTTACCCTTCTTTTACCAACCAGTTCTTCTGGGCTTGAGCCATGACCCTGAAAGAATCATGTAGATCTTGCCAGCATTGTTGTGATGGCCATCAATCTGGTCACTCATGGTGTCGTTTGCGAAAATTGACTTTCAATTTTGAATTGACTCAATTTTGCTTATGTCATCATTGGACTGAGAAGGCACCATCTTTGCCTAGCTTCATTCAAGCTAATGCAGAAGGCCGCTTGGAGAAGCAATTAGAATTAGGTAGGAATTTAGTTTGAAAATTGGAAAAAGGTTTCTAATTCATTTTGCCTTTTAGTGAAATAGTATCTTAGGTCAGAGCTAGAATAGAAATAAGATCGGTGATATCTCAGTATTGTTTATCTTTATCCGGTGCAAATCGATAGCTTTGTTTAACCATGTAAAAGCATTATTAAGCTTCTAGTAACTTTTGCTGCAAAGACACTGCTTGAACCTGTTGAATCAATTTGGGGTGCCAGCTCAACTATATCTCCACCTATAACATTATGATCTTTTAAAATTTCTATCAAAGCTGCAAAGTCAGACCAAAGGAATCCTCCCGGCTCTGGAGTTCCTGTTCCTGGCATTACACTTGGATCAAACCAGTCTAAATCAACTGTCAGGTACATTGGTCGGCCTAGATAAGGATTAATAGCTTGCTTCAGATTGTCTATTGCTTGCCCTGGATTATGCTTTATTAAACGATTATGAGTTGCCATTTCTGTAAATTCTTCTTGTGTTCCACTGCGAATACCAACTTGGAGAAGTGTTCCTTGGTGAAGCACATCCAGGCAGCGTTTCATGGCACAGGCGTGGTTATAGCGATTACCAAGCCATGTTTCTCGAAGATCTGCATGAGCATCTAATTGCAATAGAACAAGATCTTGATTGGCACTTGCTAAAATTTCTACCGCCCCACAGCTTATTGAATGCTCTCCTCCAAGGATAAGAGGCTTTATACCATTGCTGATTATATATTTAGTTGCTTCTTTGACCATTGTAATCACAGATTCGGGGGCTCCGTGTGAAATATTTAATGATCCAAAATCTGTAAATTTTAATTCATTGAGATCTACATTTAATTGAGGACAGTATGTTTCAAGAGCGTTGCTAACTTCTCTGATGGATGCAGGACCAAAACGCGCACCGGGCCTAAAAGATGTTGTGCCATCATAAGGAACTCCAAAAATGCCAACCTTGCATACTTTAGGATCAGTTGTTGCACTCATATACTTAGTGCAATTTGTGTCAAAGATGTCTAAACTAAGTTGTTTTTTTGAACTCATTTTTTTAGCTTATTTGAAATAAAATTTGGGATAGCTTTAAAGGCTCCATTTTGCCAATTCGGACTCCAGACCTGACAATTTTTTGTAATCATCGCTGACCTTTGCTTTAAGGGTTTCAAATAATGTGGTTTGTTTTTTGATGCAAATGTCCAACTCCAAAATCCACTTGGGTACATAGGCACCCATCCATATAAGGGATCTGCATATTTAAAAACACTTCGAATTTTAAGAAGAATATTTAGATGTTCTGTTCGAAAAGCTTCTGGAGATTCACTTTGAGTGCCAAAGATACCGTTAGGCCTCAGGATCCTTTTGCAATTTTCAAAAAAACTTCTTTTAAAAAGCTTTTTGGCAGGACCTTGAGGATCTGCACCATCCACTAGAACAACATCATATGAATTAGCTTTTGCTTTCTTCACCCAAGACATTCCATCTCCAATTGAAAGATTTAAGCGCTTATCACTTGAAGCATTGCCCCAAATACTCGATAAATGTTTTTGGCATAGCTCTACAACTAAAGGATCAATTTCAACCATGTCGAGCTCTTTTAGCTCTTTGTAGCGCAGGCATTCCCTTGCGGTTCCCCCATCGCCACCACCAATAATTAAAACCTTGTTTATTTTTTTGGAGCTAGATAGAGCAGGGTGCACTAGGCATTCATGGTAATAATGCTCCTGATGTTCTGCTGTCATCCAACAGTCATCTAATAAAAGCCCTTTCCCATAGCGCTCACTTTTGATGATTCTTATTCTTTGAAATTCACTTTCTTGATCTATTAGCACTTTTCCTGAAAGGCCATATCTAACTCCTTTGTGATATTCGTCGATCCATTTATTCTTTTCTTCTTCTTGCAGATTCATGGTAGTATAATTTTTTTACTTTATAGCACAATCTTTATAACTTATAAATAATCCCAATTCCTTTTTGTAATTTACTTTTGACGAGCACCCTTATTCTTAGCCTTCCCAAGATTGACTTTGGCCATTTGCCATTGCTTTTGAAGTTCAGATATAGAATAGTTTGATATTTGGCCTTCAAGTGCCATTTCAATATAACTAAAACGGTCGAGAAATCTTCGATTTGTTCCTGAGAGTCCTTCTTCTGCACTTATATTGCACCACCGAGCAATATTCACTAGCGCGAACAAAACATCACCAAGTTCTTTTTGTGCATTTTCCCGATCTTTATTTTCAATGGCTTCTTTAAGTTCTTCAATTTCTTCATGTACTTTGTCCCAAACTCCAGAAATGGAGTCCCATTCAAATCCCGCTTGAGCGGTTTTTGATGAGATTATTTCTGCTCCTGCTAAAGCAGGTTGACAACGGATTTTCTTGCTAATTCTATCACTTAATGGTGTTTTTGAATCTGTAAAAGATTCTTCTTTCTCTTTAATTGACTCCCAACTTTCTTCATTTGCATAGTTGTTAAAAATATTTGGGTGCCTTTTTAATAACTTTGTATTTAATTCTTTGGCGATATCATCTAGATAGAATTTTTTTTCTTCGCTGGCGATTTGAGCATGAAGCAAAATTTGAAATAGAAGATCTCCTAATTCTTCTTTTAAATCTTGATCGCTCCCATTTCTAATCGCATCTGCAACTTCATGTGCTTCTTCTAGTAAATATTTAATTAAAGAAGAATGAGTTTGTTTAAGTTCCCAAGAGCGACCCTTCTCAGGGTCACGAAGCGTCTGTATTATTTTAATTAAGCTTTTTATTGTTTTCATTAAGTAGTGCTTTGATTCCATTAGTTTCGAGCAATTTGAGTTTACTTAGATATAAATTTTTTTAATTTTTTAGGAATTGGGTCACCATCTTTGATTAAATGAAGCCAAGAACTACCTTCAACACCAGCCATTGCTGCGATAGTTGCTGAACGGTGATTCTCTAGGAATTTTATCAACCACTTTGCATTAGTGGTTGATATGCCGGGATAAAAGAATTCTAGGATAAACAATCCTACAATCCACCATGCTAATAGATAGCTCATTCTGATAGTTGTGCCTAAAAATGGACTATGAGACAAGGCTGAACGATGTGGAATAAATTTTCGGTAGGGCAACCAAATCACGCGAAATAGACCCCAGCGATTCCAACATTTTGATTTTGTGTCTAAATCTGGCGATAGCCATAGTCCACCTAAGAAAAATCCCATGCCAGCACATAATCCATTTAATGCTCCGAAAAACGTTGCTACGACTAGACCAAAGGGGACGCACCAAGTTTTTGTTGATCTATCATGAGCAAGACCTGTAGACATTTTTCAACATTAAACTTCCCCCACATTGACGCTTTGGTGCAGAATTGTGTAATTGGGCGATTAGCTCAGCGGTAGAGCGCCTGCCTTACAAGCAGGATGTCCCTGGTTCGAACCCTGGATCGCCCATTCCCAACGGTTAGTTTTCCCTTCTAACGGCTTAACCATCGCAGGAAGACGAGCTTCATAGTTTTGTACCCCTAGGTAGCTTGAATGGCTTCTATGGGCTAATGAGCATGGAGGCAAGGTTTGTGCTGTTTAAGGCCAACACAAAATGTTTGATGGATTGACTGAACTTTTTTGGCTATTTAAGTGGAGGTGCCTTTTTAAGGAATTCGCATGAAGGCTCTGAATTTTGCTCTTTGACAGGAGGTTTAGATTATTTAAAAATACACAGAGTGAATGTTCCGATTAGGCTTTGTTTATTAGTAAGGGTGAATTATGCGGATTTTTTTTGGGATTGCATTAAGTGTGTTTTTGATTTCGCTACTTGGGTATAGATTTAATCAAGTAGAGTTGCTCTATGCCAGAAAAAAAAGAAAAAAGAAATTCAAAAAACCTCGCCGAGGTCATCACATGAAACGAAGGTTATAAAAGTTTTTAACTGATTAATATTGTATATATCCATCTATTTATATTTATATCGCTTAGTAACAGGCCACCCTAGCTTGAATTTCATTGTTTCTTGGTAGTCTAAGCCTAAAATTTGTTTAGTCTCCTTGTCGTGATGGCAATATAACTCTGACTCATTACATGCTGATTCTGCTTCAAATCTTGATGAGTACTTTTTATTTAAGCCTAGTGAATTAAAGTTAATGCCAATTAATGCCCCAGCAATCAAAAGCAAAACGTGAATTTTGCTAGGGGGAAATTTTAATTTCGTCATGAAGTTTTCTTTTCAGGTGAATTTGGAGAGTTTCCCTAGCGGTTTTTCTGGGACTCTAATTATTCATATGGCCCAAAACGTGTTACACATTTAGCTCCACAATATGCACCAAGGCTAATTGATTGTTCCATGTTCCAGCCCGCTGCCATGCCTGCTGTTACACCTGCTGCGAAACTATCACCGCACCCATATGAATCAATAGGCTTAGCATCTGGTTTTATTGCTTGATATCGGTCTGAGGGCCAAATCAACCCTCCCAGCATGCCTTCTGTGCTTATTCTGAGACGTGGCATTGGGCTAATTGAATATTCAGATATTTGTTCGGCAGGGTCTAGTCCACTCCCAATTAAGGCATCTATTACAACATTTGCTTCTTTAATTGTTTGTAGACCTATACGAGGGGTTGTAGTTAATACACCAGCTGAACGGCAATACTTCAATCCTTGACTATCTGTTGCAGTTACAAAAATGCCATCAAAATCATGCAATGTTTCCCAAGGGAGTGCATCATTAGCAGTTGGTTGCAACCTTTTTCCTATAACAGTTATCGCTCGCTCTCCATGAGAATCTACAAAACTAACTGCGCGTCTAGTCGGTTCGTCTCGCCAAGCTATATGCAATATCAATCCAAGTTCCTTTAGTCGCTCTAGACTTTTGTTTCCCAAATTATCTTTACCTAAAGCAGTAAAGAAGTGGACAGGTTGTTTTATTAGTTTTGATAGTTGCACAGCCACAACTGCGCCCCCTCCTGCCGGCTCTTCTAGCAATTTTGAAGCATGTCCGATTAGCCCCGCTTTAGGCAGCTCTTCAACAGATAAAAAAGTCACCCACTCTATGTGTCCTATTACTGCTAGCTTTAATTTTGGTATTGTCGGCAGTGTTTTTGGATTACATAGCTTCATGGCTCAGTAGCATATATTGTGAAATAGGTCTTTGGTTGTCTTTAGACCTAATCATATCCCCTCTATAATTCATTTTAATTATGTAATTCATTTTATGGCTTAAATTGTTTCTTATTTAGAGTACTAAAGTGGTAAAACTATGATTTCTAATTCATGTAACCCTTTGTTGCAGGGTCTGAAGGATATTTCTGAAGAGTTAGGCTCAAGAAATGATTTTATTCAAGCCACTGGCGGTAACACTTCTTTGAAAATTGATAGTACCATTTGGGTGAAGGCTTCTGGTAAGTCTTTAAAGAATTCTAATTCTGAGGAAATCTTTTTGCCGATAGATCTTGAGAAAGCATCTAAAATTATTCGAAAAAATAATGAACAAGATTTTTCATTTAAATCTATTAATACTTCTTCTCTTAGACCATCAATAGAAACGGCAATGCATGTTATTTTTCCTTATAAATATGTAATTCACACACATCCACTAGATGTCATTGTACACTCTTTAATTAACAATTCTCTTAACTCCTTAACTAAGAAACTATGTGATTTGGCCTGGGCTTTTGTTCCTTATGCTCGCCCTGGTTATCCACTAGCAAAAAGTATAGAGGCTATATTAAAGAAAAAAAAGATAAGTATATTGATATTAGAGAATCATGGCTTAGTGGTAGGAGGACCTTCTGCTCAAGAAGCATATAATTTACATAATGAAGTGGTTAGGAGATTGATTATTCACCCTAGGCAATATCAAAGTAGTGACTTAACTCCCTTGAAATCTTTATTGGAAAGGCTAAAGACTAAGGGAATTCCAGTCAAACTCCCTAAATCCAAAATTGTTCATTCATTAGTTAATGATTCTTTTAGCCAAGGCTTGGCATTGAAAAATCCTTTGTATCCAGATCATATTGTTTTTTGTGGTAGGTACCCTTTGTTATTAAACGAGTCACAATGTTTAGCCATGGACCCTAAATCTTATGAGTTGTTGCCATATTTGCTAGTCGAAGGTATGGGTGTTATTTTACTAGGGGGATCTAGTGATGCGACTGAAGAAATGCTAGAAACTCAAGCTAAAATTAATTTAAGAATTCCCCCCTCAGAGAGTGTGAAAACTTTGTCAGATAGTGAGTGCTCAGAGCTTGAGAACTGGGAAGCAGAGGTATATAGAAGATCTTTACAAAAAATTGCAAGTCATGCAAATTAACGATGCAAATTATAATTCCTATGTCTGGTTTTGGGGAGCGCTTTAGAAGGGCTGGTTATTCAATTCCAAAACCCTTAATTCAAATTGATGATAAGCCAATTATTTCTCATGTAATAGATCTTTTTCCTGGTGAGAGCAATTTTATATTTATATGTAATAAGGAGCATATCCTTACTAGCCCAATGCTAGATATCTTGAATAAATATTGTCCAGATGGTCGTATTGTTACTATCGATCCGCATAAAAAGGGACCTGTATATGCTGTAAGTCAGGCATTTGATATTATTAATAATGATGAACCTGCAATTATTAATTATTGCGATTTTACTTGTTATTGGGACTACAGAGATTTTAAGTCTAGGGTATTATCTTCTGAAGTTGCTGGGAGCATACCATCTTATAAAGGTTTTCATCCGCATTCCTTAGGTACTACTAACTATGCTTATTTAAGAGCCGAAAATAACCTATTAATTGAAATTCAAGAGAAGAAACCTTTTACCAATAATCGTATGGATGAATATGCATCTAGTGGTACATATTATTTTGCTTCAGGTTCATATTTAAAGAAATATTGTCAGTCATTAATTGATCAGGATATCACCGTTGGTGGTGAATTCTATTGCAGTCTTGTTTATAATTTGATGGTTCAGGATGGCTTAAGAGTAGGTGTTCATGAAATTGAACATTTTATGCAATGGGGTACTCCAGAAGATGTAGAGGAATATCTTCGTTGGTCTGATACCTTTAAAGCTCTTTCCAATAAAGAATATTTACATCCACAAACTACGGATGGATCTCTTTTGATACCAATGGCAGGCAAGGGATCAAGGTTTAAGGACCTTGGCTATTCAACCCCGAAGCCTTTAATTCAAGTATCATCTAAGCCAATGGTAATTCAGGCATTACAGTCTTTACCAAGCAATACTAATAATATATTTGTTTGTCTTGATGAGCATGAGCGTAAATATCAATTACGTAGCACCCTCAATTCTTTTAAGTCGGATGTATCAGTTGTCTTATTAGAGAAAGTATCTGATGGTCAGGCAACTAGTGCTTTAGCTGGGCTTCAATACACAGAGCCTGATAAGCCCATCACAATCAGCGCATGTGATCATGCTGTTTTATACAAATATTCTGAGTATCAGAACTTTTTAAGAGATTCCAATGTTGATATTATTGTTTGGACGACACGAGGCCATCCAGGAGCGATTAGAAATCCAGAAATGTATGGTTGGGTTATTGAAGAGCAAGGTTACATCTCCGATGTTTCTGTTAAGAAAAAGATTAGTGACCCAAGAACTGATCAGATTATAATTGGTACTTTTACCTTCAAAAATCCAACTATTTTCAACAATTGTGTGAGCAGTCTTAAAAAGCGTTCATGTCAGGTCAATGGTGAGTTTTATATTGACTCCTGTATTTCAGATGCTATTAAGTTAGGCTACAAATGTAGAATCCTACCTGTTGATTATTATGTATGTTGGGGAACTCCTGATGACTTGAAAACTTTTCAATATTGGCAGAGCTGTTTTTCTAAATGGCATTCTCACCCTTACTCTATTGATTTAGATATATGGAATAATTAACTTATTTCTGATTATTTGACCCTAGTAATAGAGATGTACCCTGTAAACAGATTACTATCCAATCAAGCATTTAGATTTATACTTGTAGGTATTTCAACAGTATTGATAGATTTATTGATTTATTTTTATTTGATAAATATCGAATTCCCACCACTATTTTCTAAAGCTGTAAGCTTTGTTGCCGGATCAGTTTACGCGTATCAGGCCAATAGGGTATGGACTTTTTCAGCTGGAAAGCCCAATTTTGTTCAGCTCTTCCGTTTTTATCTTGTCTATTCCACGAGTCTAATACTAAATGTTTTATCTAATTCTATTCTCTTGTCTATTTTTGTCATAAAATCTTATTTTAATACGCTTATCTCTTTCATTATAGCAACTTTAATCTCTGCTACAACTAATTATTTACTTCTTAAGACTATAGTATTTAGAGTTAAATCCAAAAAGCCTAAAACTTCTATTTAGATGAACTCAATTAAGCCAAAACTGACCATAGTAGTACCTTGCTATAATGAAGCCCTCAATATACCTTATCTTTTAGAGCGCTTTGACCAGGCCCTGGTTCTAGATAACGAGAACTCTAAAAAGATTTATAGAGAAGATATCGTTCTTATACTTGTCGACAATGGTTCAACAGATGATACTGCATATGTATTCTCAAATCTGTTGCCTAGATATCCATTCGCTCAGCAAATATCTGTTTCAAATAATCTAGGCTATGGCAACGGAATTTTTCAAGGGTTGTTAGCATCTAAAACTCCTTTCCTAGGATGGACACATGCAGATTTGCAAACTGATCCTTTTGATGTAGTAAGAGCTTATGAAGCTTTACTGAATGGATCCTCCCCTGCTACTTGCTTTGTTAAGGGTAGAAGAACTGGTAGACATTTTGCGGATACTTTCTTTACATTGGGCATGTCTATAATCGAAACCATAGTGTTTACCGTTTTTTTAGAGGATATTAATGCACAACCTAATATTTTTCATAGAAGTTTGATCGATTTAGCTCCCAATCCCCCCAACGATTTTTCGTTTGATTTGTATTATTATGTTTTAGCCCGTAAGCTAGGGTTTACCATTAAACGTTTTCCTGTGACTTTTGATAGAAGATTATTTGGGGATTCACATTGGAATATCAATTGGCATTCCAAAGTACGTTTTATTTTGCGCACTTTAAAATACTCGTATAACCTTTCTAATTATTTGAGATTAAATAAGTATGCTATTCAAGAACTTAAAGCTAAAATACATCAATGATAATAATTCATCACCGTCGAAATACCCTGGATTTACTCAAGGCGACAGATGTTAATTATGGTATTGAGATTGATATTCGTAGTGAAGGATCTGAATTAATCGTTCACCATGATCCCTTTGTAAAAGGAGTTCCTATACGTGAACTCCTTTTACTTTTTAATCATAGATTTTTGATTTTAAATGTTAAGGAAGAAGGTCTAGAGCAACCTTTGCTAGAACTTATGAATGAGTTTTCAATTGAATCTTTCTTTTTTTTAGACCAGTCTTTTCCATTTCTAATTAAGACAGCAAAAGCAGGTGAAAGTAGATGTGCTATCAGACTATCTGAGTTTGAATCTATACAAACTGTATATAAACTTGCATCACTAGTTCAGTGGGTTTGGGTCGATTATTTTACTCAAATACCTCTTAATTATTCACAATCACTTGAATTACGAGACCTCAACTTCAAACTTTGCCTTGTTTCACCAGAGCTTCAGGGATATAATTACGAGGATGTTAAGCGTGTGAAGTTAGATTTGTCGTATCAAAATATTATTTTTGATGCAGTATGTACAAAGTTCCCTGAATTATGGAGTGACTCTATTAAGCCGATATGTTAAGTCTCCTTAGTCGCAAAGCATTTAGCCCTCATAGTCTCCGTGAAAATCGAGACTTAACTTTCCTTCATTCTGAACCATTATTTATTATTGGTTTAGTTTTCAAATTAATATGCATTGTTCTTTTCCTGCCTGTAACTCATTCGCAATGGTTCCTCCCGTTTCTTAATAATGCTGTAGTTAGTTTTTCCATAGACCCTTGGTCTGATTTTTTACAACATGGCAATTCGGAAGTTGCTTTTCCTTATGGTATTGCAATGCTTACTGGATACTTTCCTTTAAGCTTTTTAGGCGTTAATATAGATAAGCTATTTAATATAGAATTTTTATTTCCTTTATTATTTACAATCACCTCCCTTTTATATGATTATTTAATTTTAATAGCCCTTTCTTTGCTTACGAGAGTTACTTCTAATAAGCTTTTACTATTCCTCTATTGGTGTTCTCCTTTATTTTTGTATATAACTTATTTTCATGGCCAATTGGATGTCCTACCAGTAATGCTTTTGGTATGGAGCATCTGCTTTATTCAGTGGAATAGATTTAAGCTTTCAGCATTATTTATAAGTTTGGCTATATCTTGCAAATTTAGCATGCTTATTGCTCTGCCTCTGATCCTTATTTATATTCATCGTAGGAGAGGTTTTAGCTTTGAACTTCTTCAGTTTTTAGCTGTTATTCTTTTCTCCTTGAGTTTTTTAATAGTACCCTTTCTATTCTCCTCTGGATTTGTAGAAATGGTTTTGAACACTCCAGAGGCCCTAAGATTATATACAGTTAGTATTTCCTATGGACCTAGACTTAATGTATATATTGTCCCTGTAATCTATCTCCTTGCACTTTATCTTGTCTGGAGACTTGACAGAATCACTCAAGATTTATTTATTTTATCTACCGGTATTGGATTTTTCTCTTTGCTTATATTCTTGCCACCTGCCCCAGGATGGTTCATTTGGATTATCCCTTTTCTTGTATATTATCAGGTCAAATCACGAAAGGATATTTTCGGTATAGCATTTGCATTTTCTTTAATCACCCTTTTTTATGTTTCCTTATACTCTACGGGAGCTGAATTTTTAGGCCCCTCAGTTTCTGTCCCAGAAATGAATACCTTTTTCCTTCAATTAGGTAAATCTAATCATTTTAGATCTCTGCTTTTTACAGCTTTGCAATCTTCTGCATTACTGTTAGCGATACGAATGTATTCTTATGGCTTAAAAAGTAATGCATTCTACCAAATTTCTAGAAAACCTCTTATTATCGAGTTAACAGGCAATGCATCTACTCTCGTTAAAGAACTTCTCGGCTCTTTTCAGAAACTATTTGGTAGTAATAAGGTCAATATCTTAGACACCTTTCAAGATAACCAATCAATTGACACGAAGAAATCAAATTCCCCATTTGCTACTAATCATAGGTTGCTTGTTTCTCAATCAATAGATACTTCAAGGCTTTTGAATTCAATCAGTCAATTTTCAGTTACTCTTCCTTTTAATATTGATAAATTTAAATCTACCAATAATTTTTTCTCTTCCGCTATTGTTTTAGCTTATCGATACGGGATTCTTTGGAGAACGAAAGTTGATTATTTGTTCCTAAGGACTTTAGACCCCATCCCTCATCGCCGTATAAGGGAGCTGATTAGCTTTACTCTTCACCTGACTCAAGTTTCTAGCGACTCGGAATTTATAAATATTAGCCCTCCAAACTCTCCTCAAGACCTCTCTTTTTGGCTGACTCCTATCAATCAATCAACTATTTCTCAACCAAAGTTCCGACTAATTACATTTCTTCCTAATGGGTTTATTCATGATCAATTATTTCGGTTGCTTGTAGCCATCTGTGCCATGCATATTGACACAGAGATTACGCCTGATAAGCAATGGGTCAAAATAATCTTTGAGGGCGAAGCCCAACCAGCAGATATTTCTCAAGTCTCCAGGCTTTTGGTTCCCCAGATTGATGATTTTGCATTGTTTGACTCTTATTGGCTCCCTGGCTACTCAGGCATAATTCAACTAATATCCTTAGCATGCATTTCAGAATACCTTCATAACTCTAATAACCTTTTGAGTCCTAATAAGTCATAGAAATCTTATGCTACTTAAAATAAATACTAAGCTTCATCCAATACTCCCTAAAGCTGTTTTATTTGATACTGATAATACCCTTTATGACTATCATCCAGCTAATAATGCCGCTAATCTAGCAGTACTAGCTAAAGCCAAGAATTTAATAGGAATTGATGAAGATACCTTTCAGACTTATTATGTTAGAGCTAAATATCAAATAAAAGATCAACTGAAAGGCACTGCATCGAGCCATAGTCGATTGTTGTATTTTCAACGAGTCCTTGAACTATTAGGCTTTCGAGCCGAACTGCTTGTTGCACTCGATCTTGAGCAAACCTTCTGGAGAACTTTTCTTGCAAATGCACCTTTATTTCCATATGTTGTAGAAACATTAGCTTTGTTAAGAGCAAATATGATTCCTATCGCAATAGTCACTGACCTTACGTCCCATATTCAACTCAGAAAATTAACCTATTTTGGTCTGGAAGATACTTTCGATGCTGTAGTCACTTCTGAAGAAGTTGGTGCTGACAAGCCAGATATAAGAAATTTCCAATTAGTCCTTTCTAAATTGGGGATTAAATCAAGTAAAGATGTTTGGATGATTGGTGATGATTCTTATACGGACATCTATGGCGCTAATAGCTTTGGTGCTACCACCTTTCAAAAGCTACATGGCAATATTAAATTAGGACAAGGTGATCAAACACCTGATTTTACCTTTACTTCTTTTAAAGATATTATTGATTTAATCAACCCTCTTATACAAACAATATAAGTTATTAATATGGTATCTTACATCAACTTTCTATTTTTATATTGAGTATTCCTTTCAATAATACTGTAGCGATCATTCAAGCAAGAATGGAATCTTCTAGGCTCCCTGGTAAGGTTCTTTCAAAAATTGGTCAGTATTCTGTGCTTGAATTGATATTTAAACGTTTGTCTAGATCGAGGTATATCGATTCAATAATATTAGCCACTTCGGAGAATCAAGCAGATACACTTCTTATAGAACAATCTGCCGCACTGAATCTAAAATACTTTCGTGGGAGTCAGACGAATGTACTTGAGCGAACTGTCATGGCTGCTTCGCAATTTAAAGCAGATAGAGTTGTTCGTATCACGGCTGACTGTCCCTTTGTCGATCCTGAAATTATCGATACTCTTTTATTATGTTCTAATTTAGATCCCGAATCTGACTTTGTTGGCATTGCACCAGGTTTTCCAGATGGTTTAGATTCTTCTGTTATCTTAACCAGTGCCTTAAATATAGCTCTGAGCGAAGCAAAATTGCCATCTGACTTAGAACATACAGCTCCTTACATTGAATTTAATCGTAACGGCTTATTTAATGTTCGACATATTAACATTTTTTCAGGAGTTCATAATATGCGAATTACTCTAGACGAAAAAGAGGATTTAGAAGTTTTACAAAACATATCTCAATTGTTGAATGATATGAATATTGATCCGGTCGATGTTGCTTCAGATCATCTTGTATCACTTTGGAAGTCGCGTCCTGATATCTTTAAACCAAACAACCATATTATTCGTAATCAAGGTTATTTAACTTCTTTAAAAAATGACCAATCATTGACCAACAATTAATCAATAAGAAATGCATCCCATTTTACAGGCTCTGCTTTTTCAATATCTCTCGTTACTTTTTTGCCTATTAGCAATGAGTAATACCTAGGGCTAAGTCCGTATCCAGGCCTAACACTTTTAATATCTTCTCCTTGTACGCAATGACCTTGCTTTAAGTGACGAGTAAAATAAAGAGATCTTCTCGATCTTTTGTCATCCTGTTCATTTTTCGAAGATTCAAATTGTGGACTCCCTATTGAATTCCATACCTCATCAATTAAGCATATTAAATCCCTAGTCTTGTTTATATCCATAGCAAATGGAGCATCAATAGATTCAGGACTGTTTGTATCAAATATATGTTTTTCTATTATATTTGCCCCAAATGAAGTTGCAGCTGCGGCTGCTCCTAGGCCAATAGTATGGTCACTTAAGCCAACAATTGAGCCAGGAAATATTTTTCTATAAACCTCCAAAGTTGATATATTAGAATCTTTAACGCTTGCTGGGTAGCATGAAGTACACTTCAATATTCCAATATTTTGAGGTTCTAAATAATTTCTAGCAGCTTTATAGGCTTCATATAGTTCACTCAAATTAGACATTCCAGAGCTGATAATAATCGGTTTTCTTTTTGATGCAGCATATTCTATAAGTGGTATATCTATATTTTCATAACTTGCTATTTTATATGCCGGCACATTCAGAGTTTCAAGGAAATCCACTGCTGTCTTATCAAATGGAGAACTAAATGGAA
Source organism: uncultured Synechococcaceae cyanobacterium (assembly GCA_902634405.1). Classification (GTDB taxonomy): domain Bacteria; phylum Cyanobacteriota; class Cyanobacteriia; order PCC-6307; family Cyanobiaceae; genus CACPJY01. Next base: position 53,803 of record CACPJY010000007.1, read on the forward strand.
TTAATTTTTGAGATCTAGCATATTCAAAGATTTCAGTGTGCCATTCCCACGGTAGTGATGACTTGTTAAATAAGTCATATAATGTATATCCTTTGCCCAGCCCTGTTGATATTTGAAAATCCTCCTTTTCTGATTTGATAGTCATAGTATCAGCAGTAAATGTCTGAAATTTGATTAATTTTCCACCAACATCTGCATAATCCTTAATTATCTTTTTCACTGTTATCAGTGAATTATTATGATTTCCACTCACTTCACCAATGATTAGAGGTGGTTTTGAGGCAGAGATTTCCAATCCTTCTATATTCATTTGACCCTATTGGTTTACTTCATTTTACATTATTTACCCTTGTAAATGCTTTGAAATTGTCTAATTCATGAATATTAAAAGCTAATTGAAAGATTCTTTTTAAACTTAGATCAGTGCTTAAATCCACCTCCTTAAAGCCTAGAAGACTGTTCATCTCTATTACGCTATGATTCTTTTTGTTGATTATTGCTAGCCATGTATGATTAGGGTACAGAACATCACATGTTTTAATCTGCTTTGTTATTAATTCAAAAGCATCTAGAAGAGCACGTGAATATTTTGACCCAAACCATCCTCCTATTAAGTAATTTTGGCTATCTATATTTATCTCTTTCTCCCAGATGATTATCTCATTATTTAAGCCCCTCTGGTAAATCTGTGCTTCTAATTTTCTTTTTGAAAACCACCAAATGTAATGTTCTAGTCTTTCAATCAGGCTAGTTCTACCCATCACATTTCTAACTTCAACCCTATTCCTCAAATCTAGATATCGATTTAAATCATGGAAATTAATCTTTCTGATGCTGACTTCGCTCCTTTCTTTGACTTCAGTAGTTGATTTTTTATTTTCGAAATTTAAATCATCATCTAACCAATTAAATATAGCTTCAGCTATTCTTAAACCTCCTTTCCCATCAACTAACTCACTCCCCCAATCCATCTTGTCTATATAACTTCTTTTCGTTAACACTACATTAATCAACTTACCTATATTTTTACCTATGCTATCTAACTCTTCCCAAGGAACATACATCCATAATCCTAGAGCTTCGTATAGATTTCTGCTATTTCTTTGTGATCTATTTAATTCTAAACAAAGAGAAGGTATTTTAAGCAATGATGCTTCGTACATTTGTGTACTACTACTAGTTATAAAGAATTTAGTGTTTTCTATATAACCAATTAATAGATCCACACTCTTTATGTATTCTATGCACCTACTATTATCTATTTTTCTTAGTTCAATTAAATCTTCTTCAGGAGCTATTACTTTTATTTTCGCTTTGATATCTCTATTTTTCAGTATTGAATTTGTTATTTCATGAAGGATTCTTTTTTGGCTGCTGCCTCCCAGGCAAATTAATATATCGGACTTATTGTCCTCTGTTGCTCTCTTATCTCTATTAATTGGTAGATAACTACTACCCAGAAGGTAATTGCTTTTATTCTGCTTCACTTCTTTTCCATACTTAATCCACTTTTCTTCTGCCAACGGATTATAATCAATTATTAAATCAGCATATGTTTTTGCAGGTTCATCTAATAGGCGAATCAGTTTCAACTTTGGATTACCTACTTTTAACTCACGGATGTCTTTTTCCTTTATCTTATATGAATCTATAAAAAGTATTTCGTTATTAGCCTTTTCACTAGCTCTTTTATACTCTTCAGCTATTTTTCTTATGTCCTCAATATACTTTATCTTGATATATTTACTTTTTTTAAGTTGTTGAATACTCCATTTATCATTACAACTCTTTTCTATCCATAAATCTATCTCTATTTTTCTTGTTTTTTGTATATCTTTTATTATTGTGGATACTCTTCTTAAATGACCGAATCCACTAGTAGAATCACTGTCTGTAAGTACAACTATTTTCATTGTGTTATATCTTCTAAATCTTTCCTAAAATCCCCTTTAATTCTTTGTAAATCTACTTTACCATTATCCAGAACTGGATATTTTTTGTATACCTTATATAGCATAGGCCTCATATGTGACTCCAGAGATTTTAATGCCTCTTCTCTTACGACTCTCTCATTAATGTCCTCCCTAGTGAAGATAGCACAGCATATGCAATCCCCAACAATATCCATTTCTATTCCTACTATAATTAGATCAATATTATTTAGTAGGCTAGACAACCTGTGCTCAATATCTTTGCAAGAAACTTTATTACTTCCTACCTTTAGAATATCTTGAACTCTCTCTTTGTAAATAAGAAACCCATTCTCATTGATACATCCTATATCATCTGTTTCAAAGTAACCTTCATCATTCACAAGTGAATCGCTATCTATAAATCTTCCTTCTCGTATATAACCTAAAAATGAGCTTTTCCCTTTTACACATATTCTACCATTGCCTTCAATATCTGTAGAATCTGTTTTAATCTTAATTTGCATACCTTCAGCTGTTTTCCCTACACAACCTTCTTTCATTGATTCTTCAAATTTATTATATGTACATGTACCGTATTCGCTAAGTCCGTACATTTCATAGCAAATATCCTTAAATTCTTTTATAAATTCTTTTCTATATCTATTTTTTAAACTACCACTTGAAGAAATTATCACTCTATGGCTTTCTTCTTTTTTTATCTCTTTTTTACAAATTTCTATATGTGTTGTTACTGGGATTGCAAATGTGACATTCATTCTTCTGAACGCATATATAAAGTCTTCTTTTTTAAATTCGTTTATATAAGTTATTCTGCTATTACTCAACATTCCAACGTGTATCAGTCTCTGACCTAAAGAATGAAAATATGGGGAACTACATAGAATGTTATCATTAGACGTTATTTTAAATTTTTTAATCATTTGTTTCGCTCGCCAAATCTTAGTATTTTTACTATATACTATTACTTTTGATTTCCCTGTTGTGCCAGAACTCAAGGAACCCAAATATCCGTCTTCTTCTCTAAATGCATATGACTTTGATGTTTGATTCTTTTTGCTTACATATTCCTTACCCTCCTTAGTTATTATACAAATCGGCATTAAATTTCTAATTAGGTCGATCAAACCTTCTTTTTTGATGTTTGGGTTTACTGGAATATGTAGGATATTCTTTTCTTCTAGCTTTTGTGTTAGTACGTATGATTCTACCAAGTCAATTAATAATGAAATTACAACCTTCCCTTTTCCATCTTCGAGTCCGTCTATTTTTTTTAAAATTCTTTCTATCAATTCCTCTATTTCTTCTACATTGACCTTTTTTTTACTTTCATTTTCAATTCTATATATGACAGGTACTATCATAAACACTGATCCTATTCTTCTATACTACCATGCATTCTATTGATCAAGAGATTATTTCACTGATAGTTTCTTATGGTAAGGTCGATACTCAATCCATACAGGTCGATAAGGATATTTTTCAAGAAGGTTATTTAGACTCCCTAGAGGCTTTTGACTTTGCCATACAGCTTTGTAAGCTCCATCCAGGTTTGTCATCATCATTATTGTTTTCTCTTGATTCTTTTACCATAAATAAGCTTGTCCATGTGATCAGTAACTTATAACAGTTTCCCACTGTTTACTTTTTATACTCTTGTTTCCAGCCTCAAAGAATGATAAGCCTTCTATTGCACTTTCAATTCCAAATATACATGTTTCTTTTCCCTCTTTTTTTAGATATTCTTTAGTGTCTATGTAGTAATTAGCCAAAGCTTCCACAAAACCTATTGGGTGTCCAGGTTTCATTCTTTCATATTTAACTATATTCTTATTCATTATAGTCGATCCTCTTGTAAGTATATGTTTGCCTTCTTTATTACTTAGTATCAGTTCTTCTGGATTTTTCTGGTACCATCTAATTGTTGCCAAGCTGCCTACTATTTCAAAGCTAAGGCCATTGTCATCATATAAATTCGACTTTCCATATTTCATACTACCTATTGCTCCATTATTTGTCCTAAATATATATTCGCTTGTGTCTACTACCTTGTAAACCTGCGATATCTTTTGCACACCTATGACTTCTCTCGCCTTTTCTCTTGTTATATAATTCATTAGGTTATGTAGATGTGCTCCTAGATCTAAATCAATATTTGGTATAGCCTCTTCTTTTAATCTCCACGATTGAGGTCCATATTTTTCATTCCCAACCGAACTTGCTTTCTTTAAAAAGCTGCTTTGTGGCATTCTCATATGAATTTCTAACACATCACCTAATTTAGAGTCTAAAATTATTTCTCTTGCTACTTTCACCATTGGGTATCCAGTATAATTATAAATCACCACCAGCTTATTATTATTCAATTCACTCCTAAGTCTGATAGCTTCTTTTATATTTGTACATAGTGCTTTCTCACATATTATATTTTTATAAAAATCTTTAGCTTCTATTAGATTATTCATATGTATATTTGTTGGAGTTAGTATCAACAATGTCTTTGTTTTCCTGTTTTGACTCATTTCCTGAATGTTGTCATATGTTTCCTTAGATGATATTTTCCATTCTTCAGCAGAACTTTTATTCTTAACCGAATCTCTACTAAATACACCACTGTCGACTTTGAAATGTCCATCAAGAGACAATGCAGCTCTATGGCACCTTCCTGCTGTAGAACCTATGCCCCCCCCCTAAGACGGATATTCGCATTTCCTTACTAAAAGAATTTTCCCCATCATACTATTACTATTTTCTTCTTGCTTACTCTCTCATTATCTCTCTCTCTGAGGTATTTTTAATTCCAACCAAATAATTATGTTGTGTACTCGCTATTAATTTTTACGTATTCTGCCGATAAATCGCATCCCCATCCTATGCTTGTTCCAGCCTCTTTTCCTACCTCTATCTCTATCTCTATTTCGTCCTCAATAAGATATTCACCTCTTTGCTTTTCTTTCATGTAATGGGATACCTCTTCCTCTCTATATTCAACTTCTACACCATTCTTAACTAGAAATACATCTCCAATTCTTATCTCTAACTCATCTAGATTTATTTCGACCCCAGATCTGCCAATAGCAGCTATAACTCTTCCCCAGTTTGGGTCGCATCCATGTATCGCAGTCTTTACTAGGCTAGATTTGCAAATCTCCTTTACTATTTTTCTTGCTGAATCATTATCTTTTGTTCCACTAACGCGAACGCTAAATAAGCATGTAGCCCCTTCTCCATCTCGTGTTATTGATCTTGCTAGATACTTGCAGATGAAGTCAACCCCCTCTTGAAGCTTGGCTAAATATTTTTCATCTAATTCTCTCCCATAACTAAATGCGAGTACACAATCATTTGTACTTGTATCTCCATCTACCGTGATCATGTTAAATGATTTGTCTACGGCTTTTGAAACTATCTCTTGCCAAGTTTTAAAGTCTACCTTTACGTTACAACTTATATAGCCCAGCATTGTTGCCATGTCTGGTTCGATCATTCCTGATCCTTTAGCCATACCTCCTATCCTTATATTTTCTTCCCCAAAATTAGTTTCTATAGCTATTTCTTTTGTCTTTAAATCAGTAGTTAATATTGCTTGGGCAGCATCTCCTCCCCCATCTTCGCTTAAATTTGAAATTAATTCTTTTAGATTTGATTTAATTTTCTCTATCGGAATTGTTTTTCCAATTACTCCGGTCGAGTTCATCAAAATTTCTTTTTCGCTCAAATTGAGCAAAGACTGAACCTCTTGTGTACAGAATAAAGTATCTTTAATTCCTCTTTCACCGGTGCATGCGTTTGCATGTCCTGAATTAATTATCACTCCTCTTATTTGCCCAGCCTTTTGTTCAATAGTTTCTTTGCAAAGCTCTATGCAGCCTGCTCTGGCTAGCGAGGAAGTAAAATTACCTGAGCAAATAGCTCCTTCTGGGGCAAGAAGGAGAGCTAGATCTTTCTTCTTTGAATTCTTTAGCCCAGCACAGATGCCAGCTGCTTGAAATCCATTAGGTGCTGTTATACCTCCTGGTATAACTCTCCATCGAGCATCAATTTCTTTTTCTTTCCCATACGCCTTTTTTTCTTCAGTCAATTCATTTTCTTCGTTGTTCATGTCAGATGGTTTGAGGACTTTGTCTAAATTCCCTAAATGGCTTGGCTTGCAGAGACGAATCGGCCTGACGGGGGGCATTGCTAGTGGTAAAAGCTCGATTAGTAGATTTTTATGTGATAGCAAAAATCTCCCAATACTTGATGCTGATTTGTATTCACGCGAAGCGCTTACATCTAACCCTACTCTCATTGATGCAGTTTTAGCTAGGTATGGAGATGAAGTTCGGGCTAAAGACTCTCAACTGAGTTGCTGCATAGATCGTAAAAGTCTAGGAAATATTGTTTTTTCCAACTCGGCTGAACGCTATTGGCTCGAGCAATTGATTCATCCCTTTGTTTATAGGAAATTTCTTTTAGATTTAGAGTTTTATAAGGGAGAGCCTGCTTTGGTTTTAATGATTCCCCTCTTATTCGAGGCGGGATTTACTGATCTTTGTAGTGAAATTTGGTTGATTGATTGTGATATCGAACAACAATATGAGCGTTTAATGCAGCGAGATAAAATTAGCCTGAAAGATGCGAGTTTTCGTATTCAGGCCCAGTGGCCTTTGTCTGTCAAAAGAAAATACGCAGATTTTATTATTGACAATCGAGGTGATCCAAACACTTGGTTAGACACAGTAAACTTAATGATTTAAGTCAATTTATAAATTTAGTTTTTCTAAGAGGATTCTATTTGCAAGTTTAGGGTCCACTTTCCCACTAGTCTTTTTCATTAGTTGTCCAACAAAAAAAACCTTGAAGCTTTTTCTTCCCACCTCTAAATGCTTCTACCTCACTAGGGTATAGCATTAACATCTCATCAATTAAATTTGTAATTATTACAGGATCGCTTATCATCCCTAATCCTTTTTCTTTGACAATTGTATTAGGTGAGCCCCCTTCATCTAGTAGTTCAGGAAGAATTTCTTTTGCAATTTTTCCACTAATGGTTCCTTTGTCGATCATTATTGCCATTTCGGCTAAGTGTTTGGGTTTTAATGCTAATTCTGAAAACGATATTTTTTTAGCTTTGATGTAGGCAACAATGTCACCTGTGATCCAATTGGCAGCAGATTTTGGGTTTGCACCTTCATTAACAACGTCTTCAAAATACGTTGCCATTCCTTTCTCATCTGTAAGCACTCTCGCATCGTATTGCGAGAGTCCAAAATTTTTGGCGTAACGCTTTCTTTTACTGGCTGGAAGTTCTGGAAGTTCTTTTTCCCAGTTTTCTTTTTCCGCTCTGCTCACTTCAATTGGACCAAGGTCAGGATCCGGGAAATACCTGTAGTCGCTTGCTCCTTCTTTGGTACGCATGCTTTTGGTTAGTTGCTTTGATTCATCCCATAATCTTGTTTCTTGAATTACTTGTTCGTTGGCTTCATATGCGGTGACTTGACGCTGAATTTCGTATTCACAGGCTTTTTGAATTGCAGAAAATGAATTCATATTTTTAATTTCAACTTTCGTACCAAAAGGCGCTTTTGGCCCTCTGCGAACAGAAATATTTACGTCGCATCGGAGTGAGCCTTCTTGCATATTGCCGTCGGAAACTTCGAGGTATCGCATGATTCTTCTAATTTCTGATGCATACTCAGCTGCTTCTCTGCCTGTCCTGAGATCAGGCTTGCTTACTATCTCAGCCAGCGCAACTCCCGCACGATTGTAATCAACTAGAGAATATGTTGATCCTGCCAACCTGTCACTTCCAGCATGCACTAATTTGCCTGCATCTTCTTCCATATGGAGGCGTTCAATACCGATTGTTTTGAGGTATGTGTCTTTCCCTTTCTCTGAGACTTCTACTTCGATCCACCCATCTTCTGCAATTGGTTGATCGTATTGAGAAATTTGATAATTTTTTGGTAGGTCTGGGTAGAAATACTGTTTTCGATCAAATTTACTATGACTTGCTATTTTTAGATTGAGCGCCATCGCAGCTTTAACTGCGTATTCGAGTACTTTTTTATTAAGCACAGGGAGTGTTCCTGGTAATCCACAGACGACAGGATCGATGTGGGTGTTAGGACTGTCTCCAAAGGCTGTTGATGCTGATGTGAAAATCTTGCTTTGTGTACCTAGTTGAACATGGGTTTCTAGTCCGATGACCGCTTCCCATGCTTCTTGAACTTCTGCCATCAGTTTTTGAAAGATAAAGCAATCCTATGAAATAGAGGATAGTTTGTTTGTAGTTGCTTGATCTGAAACACTAAATTCTAAAGTCTGCCTTCTTAGGGAAGATGGCTTCAGTTAAAAAAGATCCTTTGCTTATTTTGGGTGGTGGCTTGATGGGCTTGTCCGTTGCTCATCGACTTGCACGGGAGGGTAGATCTGTTGAGGTCTTAAGTCGGCGTAGAAGTGAGGCTGCGGGTTTTGTTGCAGCTGGAATGCTGGCTCCTCATGCAGAGGGCTTGAGTGGTGATCTGCTTAAATTAGGCCGGAAAAGTTTGGAGCGTGTTAAGCAATGGGTTCATCAGATTGAAATTGATAGCGGTATTTCATGTGGGCTTAGAAACTGCGGGATTATTGTTCCATTTTTGTCATCTTCTTCCAGAGATGATTTTTCTACAGTTAGATATGGTGAGTGCCTAGATAGATGTGACTTAGAGCGAGAAGTCTTCGGCATTGCTTCACATTGGGAGGCTGGGATTTTATTTAAACAGGATAGCCAAATAGATAATCGTCGTAGATTAATGAGAGCCCTTGAGAGAGCTTGTGTGTCCTTAGGAGTGAATTTTCAAGAAGGTGTTGATGTAAAAGAAATCTTAGAAGATCAAAATGGTTTTAAGGGTGTCAATATTTGTACCGCAGAAGGTGAATTAAAAACTTTGTTGGCAAGACAGGCTGTGTTATGTAGTGGCGCATGGAGTAACAATTTATTGAATGTTCTGCCGATAGAACCTGTTAAAGGTCAGATGTTGTCCGTGCAAGGACCGCGTGATGTACTAAAAAGAATTATTTTTGGTCCGGGTACATATCTTGTTCCTAGAGAAGATGGCTTGATAGTAGTTGGAGCTACTAGTGAAAGAGATGCTGGATTTAGTGAGGGACTTACTCCGTCTGGACAAAAGGCATTGCAGAAAGGATTGAAGTCTTTATTGCCGGTAGCTAGTGAATGGCCACCGATGGAAAGATGGTGGGGTTTTCGGCCTTGTACACCTGATGAAGCACCAATTTTAGGTTTATCTCCAATATCAGGACTGTGGATTGCGACTGGGCATCATCGAAATGGTGTGCTTTTGGCTGCAATAACTGCTGAATGGATTACTGCCGACATACTTGGGCATTCGTTTGCTCCCGAAGATAGGCGGTTAATGAAATCTTTCTGCTGGGATCGTTTTTCTTAGATCCCAGCAATTAAAGATTCATCTTGGAGGGGGAGCTCGTTTTCGCTAAATATTTTCTTACTCTTTTGTCCTCCTGCTTATTCTTCTACCCGCCATAACTGATCGGATGGTGACCAGTCATTTAGCTCAGAAGGGTTGAACCAGAGGTTGATTTCGAAGGTGGCAGTTTCTGGTGCATCAGAGCCATGGATAACATTTCGACCAATGTTGATGGCTAAATCACCACGGATTGTTCCAGGCTCTGCTTCTAGGGGTTTAGTGGCACCTATCAGTTTCCTTGCGTTAGCAATTACGCCATCTCCCTCCCAAACCATTGCTATTACCGGACCACTGGTTATAAACCCAACCAAATTTGCAAAAAAAGGTCTTTCTCGGTGCACTCCATAGTGCTTTTCTGCTAGTTCTCTGCTCGGTGTGATTTGTTTGAGTCCTACGAGTTTGAAACCTTTCTGCTCAAAACGATTGAGGATTTGCCCGATTAGCCCACGTTGTACACCATCTGGCTTGATGGCCACAAAGGTTCGCTCGGAAGTCATGCAGTTAAAAAATTAGTACTTGGCTATAGTCAGCTTCCAGCTACCCAGTTGGCAAGAAGAATAATTATCTTCTCCTTAAATTCTCTTTAGATTTTTGAGTTAGAACTAATTATTTTGTTTCAATGTTGTTGAGGATTCGGACCTCTTCCTAAGACACAAGGTGAGTCATTCTCCAGAACAGAGCAAGTGGTCAGTTCGTGATAGCGCAAGGTTGTACGGCCTTAAGCGCTGGGGAAATCCCTATTTTTCTATTAATGACAACGGACATGTCAGTGTCCATCCCCAGGGTGATCAAGGGAAAACTCTAGATTTGATGAATCTAGTAATTGATTTACAGGGCAGGAATCTTGGATTGCCTCTCTTGATTAGGTTTGATGATATTTTGGAAGATCGTTTGGAGCGCCTTCATAGTGCTTTTGCACAAGCCATCAGTAAATACAGTTATACAGGCACATATCAAGGTGTTTTCCCAGTTAAATGTAATCAACAACGACATGTTTTAGAAGAGTTAGTCGTTTGTGGACGTCGATGGAACTTTGGACTAGAGGCTGGGAGTAAGGCAGAACTTCTTATCGCTTTATCTTTAATAGATGATCCAAACGCTTTATTGATTTGCAATGGCTATAAAGATCAACGTTATATTGAAACAACTATCTTAGCTAGGCAATTAGGTAGGCAGCCTGTTGTTGTGATTGAACAGGTTGATGAAGTTGATCGTATTATTTCAGCTAGTCGAGAACTTGGTGCTGCACCATTAATTGGGATTAGAGCAAAACTTAGTAGTAGTGGTAGTGGACGATGGAAGAATTCTGTAGGAGAAAAAGCCAAATTTGGATTGTCTCTGCCAGACATACTCTCGACGGTTCAAGTTTTACGCTCAGCAAATTTATTGAATGATCTGAGGTTATTGCACTTTCACCTTGGTAGTCAGATTAATGACATAGCTGTGATTAAAGATGCACTACAGGAAGCTGGTCAAATTTATGTAGAACTAAAACGCCTTGGTGCACCTATGGGTTATTTGGATGTTGGTGGTGGTCTAGGTATTGACTATGACGGAAGTCAGACTGCATCGACAGCGTCTACAAATTACTCTCTTCAAAACTATGCCAATGATGTTGTTGCTACTGTTAAGGAAACATGCCAAGTAAATAATATTTCAATGCCAACCTTAGTAAGTGAGAGCGGCAGGGGCATCGCAAGTCATTTTTCGGTTTTGGTTTTCAATGTCTTAGGTGCAAGTTCAGTACTTGGTAGTGTTCCTAGTGTCAAACCAGATGAATCTCAGATAATTCGCAACTTGCGAGAGACATTGAGTAATATTAAGGCGAACTTTGAAGACTCTCAACTGAAAATCTCATGCCTCCAAGAGGCATGGAATGATGCTCTTAAGTTTAAAGATGATGCTTTAAATGCTTTCCGGTTGGGATATCTCGGCATAGAAGAAAGAGCTGCCGCAGAACAATTAACATGGGCTTGTGCGAAAGCTCTTCTAGATTGTTTGGATCAGGAATTATCTATTCCTGATGAGTTAAATAATCTACGCGCTGCTTTGGCTAGTACTTATTATGCGAATTTATCTATTTTTCGCTCTGCACCTGATACCTGGGCAATTCAACAGTTATTTCCTGTAATGCCTATACATCGCTTGGACGAAAAGCCTGATCAATTAGGAGATTTTGCTGATTTAACTTGTGATTCTGATGGTAAGTTTTCAAGATTTATTGATAATGGTACTCCAAAGCCTCTACTGGAATTACATTCATTGAATAATGGTGAGCCATATTTCATTGGAATGTTTTTAGGAGGAGCTTATCAAGAGGTAATGGGTAATTATCATAATCTTTTTGGAAGTACTAATTCTGTGAATATTCGCTTGGCTAATGGAGGAGGGTATAAGGTTGACCATGTTGTACGGGGTAATACCAATTCGGATGTCCTTAAAGCTATGGAACATGATCCGCAACAATTGCTAGAAAGATTACGTGTTGCGAGTGAATTTTCAATTAATAGTGGGCAATTAAAAATTACTGATGCTCGTCGTTTAATGGATCATCTCGAAATGAGTTTAAACCAAATTACTTATCTTGAGTAATTTAATTTAATAGGCTTTCGAGTTGATTTTTTGCATAGCACAATGCTTCATCTAAGGCTTGACCATTACGCCCACCAGCTTGCGCAATATTAGGTCTACCACCACCACCACCACCACAGATTTTTGCGATTATCTCAACAAAATCACCTGCTCTAAGTTTGTCTGAAATAATTTCTTTTCCAAAAGCGACTACTAGACTAACTTTTGATTGATCCTCAGGCCTTGGAAGCCCCCCAAGGACCACGGCAGCTTTTTCGCCAAGTTTGTTAACAAGGCTTTGTCCTACCATTTGCATTGCCGATCCATTAACTCCGTCTAGACGAGAAACCAATAATTGCCTACCATTTATAGATATTGCTTCATCTGTTAGAGCCATAGCCTTTTGTAAGGCTAAATCTTCCAAGGCTTTAATGAGATTTTTGGACGCTGTTTTTAGCTCTTCCCTTAGACCTAAGACTCTTTCTAAAATTTCGTTTGGCTGAGCTTTAAGTTCTTTACCAAGTGTTTTAACCACCTCTTCTCGTTCGTTGAGATAATTTAGAATAGCTAAACCGGTTATTGCCTCAATTCGTCTTACTCCAGATGATACGCTGATTTCATTCACTATTTTAAAAAGTCCTATTTCAGAAGTATTGCTGACATGAGTGCCACCACATAATTCCATAGAGATCCCTGGAACATTAATTACACGTACGACATCACCATATTTTTCACCAAACATTGCTATTGCACCAGAGCCTTTAGCTTCGTCTATTGTCATCATTGATGTTTCAACAGTGCACGCTTGAGAAATCCATGAATTAATTAATAACTCTATTTTTAATATCTCATCAGTGGTTATTGCTCGAGATGAGCGAAAATCAAATCTAAGGCGATCGTATTCGACTAGTGACCCTGCTTGCTCAATACTTTGATCGACGACTTGCTTTAAGGCAGATTGCAATAGATGAGTTGCAGTGTGATGGGACTGAATTTGTCTTCGCAATTTTGTGTCAACTTGACTGGATAATAAATCACCTACTTTGAGTATGCCTTTGTCTATTTTCCCTAGGTGAATAAAAACATCGCGTTTCCTAACCACTGAATTTATTGTTACTAATAAATCGCTAGATGTAAATTCAGAATGCAATAATTTTCCTTGATCACCAATTTGTCCTCCTGCTTCACCGTAAAACGGTGTTTTATCAAGCACTACTTGAACAATGTCTCCTGCTATAGCTTTTGTTGATATCTCACCATTCACTACAAGGGCTTTCACTGTGCTCGATTGTTTCAGTGATTGATAGCCTTGGAAATCGGTTTTTGTTTGTTCACTAGCTACTTTGTCGATTGCATCTTGCATAGTTAGGTCAATCTTTATAGCTGCATTTTTTGCTCGTTGACGTTGTTCTTTCATGGCAACTTCAAATCCTTTAAGATCAACTTGAAAACCTTTTTCTTCCGCGATTTCCTGTGTCAGCTCTAGAGGGAATCCATATGTGTCATAAAGCTCGAATGCCTCTTTACCTGTTATTTCTTTATCCTTACCTCTAAGAATATTTGCTAATAACTTTTCACCTCTTTCAAGAGTTTCTAAAAATCGCGTTTCTTCCCTTTCTAATTCTTCCAAAATTATAGTTCGTCTTTTGGATAAATCTGGATATGCCGATCCCATCATTTCAATCACCGCTGATCCTATGCAAGGCAAAAAAGGTTTGTTGATTCCTATGAGGCGACCATGGCGAATCATTCTTCTTAGTAATCGTCTTAGGACGTATCCTCTTCCGAGATTGCTTGCTGTAACACCGTCACAAATTAAATGTGTTACAGCTCTGCTATGGTCTGCAATTATTTTGAATGATGTTTTGATTTGATCTTCACTTGTTTGATAGTCAATATTAGTGAGAGATGTCACTATTTGGATGATTGGGAATAGGAGGTCTGTTTCATAATTGTTTGGTACTTTTTGCAAAATTTGTGCCATGCGTTCTAGTCCTAATCCCGTATCGATATTTTTTTGCTTTAGTGGTGTGAGGGTTCCTTTTGCATCCCTGTTGTATTGCATAAATACCAGGTTATAGAACTCAATAAATCGAGTGTCATCTTCGAGATCAATTTGCTTATCTCCAAGTTCAGGTTTGAAGTCGTAATAAATTTCTGAGCATGGTCCACAAGGTCCAGTTGGGCCTGAACTCCAAAAGTTATCTTTCG
>CACPJY010000008.1 GCA_902634405.1 uncultured Synechococcaceae cyanobacterium
GCCGCCATTAGATGATACACATGGTGGTGAGTTAGGTCTTCAAGGGACCAGGCCTGCTGAGGTTCTAAAGCTATGGCTTGGATTACGCCAATTGGGAGAGGAGGGTATTCAACTCATATTGGAGGGGGCAATTGAACGCCGCAAGTGTTTCCAAAAGATGATTGATTCTTCAAGATTAAAGATCTTAAGTGGACCTTTGCATCTAATTGCAATTACTCCGAAGAATTTTGATAACGCTAAAACTGAAGCTTGGGCTTTATCCACTAGGAAGAACTTATTAGATGAACAACTGATGCTTTCTAGACCTGTTGTTGATGGCCGGTATTATTTAAAAGCGGTTTTTGGTAACCCCTATACTAAGAAAAAACACATTGAAAAATTAGCTGAATTATTGAATAGTTCTTTAGAGGAGTTTGATAAATGACGAAACCATCTCGAAAAGGACGTTGGGTAGCAATTGTTACTGGCGCTTTCTCGGTACTAATAGGAATAGTTTACCTACTTTTAGTTACACTTCTGGATGCTCGTGGTCCAATGATTCCTCCCTCATTTGACTCCATGAACGAGGTGGGAGTTCTCGACGTTTTCCCTGCCTTAATGGATCAACCACTTTCCTTAAAGCGGTTTGAAGAAACTTTTCTAGTGAAGAATCTCTTCGATTGAGATCGTAGTGGAGTTGAACAACTTCCTGTATTCCACCATCTCCCCAATCTTGATCTTGTTGGAAGTATGTAATGAAACTTGCTCCTGCTATCCGCGTCAACCAAGCAGAAGCAATACCTTGTATGGCAATACCTATTAGTGCTGTGGGAAGGTTAATACGAAGAGCAGCACCAATAATGCCAACTCCTCCCTTTACAATGCCTAGCCCAGCAAGCGTTTTACCAACCGAAACTGCAAGTTCTTGAGCTCGGTCTTTATTTAGCTGTAAGCCATATATTTTTGCTATTTCCATTACCATTTGGGCATTTACTGCAGCAGTTCCAAGGAAATCAATCCCTGGCAATGGCGTAACGGCAAATATGCCTCCACTTATCCAGCTATAGCGATCAACGCAATTACGGGCTTCTTTTTGGCGTTGTTTATCTAGTAGCGATCTCCCTACGTCACCAATATGTCGACATTGAAGAAGGATATTATCAGCCAACAGTTCCTCTCCCTCACCATGAAGAACACTGGCTAATCTGTTTAATAAAGCTTCAATCTCCGGATCTGGTTGCCAAGGCCTTTTACCTGGTCTAGGGATAGATTGTGGAGATGCACTTGCTTTGACTACATCTTCTGGATGGACAACCCCTTTACAACGACTTCTTAAAACGGCGATTAGCTTTTTTTCTTCTTTTTCACTCCGCAGATCACATTTGTTGAGGACTAAGAGTAGTTTTTTACCTAGATTAGAAAGACTACGGATTATTTCCCATTCCTCCGCTCTAAGGTCACTATCTACTACGACAATCATTAAGTCGGCTTTGCTGGCACGATTTTTCGCCTCTTTTTCACGGCTAATGCCATCTATACCTGATTCAAGAATCCCAGGGGTGTCAACTATTTGAATACCTCTTTGAAATGATTTTAATCTAAGTCTGTACACTTGACTGGTATTAGTAGATCCCATTGATGCTGATACTTCTCCAACGATTTCACTTAGGAGAGCTCGGATTAGGGATGTTTTGCCACTTGACCCTGTTCCAAAAATCACGACTACAAGATCTCCTCTAGCTAGTTCTTGAGCAATGCGTTCTCTTTCTTGGACGAGACCTTGCTTTGCAATTTTGTCTTGAATACGACTCACCAATTGATCAATACTTTTTAAGCTTTGTTGAGCTGCTTGACGTTTGTTTTCTGGAGGTTCAGGAAATCTTGATGATTTTCTCTTACTTGAGAATCTCTCCTTTTTTTTCTTGGAAAGCCACGGCAAACCAATTTGGTAAAAAGTAGCAATTAGCAGAAAACTTGATAGAAGAAGGACAGGGCTTACTAGCCAATATGGAAGGAAATATTCTAGATAATATCTAATTTCATTTAACAATCTGAAAACACTTCCCAAAATTGTCCCGGTTACGATTATTCCTAGAAGGATTACAGAGATAAAAAGTAATAGTCGATTCCTTTGCATCTGTGTATTCGTTAGGAATATTTTAAGGTGAAATGAGTGAACATGAAATTAGCTTTTTCAATGAATATTTTTTTGCTTGTTACGAGCAGTCAAGGAATCGATCAAGAAAAAGGTTAAAGCAATGTTTATCGTTATATCTGCAAAATTGAAAATTGGGAAGTTAAAAGGGATTATTTGCAAGAAGTCTGTGACATAGCCTAACCTGAATCTGTCGATACCGTTACCGATAGCTCCAGAAAGTAGAAAACCTAGTCCCAGGCCTTTCCAAAAATTGAAAGGGGCTGAACCAAGGATCCAGAAAAACAAGAAGGCTGCTACTACAAGACTTAATAATGCAAGGAATGGAGTTGCATTATTGAAGATACTAAAAGCCGCACCCTTATTACTGACTAATCGCAATTGAATTATTCCAGGAAGAAAAGAATATTCATTGCCGAAAATTAAATAATTTCTTGCCAAATGTTTACTTATCTGATCGGTCAGTACAAGTAAGATGCTTACCATTAATATCTGGATTGAGTTTAATGTGTTGCGTCTCATTCTATTAATAGTAATCGTCGTAGTAGTACGGCTACAATCCCAACGCAGGCACATAGCATGATTTGAGTTGGGAGAGGACCAATCGTGTAGATGAATACTAGTTGAGAGAAGCTCTCTGACCAATTGTTAAAAATCATCCCTCTAATTAAATTAGCTATTCCGCAAAAATGCAAAGAAAAAACTCCAAAAAGTGAACATATAGTTAGAGGTAACGGTTTATTCATATGATTTGTTCGAGCAAGTCCTCCAGTAACCCATGCGGCTGGAATGAAGCCAATAAGGTAACCAAATCCAGGGTTCAGAAGATATGTCATGCCACCACCTTCAGTGAAGATTGGCAAATGCAATAATCCGATTGTGATATAGGCAATGACTGCGATTACTCCGATTATTGGCCCGCAAACCAATGAAGAGATTAGAAGAAAAGGGACTTGCCATGTGCTGGCAAGATTCATCACTTTTAGAGATACTGCTGGCTCGGGCACTAGAATTGCTGCTTGAAGGAACCCACCAACTATTAATATCAATAGACTTGCCAGTGCTCCGCTAAAGATCTCTAGGCCCCGCACATTAAAACTACAGCTTGTCCCTTAGTGTATGGAACACTAAGCATTTGACTATCTTTATGGAACTAAAAGTTGGAGATCAAGTTTCGATAGATTCACCTTTGCCATACTTAAAGACGGCAGAGCCAATGCCTATGCTCCGTCCTCCTGACTTGGTTTCTCTTGATGAGCTTGGGGAATTGGTTGGACTTAAACCTCAGGGGGTTGGGGCCGTGAGGTTCCGCCGAGGAACATTTTTAATTCCTTTAGACCGATTGGTGTTAAGGCTCAATGCAGAAGATGAGTAACCTTTGAATTAAATATATTGATATTTATCCCAGTATTTAGATAGCTTTTCAAGACTAGCTTTTGGACCGCAAAGACTGAGTAAAGGCTTCCTAAGATATTGAATTGCGATATCACGTAAGCCCATTGGTTGAATTGATTTAATTTCCTTAAGGCTTGTCATGTCATAGTCGTCGGGTAGATTCATTCCTCTTAATTGAGCTTTTCGTTCAGCTCTTTGGCTAGTTGTTTGTTTTGAATGAGCCATTTGACCTGCAAATTTGGCTTTTGCCAGAGATAAATCTTCATTTGTTAGAACTTTATCCTTTAAGTCTAAGAGACTGCTAATAAGTAATTCTAGAGTCAGTAGAGATTTTTCCTCGCTAGTCGATGCATGAAGTACAAAAGGAGCAGCTTGTTCTCTTACTGGATGATGAACACCTACTTCATAAGCTACGCCATGTTCTTCTCTTAGACGTTTGAATAGTAGACTTGACATTCCTGAACCAAGATAGGAATTCAATAAACGTAAAGCTAAGTCATCAGGATGACCATGTGGAACAGTAGGCATGCCAAACATTATGACTACTTGACCAGTGTTTATAGATTGAAGGGTGATATTGGAGGGTGAAAGACCTTGTCCTTCATATGAAGTGTTCCTGATTTTCGGCTTTTTCTGTGTTAGCGGCTTGTGTTGAGATAGTGAAGAAAACGGCTCTAGAATTTTTAAATCTTCAACTACCTTTTTATTGATGGTTCCCGAAAGAGCTAACACAGATTTTGTTGCTTTAAGATTTTTCGCTATAGGCATTAAATCATCGCGGTGAATTTGACGTATGTCTTCAATAAGACCTAATGGGTCATGTCCATAGGGTCCATTGCCATAGGCAAGTTGTCTCCATCCATCGAAAGCTTGTTGGAATGGGTTCTCTTTTTGTCTTTGAATTGCTTGAAGGCTTAATTCTCGTTCAAGAAGTACCTGACCCGATTCCATATGAGGATCTGTCATCATCCAGCCCAGAATCGGTAGAAGTTTTTTTATGTCTTGGTCCGAGCATTTCAGACTAATGAGAAGGCCGTCTTCATAGGTATCGCATCTAAGTCCAGCGCCTGAACCCTCTACTAAGTCTGCAAGAGCTATATGGGAGAAGGGTCCACATCCTCGACTAAGTAATGAGCTAAGGAGTTGATGTATGCCTTTTTGACCAGTTGGGTCTTGTCCACTGCCACCTTTTATCCATAACTTTCCTGAAACGATTCCGGGAACAGCAATGGGGTCTAAAACAAGGTCAATAGGAAACATGGTTATTTTTTCTTTGGCCTGGCCAAAATTGTGCAGCTATTTTTTGGGCAGAGTAATGGGAAGATTTCTTGATGAATTTGATCTGGAGTCCAATACGAAAAGTGCTTCAGAGGTTCTAAAAGTGACGCTGACCGCCCCCAAAGAACTTGACTGCCAGCTAATCCAGCTACTTGGCTTGATGCTTCTAGGCTAAAGCAGTGTCCACTTTTGACTAATTGACGAGCTCGATTTATTTCAACATCGCTTGGACAAGAATAAAGACCAGAAGTGAGTTGTTTGAAAACTTCTTTTTCGACTTTGAGCAAGTTTTTTTCTTGGCAACAGGCTTCAAGCATGATGATGCTGCCCTGCTCCAAAACAGTTACATCCATATCTATTGATTCAACTATTTGTAACTCTTCTCTTAAATGATGAACTAAACGACTTCTTCGACCTTCGGAGAGAAGAGAAGTTGTTAAATCAGCCCCCATTATCATTTTTTGATTTTTTGCAGGCGGTAGAGGCCAGGCCATGAGTAAACGAGCGGATTCCAATCTTTCAATTTCAATTTCATGATGAACAGCATTAAATTTTGGCTCTGAGCCATTGAGGACCTTCTCAAGATTTAATTTGCCCTTTGTTAATTCACCAAGTTTGCTTGTTGTGAGTAAATCTTTAATACCTTCAGGTATTACGCCAGCTATAGAAATGCAGCAATTTTTGCCAACATAATTGCGGTTGTGGAATGCTCTCATTCTTTTTGGTTCACTTGACTTAAGACTTGCTTCAAATCCAAGAATTTTTCTTCCATATGGATGTTCTCCCCAACAGGTTTCTAAAAGCTTTTGTATAAGTTGTTCTTCTGGTTGATCGTTGTATTGGGCTATCTCTTCTAAGACAACCTCTCGCTCTAGGTAATACGCATCTGAAGTGAGAGATGGTGTCAATACAAGATTAAGAAGTAGTTCTAGAGCTTCTGATGCGGAATCTGGTGGTACAAGGACATAAAAGTGGACATCATCGAACCCTGTCGCTGCATTACTACTGCCCCCAAGTTCTTCAATCTGTTTGTCAAACTCTCCAGCGTTTAGGCTGTGACTCCCTTTGAATACCATGTGTTCAAGAAAGTGAGCCATTCCTTCTTCCCCAGGCTCTTCTACAGAACTGCCTGCTTTGCACCAAAAATCGAGACATGTAAGAGGAGCATCTGGCATGGGGGCCATAACGCATTTTGTCCCATTTTGGAGAGACCAATCAATGATTTTGGGCTCGTGAATGGAGCTTTTCAGGGCTCTTTGGTAGAAATCCATTCTGCTCGAAATAGCAATATTGTTGTTTTCTTCTTTTCTTAGCGTGCAGGGTCTTCATCCACTTGTCCAGTCTCTTGAAGAGATCATCACAGATGAAATTGGATCTTTGCCTGATCTTTCGATCTTGGAGTTAGATCCTAAATCGAAAATTATTTTTGGGAAATTGGAAGGAGAAGAGCTTGTAATAAGTAATCAGTTTTATAAATGTAGAGGGGTAAGAAAATTACATGTTGAGATAGCCAAGCTAGGCAAGAACTTGCAAATTTTTCATTGTGTCTTTTTCCCCGACCCTACTTTCGACCTACCTGTTTTTGGAGTGGATGTTGTTGCAGGGCCTGCCGGCATTTCTGCTGCAATAGTTGATCTCTCTCCTGTTGGAGATCAATTGCCAAAAATTATATTAAATGGACTTATGAATATACAAACTCCTTCTTTTAAACAAGTTAGAGAATTGCCTTCCTGGGGAACTATTTTTTCACCTTTTGTTCAATTCATTAGGCCTTATGATAGGCAAGATGAATTAGGATTTATGAATGTAGTTAAAGGCTATTTAAAGGTTTTTCACACGGCTTTGTTGGAAGTAGATGCAGAATTTTTAGATTCTCCATCTACCATTGTTAGATATGAAGCCCAAATAAACTATTGCCGTCAACAGAAGCGCAACGACAAAACAAGGATGATCTTAGCGAAGGCATTCAGTCCTTCTTGGGCAGATCATTATTTGGAAGTTCTTTTGTTCGACGAGCCTCCACCTATTTAAGCTCTTGGTCTCGTGGAATAGTTCTAAGCCTTTTTTTGGGAGCCTTTATATCAATAGGTTTTGGGAATCTGTACAGGAAAAATCAGCCAATCTCTAATAATTCCCTGATTCCTGAAGTCCCAATTTCTCTTGAGGCAGTTGCGGCACTTGGACGATTGGAACCGTATGGCGATGTCCGAAGATTGGCAGCTCCAATCACTGGTTTTGGCGGTACTCCAAGAATCTTGTCACTCCACGCTCAGGAAGGAGATTTGATCAAGGAAGGAGAATTATTGGCTGTTTTTGATAATAGACCCAGTGTCCTTGCTGATATTGATGCTATTAAAGCTAGGTTGAGGAGCTTAGAGTTAGAGATAGCTCTTCAGAAGAAAGAGATTTCTAGATATCAAGCAGCAGTTCTTGAAGGTGCTACTGCATTAGTTCTTTTGGAGAACAAGGAGGATGAATTAATAAGGCTGGAAGGTCAAAAAGATATCGCGATTGCAGAGCAGGGAGGACTGAATGTGGACCTAGTTAATACTGAATTAAGAGCTCCTATGGATTGTTTAGTACTAAGAGTGCATTCTCGTGTTGGCGAACGTCCAGGAGAAGATGGAGTTTTCGAAATCGGTTCAAATAAATCTATGGAGGCTCTTATTGAGGTGTATGAATCTGATGTGGACAGAGTAAAAGTTGGTCAATTGGTTACACTTACTAGTGAAAATGGAGGGTTTAAAGGAATTCTTGAGGGGAGAGTTGAGCGAATTAGTCCACAGGTTAGGCAACGCAAAGTACTTTCTACTGATCCAACAGGTGATGCTGATGCTCGGGTTGTGGAGGTGAGGGTTTCTCTAGATCCTGAATACGTAAGAAGAGTAAGTCGATTAACTGGAATGAAAGTGATAGCCCGTTTTCAACCCTAGTGAAAGTTAATTCTTGGCAGAAGAGGCGAATTCCACTCGCTTGGTTGTTGTTAACGCGTCAACCTCTGAGATTGATGGTTGCTTTGGCAGGAATTTGTTTTGCTGGAATTCTGATGTTTATGCAGCTTGGTTTTCGTGATGGTCTTTTTGACGCAAGTGTTACGGTTCATAGATTATTTGATGCTGATTTAGTTCTTATAAGTCCTCGCTCAATGAGTTCTATTGGAATGAGCGGTTTTCCAAGACGAAGATTGGTGCAAACAATGGCGCATGAATCTGTAAGTGGGATAACCCCAGTCAATTGGAACTTTCTTCTTTGGCGTAATCCAAAGACTCTTTCAACTCGGTCAATCTTGGCACTTGGTTTTGAACCTGGGAATCCTCTATTTAATGACCCTTCTTTAGCTGATAAGACTCGATCGCTAACCACTCCTGGACGTGTTTTGTTTGACGAACTTTCTAGAAATGAGTTTGGCCCAATAAAAAAATGGTTTAGAGAAGGTCGTGTCATAGAAACCGAACTTGCTGGAAAAAGAGTAAGGGTTTCTGGGTTGGTGGCATTAGGGCCTTCTTTTGGTGCTGACGGAAATTTATTGACTAGTAGAGAAACTTTCCTAAACCTTATGCCTGCAACCCCTCCAGGGAGTATCGAAATCGGTCTTGTAAGACTGAAGCCAGGGTTTGATCCTGAAACCGTTGCTAAATCTATTCAAATCAGTTTGCCTAATGACGTAAAGGTATTGACTAAACAAGGATTTATAGATTTTGAGAAGAATTATTGGCGAAGCAGTACATCTATAGGCTTTATTTTTACTTTGGGAGCGGGAATGGGCTTTGTCGTTGGATGTGTAATTGTTTATCAAATTCTTTATAGCGATGTTTGTGATCATTTACCTGAGTATGCAACTTTGCTTGCTATGGGATATCGCTTAAAAACTCTTATTGGCGTAGTGATTCGAGAGGGAGGCTTACTTGCTGTAATGGGTTACTTGCCAGCCTATTTAGCTGCCGAACTTTTATATGCACTTGTCCGTAATTCTACAAAATTACCTGTGGGCATGGATTTTGAAAGAGCTCTGTTGGTCTTTATGTTGATTCTCTTGATGTGCATGGCATCAGCAGTGCTTGCTATGCGCAGACTTTTTGATGCTGACCCTGCAGAGATTTTTTGATCAAATCATTTACTTTTTATGGTTTTCGTAAAATGGGATTTTTTGTATGAATGAATTTTCTGTTGATATTAAAAACCTTAGTCATTGGTATGGCAAAGATGAAATGAGAAGACAGGTACTCCAGTCGATATCTTTGCAAATTTCTCCTGGAGAAGTGGTTTTGCTTTCGGGACCTTCTGGTTGTGGAAAGACTACTCTTTTAAGCCTTATAGGGTCTTTACGAGATATTCAGCAAGGTGATTTGTATGTTTTTGGTAACCAACTGAAAGGTGCAACTAGAAAACTACGCCAAAAGGTAAGGCGTCAAATAGGGGTTATCTTTCAAGGCCATAATCTTTTACGGTGCCTAACATCTGAACAAAATGTTCAGATGGGATCTGATTTGTTGCAGGGATTTTCTTATAAAAGTCGCCGAGCTCAAGCTCGAGAGTGGCTTAGGACTGTTGGCTTGGGAGACCATTTGAACAAACTCCCTCAAGATCTCTCTGGGGGGCAGAAGCAACGTGTTGCTATTGCAAGGGCGTTAGCTTCTAGACCTAAGTTATTACTTGCCGATGAACCAACAGCAGCTCTTGATGGTGCAACAGGGAGAGAAGTTGTTGATTTGCTTAAAAAATTGGCCAAAGAACAATCTGCTTCAGTTTTGATGGTTACTCATGATCCAAGGATTGTTGATGTAGCAGATCGCCTTATTCAGATGGAAGATGGCCAATTTGTCCCCCCTTTTAGGTAGGTTGGGTAAAGATGTTTAATTTGAGCTATTAGAAAATGGCCAAGCGGAGAAACCTCAAGAAAGAAAAGCAGGAGCGTAATCGCGCTTATGCCCGCAAATTTAAAAAGCGTAAATTAAGAAATGATGGCCGAGGGGAAGGCGCAGGTAATGGGGTTACAGGCACTGCCAATAATGGAGGAGCAGCAGACTAAAGAAATTAGAAAGTAATTAGTTCTAACTTCACCACAAGAGTCCCCTTGAGCGTATTAAAGTTTTGTGACCTGTATGTTTTGTTGGATATTTTCGGATGTTCCCGAGCGTAGTAATACCTACTTATAATCGTCGCCCAATCCTCGAGAAGTGTTTGTTGGCTCTCGAGAAGCAGGTGCTTTCATCAGATCTAATAGGTTTTGAAATCCTGATTGTTGATGATGGTTCTACTGACGGGACTTGTGAATGGCTTAGGTCCAGTGCTTCTCGATTTCCTCATGTTCGGCTGATAGAGCAAGATCATGCAGGTCCGGCCGCAGCACGTAATAAAGGGGTAGTTAATGCCCAAGGAGATGTAATTGTTTTTATTGATAGTGATTTAGTAGTGACTGAGTACTTTTTGGCTTCTCATTCAAGAGCTTTGAGACGACGATGGCGAGATCACCCAAACCGTCTTTGTTTTACATATGGAGCTGTAATTAATACTTCTAACTTCGAAAGGCCAACTGATGAGCCACATAAGCTTAGTGATCTTTCCTGGGCGTACTTCGCTACAGGTAATGTTGCTATTGATAAAGCAGTCTTAGAAAGATCAGGGTTGTTTGACACGAGCTTCTGTCTTTATGGCTGGGAAGATTTAGAACTTGGGGAGAGACTTAGAAAGATGGGTGTAGCCCTAATTAAATGTCCCGAAGCCGTTGGCTATCACTGGCATCCTCCCCTCAGCCTTGAGAAAATACCTAATTTAATAAGAGTAGAAAAAGAGCGAGCTAAAATGGGCTTATTATTTTATAAAAAGCACCCTACACTTAGGGTCAGATTTATTATTCAATTCACTTCACTTCATCTCTTCTTGTGGGAAGTTTTGACTTTAGGAGGTCTCTTGAATGTCAAAAGTCTGAAACCGCTTTTGAAGTGGTTGATTGCAACTGGGCATCCAGGTGTAGCAATGGAGCTTTTGAGATTGCCTCTCAATCGAATTGGTGTAAGAGAGCTTTATAAGGAAGCATCCTTGAGTGGCCTTAGGTGAGGTCTATTTGTTAAATTCTCTATGTTCATTTTATTACGCACACCTGATCGTTTCGGGTGATTAAAGTTTCGGTCTCCTTTTAGAGGCTTTCCTTTTAATCCCTGTCAGGTGGAGGCGAACCCGAAACCATACAATCATGGCAGTTGTTACTCTCTCCGAGATGATGGAGGCTGGTGCTCACTTTGGGCATCAGACAAGAAGATGGAATCCCAAAATGTCGCGCTATATCTATAGCGCTAGAAATGGGGTACATATTATTGATCTTGTACAGACCGCGGTCTGTATGAATAACGCTTACAAATGGACTCGAACCGCTGCAAGAAGTGGCAAGAGATTCCTTTTTGTTGGTACTAAAAAGCAGGCTTCAGAGGTTGTAGCTCAAGAGGCATCTAGATGTGGGGCTGCCTACGTTAATCAACGTTGGTTGGGCGGGATGCTTACTAATTGGACAACTATGAAAGCTCGCATTGATCGTTTAAAGGACCTAGAGAGGATGGAATCCAGTGGCGCAATTGCAATGAGGCCTAAGAAAGAGGCAGCAGTCTTGAGACGTGAGTTGGAACGCCTGCAGAAATACCTCGGTGGCCTTAAAGGTATGAGGCGGCTACCTGATGTTGTTGTTTTAGTTGACCAGAGAAGAGAGACTAATGCTGTTTTAGAAGCGCGTAAATTGGATATTCCTCTGGTGTCAATGCTTGATACCAATTGCGATCCTGATTTATGCGAAGTTCCTATACCTTGCAATGATGATGCTGTTAGATCTGTTCAGCTTGTTTTAGGTCGACTTGCTGATGCAATTAACGAAGGCCGTCATGGCAGCAATGAAAATCGCGGTTCTGGCCCCAAGGGTGATTGATTTCACTCTTGGGCTATGTTCTCGAAACTTGCTGAAAAATTTTTAGCAAGCTTTTATTACCCTTATCCAATTCAACCAGATTTCACATGGCGGAAGTATCAGCCAAGCTCGTTAAAGAACTGCGTGATAAAACCGGCGCAGGCATGATGGATTGCAAGAAAGCACTTGCAGAGTCAGATTGTGATATGAATAAAGCCTCCGAATGGCTTAGACAGAAAGGTATCGCAAGTGCCGAAAAGAAATCCGGGAGGATTGCTGCTGAGGGGGCAATTGGAAGTTATATCCACACAGGCTCGAGAGTAGGAGTGCTTTTAGAACTAAATTGTGAGACGGATTTTGTGGCTAGAGGCGATTTATTTCAGGGCCTTCTTAAAGACATAGCTATGCAGGTAGCGGCCTGTAGCAATGTTGAATATGTGAGTACTGATGAAATCCCTTCAGACGTAGTTGATAAGGAAAAAGCCATAGAGATGGGTCGTGATGACCTTGAAGGTAAACCTGATGAGATAAAGAAACGAATAGTCGAAGGGAGAATCGCTAAACGCCTTAATGAACTTGCTTTAATGGAGCAGCCTTTTATTCGAGATAGTTCTATGACAGTTGAGCAGCTTGTTAAACAAGTCGCTGGTCAGATAGGTGAGAATATAAAGATCAGGAGGTTTACCCGCTATACACTCGGAGAAGGTATAGATGTAGAGAAGATGGATTTTGCATCAGAAGTTGCCACTATTTCTGCAGCTTGACCTGCTAAAAAAGAATAGAGATGTTGTCTCGATTTGATCCTTCTCATCAGCTTGAATATCTTCGAAAACAAGCAAATGAGCTTGCTCCAGTTATATACAGGGACCATGCTCTTTATTTGCAGGTTCTTAGAAATGATCTTTTAGATGCGGCGAAAAAATCTATCTTCCTTTTGATAACAGATAAAGACCAGAATCGATTAAATAAACTTTCGATTGAGACTCGTAATACTTTTCAAGAAACTGTAAATGAATTGATCTCCCGTTCAATATCTTTATTGACAATCGAACATTTGATGGACTTGGTTAGACAAATTGAAGAGGAGCATCGCAGTAATAATGAAAGGTCAAAGCAGAAAATTATTAATGCATTAAATAATTCATCACCTTTAAGCCACTCTAATGGGAATTCTATTGAATTAGGACTGGCCTCCCCATTAGATGAACCTGAGAAAGTTGAGGATTTTTCTACTTCTAACTATGATGAGGATGTTGACTTAATTTATGAAAGAGATGTTGATGTTAGGGATGAACTCTTTACCCCTACTGATACAGATGATGAAAGTATTCCTGATAATTCACAAGGTGATGATTTGAAGAGTGGTGAACATAAAATGGATTTTTTTAATTCTGAATTCAGCGATTCTAGTACAAATGGTTTTGATATATTGCGCTCTTTGTTTGTGATGGCAGGTGAAACAATTGAGTCTAAAAGTGATTCTTCAATAGATTCTGAGGACTCAACTGAATTGAATAATCTCTTAGGAGATGATGAGTTAGATAATGGTATCTTACCTTCTAATCCAATTGATTTGATGAATTGGATGCATTCGATAGACAATGCTCTTTCCCGTAGATTGAGAAATCTTTCTTATGCTTTAAATGTCGAATTAATGCGGGTTGGTATTGTTACTAGCCTTGTGCCTAGGAATCTTCTCGAGACAGTATTAAGGGGTGAGCTCGAATCTCAATCAGCGTCATCTAATATCTTAAGGATACGACTCCCATTGGATCTTCCATTGCTTTCAGATGGTATGGATATTTCCTGTGTACTTTTAAGATCATCTGATTTGGAATTTGATAATCCTAGGTTACGTCGATGTAGGCAAAAGCTAAAGCAGTACCGACAGGAATTGCAGATTATGGTGCGTAAGCAGCGACATTGGCAGGCACGTTTCTTGTCTCAACAAGCCCATGAACAGTGGTGGCAGAACCCTCCCGATTCAGAAGAAAGAGGTTGAATAGTAGTCAATTAGAGGATCTTTTGGATTGGGTTAGACCTATTCAACAAGCTTTGAGGATTGAGTCTGAAAAAGGTTTTACGAATATTGTTGGGAGAGGAGAACGATTTCATGAATTTGTTTCGAGAAAGTTTTCGACATTCCCTTTAGAGAATCTACCTACTAGTAGTCATGAAAAGATAAAAAAATTTGGTGATGAATTTAGCTCGTATCCAACTTGGACAGAGTCTCGTAGAAGAAGAATTGTTATTGATTCTAGACAATTTCTGTACGGACTTATTAAACAAACAAAAGTAGATGAGGCTATCTCTATACCTAGGTTAAAACTTGCTCAAGATCAAGATTCTTCTGCTCGCTCATCTAAAATTGATAGGCATTTAAATCTAGATAGTCCATTGGTAGAGGTTAGAGGGGTCGGTCCAAAAATTGCTGGAAAGCTCGCTTCTTTAGGCCTTCTCTTAGTTAAAGACCTTTTAAATTACTATCCCAGGGATTATGTTGACTATTCTTCTCTTCGTAGAATTTCTACATTAGAAGTTGGTAAGACTGCAACATTGGTGGCAACAGTTAGGCGATGCAACGGATTCCCTAGCCCTAAGAATCCGAATTTGTCGATCTTGGAATTGCATTTGCAGGATTTAACTGGACGAATCAAGGTCACTAGGTTTTTTGCTGGGAAGAGATTTAGTAGTTTTTCTTTTATTAAGAGTCAAACTCGCCTTTACCCTCAAGGTGCAACAGTTGCTGTGAGTGGGTTGGTGAAGGAAGGTACCTTTGGATTGACATTTAATGACCCATTGATTGAGGTCATGGAAAATACAAGTTCAACAATTAGATCGACAAGCATTGGTCGATTGATACCAGTATATCCATTGACAGATGGCTTAACAGCTGAAAAGTTTAGGGATTTAGTTGGGTCTGTGCTTCCTATGGCTCAAAGGTTGCCAGATCACTTATCTATTCAAACTTTAAAGGCCCAAGGGATGCCTAGTCTAAGTGAGGCAATTGTTGGTATACATTCTCCAAAGGATCAGCAGTCCTTGAATTTAGCTAGAAGGCGCCTTGTTTTCGATGAGTTTTTTCTTTTGCAAATTGGTCTTTTAAAACGACGGGCTGAATTTCGTAGACGCCCTTCTGCTCTCTTTGAGAGAGTAAGTAGAAGGGAAGGACTAGTGGGTAGATTCCTTGATGGGTTGCCGTTTGTTTTGACGACCGCACAGCAAAATGTCCTTGATGAGATTGAAGGGGATCTTTCGCAGAAAGAGCCTATGGCTCGTCTGGTTCAGGGCGATGTTGGTTGTGGTAAAACTGTTGTTGCTATAGCAACCCTTCTTAATGCTGTAGAAGAAGGATGGCAAGTCGCTTTCATGGCTCCAACGGAAGTTCTAGCTGAACAGCATCATCGAACCCTTGGTAAATGGTTGCCTCAATTACATGTCACAAGCGACTTGCTTACCGGCTCGACTCGTAGAACTTATCGACGAAAAATATTAGATGACGTTGGCAATGGATCTCTTAAGGTCCTTATAGGTACTCATGCCCTTCTTGAAGATCCTGTAAGTTTTTCGCGTTTGGGATTGGTGATTGTGGATGAGCAGCATCGTTTCGGGGTTCATCAACGAAATAAATTGCTGAGTAAGGGGCTACAGCCACATTTGTTGACTATGACAGCAACTCCCATCCCTAGGACACTTGCACTCTCTATACATGGTGACTTAGATATAAGTCAAATTAATGAATTACCTCCAGGTAGAAAAGTTGTGCAGACAAGGATTATTACATCTGCAAAAAGAGATGAGGCTTACCAATTGATTCGTGATGAGGTTAATTGCGGTCAACGAGCTTATGTTGTTTTGCCTCTCGTAGATGAATCCGAGAAACTTGACCTTAGATCTGCAGTAATGGTTTACAAGCAGTTATCAGAGGAGATTTTCCCTGAATTTAGAGTTGGCCTTTTACATGGAAAGATGAGTGGTTCAGATAAGCAAACCGTAATTAGAAACTTTGCTTTGGGCAATTATCAGGTACTTGTCTCTACAACAGTTGTTGAGGTTGGAGTCGATGTCCCTGAGGCTTCTGTAATGATGATCGATCATGCTGAGAGGTTTGGCTTGGCTCAACTACATCAATTACGTGGACGGGTTGGACGTGGTGCTGCAGTGTCTCATTGTTTACTTGTTAATGGAAGCTCTAACTCACATGGCCGTGAGCGATTAGATGTGATGGTTCGTTCTAACGATGGGTTTGAAATTTCGGAAATTGACCTTCGCTTAAGGGGACCAGGCCAGATTTTAGGAACTAAACAATCGGGATTGCCAGACTTTGCACTAGCGAGTTTGTCTGATGATGGTGATATCCTTCAGGAGGCTAGAAAAGAAGCACAGTTAGTACTTGAATCAGATCCAGAGTTACTTAAAAATAACTGTTTAAGGAAATTATTAGAGTCCCATTGGGATCGACTGATCAGCAATGCAAATCTTAATTGACCTTTTAAGTATTTTCATATGCATTCAACCTTGAAGATTTTCTGAGATGTTTATTATGGCCCGCCCTTGGTCTGATATTCCAATTGTTGAATGTGGTGAGCCATTAAGGTTGATTCCTTCTTGGTGTAATCTTCTAGAACCGCATCCTTATGTTGCTGTAGGCGCACCTTATGGAGAAGGAGTTAATCCTTATATGCTTAGGATAGGTGTTATACATAGACTGTCGATTGCTCTTCAAACCCTTCAAAGGAGCTTCCCAGAACTTTCATTAATTGTTTACGATGCTTGGCGCCCAATTGCTGTACAGGCTTATATGGTTGAATACTCCATAGACAAGGAATGTCGACTTAGAGGGATAAATCGACATTTGGTAGATAATGTCGACAAAGTAAAGAAAATTGTTGATTTAGTTGCTACTTTTTGGGCATCGCCAAGCCTTAATCCTTCTACTCCTCCTCCTCATAGCACTGGTGGTGCTTTGGACCTGACTCTTGCAGATTCAACTGGCATGCCTATAGATATGGGTGGAGAAATAGATGCAATTGGATCAATTTCACAGC
Organism: uncultured Synechococcaceae cyanobacterium; assembly: GCA_902634405.1. GTDB lineage: Bacteria > Cyanobacteriota > Cyanobacteriia > PCC-6307 > Cyanobiaceae > CACPJY01. The sequence goes on from CACPJY010000008.1 coordinate 16,748, forward strand.
CTGATTACTATGCAGAAGAAGCAAGTAAAAACCCTAATTCAAAAAAATATTTGTGGGATTTTAGAAGAAGACTTCTAACTGCAACAATGGTTAATGCGGGTTTTGCTCAACACCCTAATGAGTGGTGGCACTTTAGTTATGGTGACCAGCTTTGGGCATGGAAATATCAATCAGAGCAAGCGATTTATGGAGCTCAAAGTCATTTATCAAGTAATGAATAGACTTCATGGTCACCTATTTTTTTGATGTGGTCCCCGAAGGAATTTTTAGGATGCAGCTTCTTCCAGCTTAATAAAAGTGGCTCTATCTTTGATTCCAGTTGATCAATTGGCAATTTTTGGATGTATGGTTTAGCAAGTCTTTCAAGACTTGGTGATCCACCAAGCCAAAGCTGATAATCATTGACGCCACTTCCAACTAAGGCTAGTTCTGCCATGTATGGACGAGCGCAACCATTTGGACAACCTGTCATACGAATTAGTATTGATTTTTTGATGCCTAGTTTTTCAAGTAAAACTCTTATTCGATTAAGGACATTGGGCAGAATGCGTTCTGCTTCTGTGATAGCAAGACCACATAAAGGCATTGCTGGACAAGCCATGGCATGTCTGTTGATCGGGGATGGTCTCTCTGGATGTAGAAGTCCTAAATCATCTAAGGCTTGCCGAATAGTTGGTTTTTGATATTCTCCAATATTGCAGAGAAGAAGGTCTTGATTAGGGGTTATTCGGATGTCTAGTTGGTATGTAGTTACAATTTGATGTAGTTGTTTTTTAAAGTCTCCACTTATTCGACCTGATAACAACGGAATGCCTACAAACCATTTTTTACCAGCTTGTTTGTGCCAACCTAAATAATCTTCAAGTTTTCTTGGTGGTTCTGGAAGGACCGGCCTAATAGAACATTTAAAATAATTACTAAGAAGTTCTTTTTTAAACCAGTCGATTCCCTGAGATTGTAATAGATACTTCATTCGGGCATGCCTTCTTATTTTTCTGTCTCCATAATCTCTTTGAAGCGCCAAGATTGATTGAACTAAAGGTAAAATTTGCTCTTTAGAAACATATCCAAGTGGATCAGCTAAACGAGCAAAAGTTTCTTCATTGTTATGGGTGCGTCCCATTCCTCCACCAATGTAGACGTTACATCCTTTTAGAACTCCACCTTTATCAGTAAAGGCAACAAGTCCAATGTCTTGTGTTAGTAGATCAACTGAATTATCTCCAGGCACAGTAACTGCACATTTGAATTTACGAGGAAGGTAAGTTTTTCCATATAGAGGTTCCTTTTTATCACCACTAAAGACACCATCTGCAAGTTGTTTTGACCGAAAGTGATTGACTATCTTTTTAGGACGTATCTTGTATGTCAAATCACCATCAACCCAAAGATCTAGATAGGAGTCTTCGGCTGCAGAAGGTGTAAGCAAATCAGCGATTTCATTAGCCAATTCACGGGCCGCTGGATATCCTCCTGTTTCATAAGGTGCGGCTGGGGCCATTACATTTCTGGATACATCTCCGCAAGCAGCCAATGTGGAGCCCATAGAGTGGATAATTGTTTTGATGACCTCCCGTAAGTTTTCTTTTCGGACCCCATGCATTTGGAATGCCTGACGAGTGGTAGCTCGCAAAGTGCCATTGCCAAATTTGTCTGAGAGGTAATTTAATGCTGAAAAAAGAGAGGGGGAGATTTTGCCACCTGGACTTCTTAGTCTCAGCATCATTTGCCAGTCTCTACTTTCCCCTTTCTTTCGATTTTCCCGATTATCCTGTTGATAGCTACCATGGAATTTCAGTAGTTGTAAAGCATCGTTTGAAAAATGATCGATGTCGTTCCTGAGTTCGTTCGAAAGCGGTTGGGATAAATATTCACTATTGAATTTGAATTGCTCGAATTTACTCTTTTGTGCACGATTTGCTATGCAAGGAAAGAGTTCTTTGGGGGGCTGTGCCTTCGAATTTTTTTCGTGCTCTTCCACGGCTTTATTTCTTTTCAACTACCGTAGCTAAGTTTGTAAAGGTTTTTGCACCTTCTTTTCAATAAAGTGAGTTATTGCTGCCTTTAATATCTTTGCCGACTTTTTTGCTTGAGATAGGAACCGAAGAGCTTCCAGCAGATTTTGCTTCTGCAGCCCCTCTTCAACTAGATCAGATTGTTAGGAGAGACTTAGATACTCATCGCTTTACATACGGTGAGATTTTTAGTACTAGTACGCCTAGAAGAATCACACTTTTGATTTATGACTTGGCTGTAGCAGCAAGCGATCTAGAACAATTTCGAAAGGGCCCGCCTGCTGAACAAGCTTTTAAAGATGGTTTGCCAACTAAGGCGGCACTAGGTTTTGCGAAGAACCTTGGCTTGACCACCGATTCCCTTGATATACAGGAGACAGACAAAGGGTCCTTTGTTTTTGCAAAGGTTTTAGACCCTGGTGAGTCAGCTCAGCAGTTTTTGGCTGAAAAAATCCCCCAATGGATCACTTCTCTTCAAGGAAGACGTTTTATGAGGTGGGGGAATGGAGATAGAAGGTTTTCCAGACCAATACGCTGGCTTGTTGCCTTGCTTGATAAAGAGGTTGTTCCTGTTTGCATGGATGACGCTGATCCTAGAGTGCTTTCTGGGAATCTGAGCCGAGGAAACCGTAATGATCAAAATGAGCTTGTTATTTCATCGGCTAATCATTACTTAACAACACTTGCCAATGTTGGTATTGAGGTCAAAAGAAAGTCTAGAAAGTCTTTGATTCGCTCAGAGGTTGATAAGGCAGCAGCAAATTTAAATGCTTTACCAGATTTAACTCATGATTTATGCGAGGAGCTTATAGATTTGGTGGAAACACCAATATTAATTAAAGCCAGCATTCCTGATAAATTCCTCGATTTGCCGACTGAAGTTCTTACAACTGTAATGAGATCCCATCAAAGATATATTCCTCTGTGGAGATTGAATGCTCCTAAAGATCCTTTATCACTGAATGCAAGAGAGCAGGTTTTGCCCAGTTTTTTATTTATAGGAAATGGTTCAAAACAGTCAGAAGATCTTGTCAGACTTGGAAATGAAAGAGTTTTAAGAGCAAGACTCGCGGATGCTGAGTTTTTTCTTAAAGCTGATAAATCTGTGAAAAGTATCCAAAGAGTGGAAGAGTTGAAAAAAGTTACTTTTGCAAAGGGCTTAGGGTCTTTGTTTGCTCGGGTTGATCGGATTCAGTGGCTTACAGATCTGATTATTGAACATATTGACTTGACCGGACCATTTGCAGAATATGCCCGAAGGGCTGCTTATTTGTGCAAGCATGATTTAACAAGTCAGATGGTTGGTGAATTTCCAGAGTTGCAGGGAGTAATGGGGGCAAAATATCTTCTTGAAGAAGGTGAGCCTCGCCAGGTTGCATTGGCAGTTTTGGAACAATATCTTCCTAAAGGTTCAGGCGATCGTTTGCCGGAAACTGAGGCGGGCTCTTTAATTGCTTTGGCAGAGCGATTGGAGTTGTTATTCAGCATTTTTTCAATAGGAGAGAGGCCTACTGGTTCTTCAGATCCTTACGCTCTCCGAAGGGCAGGTAATGGTATTCTTCAAATAATATTTTCTACAAATTGGTCTATTGATTTTATTTCTTTAATTCAGAAAGCATCTTCTTATTGGACAGAAATCTTGCCAGACTTGAAATTGGATGCTTCTGCTCTTGTGACTGAGCTGGCGGAATTTATTCGGCAACGTTTGTTTAACTTCTTTGAAGAAGTTCATATTGACATTGATATTATTCAATCAATTGCATCTGAGGATATACATATAGAGCGAATACTTTCAGATCCTATAGATGTACGCTCCCGTGCTGAATTGCTTATGAAGATGCGCAATAGTGGTGAGTTAGCAGAGCTTCAAGCTGTTGTAATAAGGGCGGCTAAATTGGCAGATAAATCTCATTTATCCTTAGATATTTTAGATCCTTCTAATGTAGTTAATTCTCAATTGTTTGAGAAAGAGAGTGAAATGGAACTATTGAATGTTTTAAATAATCTTAATCCAATTATTCAAAGCGGTTCAATTGATCGATATTTTCAATTAGCTCAGGGTCTTGTCGCTGGCTCTGAAAAGCTTGCTAATTTTTTTGATGGTGAAAGCAGTGTAATGGTAATGGTTGAAGATCAGAGAATTAGAGAGAATAGGTTAAATCTGTTAGCGGTTTTAAGAAATCAGGCTTTTGTACTTGCTGACTTTAGGAAAATCAATATTAACTCTTAATTATATATATATTTATGCACATTAAACAATACAAAGTGAATTGTTAAAGATATTATTTTAGCTAGTGCTATAAAATATTTATTTGTCTGATTTCATTTTTATCCCACCTTTTATAGAACTTACTTTAAGCATTTGATTTACTTCTGAATCATCGCGGACGGCACTTGGGACAGGTACGTATTTCAAAGGTGCTAATGCTCTCCCCCTTAGGACTGAGCCAATCGTAAGAAGAGTAAGTTTTATTTGTTGCCAAGGTTTCATTGCTACTACAGTCTTATAGAGATAGCTGTCGAAAGTTAATCTTTGGACATCCATGTCATCGCACATCTCTACAAAGGCTTCTCTTGCTCCATCATTTGTATAAAAAATATTTTGTAAGATTTCTAGAACTTTATATGTTGTCCCATACTTTTTATCCCATTGCTTTGTATATAGCTTGAGATCTTTTTCCGTAGGGATAACTTGACCTTTTTTACTGGATTCAACAATTTGTTCGGCGCACATACGTCCACTTTTTGCAGCAAAGTAAATTCCTTCACCTGAGCTTTTAGTTACGTAACCTGCTGCATCTCCTACTAGTGCCATTCGTCCAACCACCCTCCTTGGCCTTGGATGCTCTGGAATTGGATGCGCTTCAACTTTAATTACTTCGCCATTTACGAGCCTTTTTTTAGCCCGTTCTCGAACTCCTTGTTGCAAACTTTTTATTAAAGTTTGATTCTTTTGCATTGTTCCGGTGCCTACTGCAACATGGTCGTACTTGGGGAAAACCCAGCCATAGAAGTCAGGGGAAACATCGTTCCCAACATACATTTCTGCTAGATCTTCGTAGTAGGACATCTCTTCTTGAGGCAGTTTGATGCGCTCTTGGAATGCAATGGCAACGTTGTAATCACCTGCATCCATTGCTTTGGCTACACGACTGTTGGCACCATCGGCTCCAATTATTAGATCTACTTCAAGCTCGTTAGGCACTCCTGTGGCTTCTCCATCTGAGTAGTCCGAGTAAGAGATTTTGTAGGGACCTTGTCGATTGGAACCTGTGTCAATCTTCGTTACGAGTCCGTTAATAAGAGTCGCTCCTAATTCGGCAGCCCTGTTTCTCATAAAGGAATCCATTACTTCTCTTCGACACATCCCTATGTATTCCTTATCAGTTTTGCCATAAACCTTGTCAAGACTAATGTCAACTTCTCGATTTGAAGGTGAGATCATTCGCATGTTTCGAACTTTTCGATCGATTATTGAATCAGGAAGCTCAAATTCTGCAACCATGCAAAGTGGGATAGCTCCTCCACAAGGCTTTGCATTGTCTAGCTTCCTTTCAAAAATCCAGGTTTTAATACCTGCTTTTGCAAGAATTTCTGCGGCACATGAGCCACTTGGCCCTCCGCCAACCACTGCTACTCGCAACATCGTTGAGTCAGCCTCCCTTCTTAAAAGCTGTTTGAAAACTAATACTCCACAATAAATCTTTTGGAGACTTGATGTATGTACCTTTAAGATCGATATAACTATCTGTCTTGAAACTGTGGCTGGAGCAAGGGCCACTAACAGAAAGATTTCGGAAGACATCCCTGTCGCACGAAGGGCTAGTCCAAAGAGACTGTCCAGGAAAACTGCACTTGGAATAATTCCTTTATTTATTTTTGGTTTTGGTGTTTTTATTTCCTTATGGGTCTTTTTTGAAAGGATGACTCTGAATACTCCACCCAATATCCCTCTTGGATTAGTCAGAGACCTTCCTTCCATTGATGGACGAATTCTGGGTCATTTCCCTTATCCAGAGGCCTCTTCTAATGATCTTGTGGAGGTTTCGTCAGGAATGAAACTTCACTTTCTAACAGCCAAGGCGCTGAAGGCAATGATGAATTCAGCCAAATTAGATGGCGTTGATTTGAGACTTTTAAGCGCTTATCGTTCTCATCAATTGCAAAGAGAGATATTTTTTGATATCAAATCTGATAGAAATCAGACAGCATCTGAGAGAGCTACTGTCTCAGCTCCACCAGGCTATTCAGAACACAGCACAGGTTATGCCATTGATCTTGGAGATGGGGCAAGACCAGATACTCATTTCGAAGAAAGTTTTGAAGAGACCAGAGCATTTCTTTGGCTTAAGGGGAATGCAGCTAGATATCATTTCGTACTTTCTTTCCCTAGAGATAATCACCAAGGAGTAAGTTATGAACCTTGGCATTGGCGTTTTGAAGGGTCAGCAGATGCCCTTAGACAGTTCGAGCCAGCAAGAGAAGTTCATTCAAACTAATAAATTGTCTTTTAATGCCATCTAAGATTTTCTTTTTGAATGGGTTCTCTTCATCTGGTTAATTTGTCTCTGATATAGCCTGCCTAGATCAAGCCAAAATACACCTTTATTTTTCCCCAGTCTTTTACAAATGAGTCTTATACAAAAAGCGATTCGAAATATTGCCATCATTGCTCATGTTGATCATGGCAAAACAACTTTGGTTGATGCTTTGCTTACTCAATCAGGGATTTTTCGAGAAAATGAGGCTGTCCCAACATGTGTAATGGATTCCAATGACTTGGAACGTGAAAGAGGTATAACAATTCTGTCTAAGAACACAGCTGTTACTTATAAAGAAACTCGTATTAATATTGTAGATACTCCTGGGCATGCTGATTTTGGCGGAGAAGTAGAGCGTGTTTTGGGAATGGTAGATGGTTGCCTTTTGATAGTTGATTCAAACGAAGGCCCTATGCCGCAGACTCGTTTTGTTCTAAAAAAAGCCTTAGAGCAAGGCTTGAGGCCAATTGTGTTCGTAAATAAAGTAGACCGTGCGCGTGTTGCCCCAGAGACTGCATTAGACAAGGTTTTAGACCTTTTTTTGGAATTAGGAGCCGATGATGATCAATGCGACTTTCCTTACCTGTTTGGGAGTGGTTTGGGCGGTTTCGCAAAGTCAGACATGAATTCTAAAAGTGACAACATGAAGCCCCTTTTTGATGCAATATTGCGACATGTTCCCCCTCCAATTGGTGATGCTGATAAACCTCTTCAATTGCAAGTTACTACCTTAGATTATTCTGATTATTTAGGAAGAATAGTAATAGGCCGTGTTCATAATGGAATTATTCGTAGTGGGCAAAGTGCCAAATTATTGAAGGATGATGGAATTATTAAAAGTGGTCGGATTTCTAAATTACTTGGATTTGAGGGACTTCAACGAATAGAGATTGAGCAGGCTTCTGCAGGAGATTTGGTTGCAGTTGCTGGATTCTCTGATGTAAATATTGGAGAGACAATTGCTTGTCCAGATGAACCTCAAGCACTTCCTTTGATTAAAGTAGACGAACCCACGCTACAAATGACTTTTGTAGTTAATGATTCGCCATTCGCTGGAAAAGAAGGGAAATTTGTTACCAGTCGTCAATTAAGAGATCGATTAAAAAAAGAATTACTTACAAACGTTGCGTTGAGGGTAGAAGATACAGACTCCCCAGATAGATTTTCAGTTAGTGGGAGGGGGGAACTTCATTTGGGAATCCTTATTGAAACCATGAGGAGAGAAGGCTATGAATTCCAGGTTTCACAACCACAAGTTATTTTTCGCACAATAGATGAATCAATCTGTGAACCAGTTGAAACTCTTGTAATGGATATTCCTGAGGTATCTGTAGGTGCTTGTATTGAAAAGTTAGGTGTAAGAAAAGGTGAAATGAGAAATATGGAAACGACTTCTGATGGAAGGACTCAGCTTGAATTTGTTGTGCCATCTCGAGGATTAATAGGATTTCGTGGGGAATTTATACGTGCTACAAGAGGAGAAGGAATCATGAGTCACTCTTTTTTTGAATATCGTCCAATACTTGGTGAGTTTGATGCTCGTAGAAATGGAGTGTTAATTGCTTTTGAGGAAGGAACAGCAACATTCTATGCTTTAAAAAATGCTGAAGATAGAGGTCAATTCTTTATCTCTCCCGGTACTAAAGTTTATAAAGGTATGATTGTTGGAGAAAATACAAGACCTCAAGACCTTGACTTAAATGTTTGTAAAACAAAGCAATTAACAAATATGCGATCAGCAGGAGCTGAAGAGTTGGATACATTGCAATCGCCAGTTCAAATGACTTTGGAGAGAGCTTTGGAATATATTGGTCCAGGCGAGATGCTTGAAGTCACGCCTGAATCGATTCGACTTAGAAAAGTTGTAACCAAGAGAACGAGTAAGAGTTAATGAAAGAGTCTAAAGTTGATTCGAGCTTGGCTTGTGAAGATCCAAGATTCTTGGAGGCTCTAACTTTTTTTAATTCTGGTGATTGGTATTCGGCTCATGATGCTTTTGAAGAGCTTTGGCATGAGAGCAGCGAACCCGAAAGACGTACTTTGCAGGGCTTGCTTCAGGTTTCTGTGGCTCAACTTCATCTAGAGAGAAGGAATCTCAAAGGAGCAATGATTCTTTTCGGTGAGGGTTTGGGTCGTTTAAAGAGCAGGGGGACCCCAGATCTTGGATTAAACATTGAGGAATTCTCTGCTTGGCTAGAAACACACCTGGAAAAACTTCGAATGGGTAGTGATCCAGAGGGATTGACTGTCCCAGTCCTTATCCAAAGAAATATAATCCGAAGTTAAATTGAGATTACTAACTTCAATACATTGTGAATAGCATATTTAACCTGTTAATTGCTATTGGATTTAAAGCAATTTTTCTAGTTGCTTTATTTCATGAAGGACTTAGTACCTCTCCTTCTTTAGCTGAGGATCTAGATAAATCAAACCAATTAGCTGATAAACGAGAGATCTCTATTGAGTCAGATATGCAAACAGGTGATGTTTCGACGGGTGTTCTTACAGCTATAGGCAGTGTTCGAATTGTTTATCCTTTAAGGGATTTTATTGCCACTTCAAGACAAGCACAATATTTTAGTAAGGAGAAGAGGCTTGTTTTGGTTGGAGACGTAGATATTTATCGAAAAGGTGTTAATACACTAAAGGGTGATCGAGTTGTCTACTTATTAGTGGAGGATCAGATTAAGGCGGATAATGCACAATTAAATTGGATGATTATGACTAAAAAAGAGGCTAAATCAAAAAAATGAGCTTGTCTCTTGAAAAGGTTGGTTTGACTATTTCTGGCCGACCTCTTGTTAAGGATGTTTCCCTTGAGCTTGAGCCAGGAGAGGTGGTAGGCCTTTTGGGACCTAATGGAGCAGGAAAAACAACAACATTTAATTTATTAATTGGTTTATTAAGAGCCGACCATGGTCAAGTACTACTAGAGGGCAGGTCAGTAGGTGAGTTGTCAATGCCATTAAGAGCTCGCTTGGGAGTAGGTTATTTGCCACAAGAGCCAAGTGTTTTTAGGCAGTTAACTGTTCGTCAAAATCTTCAGCTAGCGCTTTCTCGAAGTCAATTAAATCCTGTCCAATCAAGACTGCGACTTGATCAATTAATTCAAAGTTTTCATTTAAGCCCTTTTGTCGATAGATGCGGATATCAGCTTTCTGGAGGAGAAAGACGTCGCTGCGAAGTAGCAAGGGCACTTGCTGTTGGGTTGCAGGGGCCAAAGTATTTGTTGCTTGATGAACCTTTTGCTGGAGTGGATCCACTGGCAGTAGGAGATCTTCAGCAGCTAATACACTCGCTTCAGGAACGGGGGATGGGAATTCTCATTACTGACCACAATGTAAGGGAAACTCTTGCAATAACAGACCGCTCTTACATTCTTAATGAAGGTAAAATTTTAGCTTCAGGTAGTTCTGAGTCTGTGGCTAATAATCAGTTGGTTCGTCGTTACTATCTTGGTGAGGAGTTCAAGCTTTGAATAAGAAGTTTTTAAGAGTTTTAAGAGATTCCGACTCTTTTTCTTGGAAGGTTTTAACTGGTTTGAGGAGACCTTGGAACAAGCTTGAGATTCTAGATAGGTGGTTATTGGGAGAGCTTTTCCCCCCACTTTTGTTTGCGGTAGCGGCTTTTAGCGTTGTTTCTCTTTCCGTTGGGGTGATTTTTGATCTAGTTCGTAAGATTGTTGAAGCTGGCTTGCCTGTTCAAATCGCTTTGCAGGTTTTAAGTCTTCGTTTGCCTAGTTTCTTAGTTATTTCTTTCCCTATGGCCACATTAATGGCCACTCTCCTTGCATACAGTCGTTTGTCTGCGAATAGTGAATTGAAAGCTCTTAGGAGTGTTGGAGTTACGACGATTCGCATGGTTGCTCCTGCTTTGGCTCTTTCACTATTTATGTCAGGAATGACTTTTTTCTTTAATGATGTAATAGTTCCCAAAGCGAATAGAAGTGCTGAGTTAACTCTCCAACGTGCATTAGGGAAGGCTATATCTACAGAAAAAGGTAAGGACATTATTTATCCCCGTTTTGGAATTATTACTACACAAGATAAAGAAGATAGAAGGAGAGGGCTTGCTCAACTTTTTTACTCCAGACAATTTCGTGGCGGAGTCATGTACGAAGTTACATTGCTGGACTTTTCTCGACTAGGGTATACACAGATGCTTACTGCTGATAAAGGTCTATGGAACGAGAAAGAAGGTATGTGGGAATTTGTAGATGGTCAGGTACTTACACACACTCCCAATGGCAATACAAATACAGCTGACTTTGATCGTTATTTTTATCCTTTAAGCTCAGCACCTGTTCGTTTGGCGAAACTTGCAAAAGATGCAAATAATATGACTGTTTCAGAGGCAATAGAAGCTCAGAAGCTATATGCCAAAGCAGGTAATAAAAAAGAAGCAAGACGCATTAAAGTTCGTATTCAAGAAAAATTCACCCTTCCAATGGCCTGTCTAGTATTTGGTTTTATAGGAAGTAGTCTTGGCGCTAAACCAAATTCAAGAACAAGTAGAAGTCAAGGCTTTGGAATAAGTGTTGTCCTTATATTGGTTTATTACGTCCTTAGTTTCAGCTTTAGCTCATTGGGTGTAAAGGGAACTCTTATACCCTTCATTTCAGCTTGGACACCTGTTCTTATTTCCCTCTCTGGAGGATGTTTTTTGCTTCACCAAGCGAGTCGATGAAACTCAATTCCAAAGTTTTCATTTAATGAGTTTGTTTTTTTATGACTTTAATCTCTCTAACTACATTTTCTAATGATCCTGTCCTCTTACTTGGTTTTGCTGCTTTTACTTTTCTCCTAGCAGCTCTTCCAATAGCGTTTTGGGCTGTAAGTGGTGGATCTAGTTCGATTCTTGTGAGGTTATTAGTTGCTTTGTCTAACTTGGCACTTACCGCTCAGTTGCTTCTTAGATGGTGGCAATCTGGACATTTTCCTATAAGTAATCTCTATGAGTCCCTCTGTTTTCTTGCCTGGGCGTGCACCTTGACGCAATTATTAGTGGAACGCTCATGGCCTTCCCCTCTTGTGCCTGCTGCTGCAACTCCTATGGCCTTGATATCTGTTGCCTTTGCAAGTTTTGCTCTTCCTGAAAGGCTTCAAGAGGCTTCACCATTAGTTCCTGCTTTGAGATCTAGTTGGTTAGTTATGCACGTCAGTGTGATTATGTGTAGTTATGCGGCGTTATTGATTGGTTCTTTTTTATCTGCCTTGCTTTTATTCACAGATCGTGCACAACTCTTACAACTTAGAAGTAGTTCAGTCGGAACAGGTGGTTTTAGAAAAGGTATTCTATTAAATCAAACCAATATGGATGATTCTAATGATATTCATTTGAGTTCTATTAATTTGAGCAGAATAGAAAAATTAGATAGTCTTAGCTATCGGACGATTACGGTTGGATTTCTTTTGCTAACTATTGGCTTAATAAGTGGCGCTGTCTGGGCAAATGAAGCATGGGGGAGCTGGTGGAGCTGGGATCCTAAAGAGACTTGGGCCTTGGTCTCATGGTTGTTTTATGCAGCTTATTTACACACTAGATTAACTCGTGGTTGGAGAGGTAGAAAACCTGCTTTGGTAGCCATTTCTGGATCTTTAGTGATTTTTATTTGTTATATAGGCGTTAACCTGTTAGGCATTGGTCTTCATAGCTATGGGTGGTTTTTTGAGACTTAGTTTTTTAATTCCTATAACGATTATTATCTATATCTTAGTTCTTTATTTTTTATATTTATGGTCTTTTACTTTTCCTTATCCCTTCAATCGCTTCTGCATAGTTAGGTTGGTTGAAAACACCTGATCCGCTAACTATTGCGTTTGCACCAGCTTCAATAACTTTCCATGCATTGCTTGCCTTGATACCTCCGTCAACTTCTATCCAAGGATCTAATCCCCTCGAGTTGCAAATATTACGAAGTTCTCTGATCTTTTGAATTTGATTATCAATAAAGCTTTGTCCGCCAAAGCCTGGATTGACACTCATTATCAGGACTAAATCACAAAGTTCAAGGCAGTATTCGAGAGTATCTAGTGGCGTTCCAGGATTTAGAACAGCACCAGCCTTTTTACCTAAATCTTTAATTTGCCCTAGATTCCTATGAAGATGAGGACATGCTTCAACTTGAACATAAATATGATCTGCCCCTGCTTTTGCAAAGTCTCCTACATATTTTTCAGGTTCCACGATCATCAAGTGAACATCTAGGGGCTTTTGGGTGACAGGTCTGATTGCTTCAACAATCAATGGCCCAATAGTGATATTCGGAACAAAGCGACCGTCCATTACATCTACATGGATCCAGTCAGCACCAGCCTCATCAACGGATTTGATTTCTTCGCCTAAGCGAGCAAAATCAGCTGAAAGGATCGAAGGGGCTACTACAAGAGGTTTTTGGCTCATAAGTATTACTCGTAATCTTTGAGATTCTATGGATTAGAGGTCCCTCTTTTAAGTATGACTCCTCTCACTGATACAGTTAGCGGCGCTTATGGTCTGAGAACTACTGCGGCATTTACTTGTTGTTTCGATCATTAACAAATTTGTTGCTGATCAAAAAAGCTTTTCCGCTTAGTCCTTCACTTGAGCCACCAACCTCTAACCAATTGTCTTCTAGTGGACCGCACTCTTATTCAGGAAATACTCGAGGTCGTCGAACAAGCGGCCATAGCTTCTGCTCGCCTCACTGGACTAGGAAAGAAAGATGAGGCTGATGCTGCCGCAGTAGAAGCTATGCGAGAGCGCATGGGTCAAATTGCAATGCAAGGAAGGATTGTTATCGGTGAAGGAGAACGTGATGAGGCTCCGATGCTTTATATAGGCGAGGAAGTGGGAAGTGGGACTGGACCTGGGGTCGATTTTGCTGTGGACCCTTGCGAAGGGACTAACCTTTGCGCAAATAATCAACGTGGTTCTATGGCTGTATTGGCAGCATCAGACCGTGGTGGATTATTTAATGCACCAGATTTTTATATGAAAAAGCTTGCTGCTCCACCAGCGGCCAAGGGTAAGGTTGACATAAGAAAATCTGCTACTCAAAACATCAATATTCTTAGTAGATGCCTTGATGTTGCGGTTAGCGATCTCACAATTGTCGTAATGGATCGTGCTCGTCATAAAGATCTCATAGCTGAAATCCGCTCTACTGGTGCAAGAGTGCAACCTATTTCAGATGGAGACGTTCAGGCTGCAATAGCTTGTGGTTTTGCGGGAACAGGGACCCATTGTTTGATGGGTATTGGAGCCGCCCCCGAGGGGGTTATTTCTGCGGCCGCTATGAGGGCACTAGGAGGGCATTTTCAAGGTCAGTTGGTTTATGACCCTGCTATAGCTCAAACAAGTGAATGGGCTGACTATACAAAGGAAGGAAATATTGCGAGGCTTAACGACATGGGCATAACAGATATTGACAAGATATATGAGGCGGAAGAGCTTGCATCAGGAGAAAACGTTGTTTTCGCTGGTAGTGGAATCACTGATGGACTTTTGTTTAACGGAGTTAAGTTTGAAACTGATTGCACTCGAACAAGCAGTTTGGTTATTAGTACTTTGGATAATACAGCTCGATTCACTAATACCGTCCACATCAAAGCCGGTGCGAAAAGCATCGCTTTGAGCTGAACAAATTAAAGTATTTAGGTAATTTTCTATGCACATCGCCGTTGTCGGTCTGAGTCATCGAACCGCACCGGTTGAGATCCGCGAAAAGCTTAGTATTCCTGAGCAAAACATGGAATCATCCTTACAAGCTTTAAAGGGTGATGAGCAGGTTCTTGAGGCCTCTATTCTCAGCACTTGCAATCGTTTAGAGATTTATTCATTAGTTCGTAACCCCGAAGAAGGTACTTATGCTATTAATAATTTTCTTTGCAGTTTTTCAGGATTAAAAAAGCAAGAATTATCACCTCATCTTTTTACTTTTCATCATAAAGAGGCTATTGAGCACTTAATGCGAGTCGCATCTGGCCTCGACAGCATGGTTTTAGGAGAGGGACAGATTCTTTCTCAAGTTAAGAAAATGGTTCGTCTGGGTCAGGAGTACCAGTCAATGGGTCCAATCCTTAATAGGCTACTTACTCAGGCAGTAAGTACAGGCAAAAAAGTTCGAAGCGAAACCAATTTAGGCACCGGAGCCGTTTCTATAAGCTCTGCTGCAGTTGAACTAGCTCAGTTAAAGCTTGGACAATCAAGAGGACAAGACCGACTCCTCACCTTGGAATCAGAGAAGGTTGCAGTTGTAGGAGCAGGAAGGATGAGTCGTCTTCTTTTGCAACACTTACAAGCCAAAGGATGTAATGAGGTTGAGTTGCTGAATAGATCTAGAGAAAGAGCTGATCAACTTGCAGCAGATTTTTCTGATATGAAAATTACTTGTAGTTTGCTTGATGGTTTAGATAACTGTTTGGGAAAATGCTCACTTGTTTTTACAAGTACTGCTTCGGAAGAACCAATAATTAATGCAGCACGATTGAGAAACTTAAAAAGAGATTCGCTTTTACGTTTAATTGACATTGGGGTTCCTAGAAATATCTCTGCTGACGTTTCTGGCATTTCTGGAATAGAGGCTCATGATGTAGATGCTCTCCAGGAAGTTGTATCGAGAAATCAAGAGACTCGTCAGCGAGTAGCCCAAGAGGCGGAGGGCTACCTCAAAGAGGAGACGAGACTGTTTCTTGAGTGGTGGGAGAGTCTTGAAGCAGTACCGACAATTAATCTTTTAAGAGCTTCATTAGAGAATGTCCGAAAGGAAGAGCTGCAAAAGGCTCTTAGCAGGATGGGACCAGATTTCTCCGCTAGAGAACGCAAAGTAGTTGAGGCTTTGAGTAAAGGAATAATCAATAAAATCCTTCATGCCCCAGTCACTCAGTTGAGAGCTCCTCAATCTAGATCAGAAAGGAAAGAGGCTTTGAGAGTGGTAGAGGCTCTTTTTGATCTTCAAAAGGACCCTCATAAATAGCTTGGAAGGCTCACTAAACATTTTGTTTTTAAGTGTTTTCCACAAAAAATGCTTTTAATTAGTCTTTAAATGCAAACTCTCCAGTAGGTTTAAATTATTACGCCTATATGAGACCGCGGCATGAAGCGAGTTCTTGCAATTATTCTTGGTGGCGGTGCTGGTACTCGGTTGTATCCACTGACAAAGATGCGTGCCAAGCCAGCAGTCCCTCTCGCTGGAAAGTATCGCCTAATAGATATCCCTATAAGCAACTGTATTAATTCGAGCATCAACAAGATGTATGTGTTGACTCAATTCAACAGTGCATCACTTAACAGACACCTCACTCAGACATATAACTTGAGCGCTCCCTTTGGTCAAGGATTTGTAGAGGTGCTTGCTGCTCAGCAAACCCCTGAAAGCCCATCGTGGTTTGAAGGCACTGCTGATGCGGTTAGAAAGTATCAATGGCTTTTCCAAGAGTGGGATGTTGATGAATATCTGATCCTTTCTGGTGACCAGCTTTATCGGATGGATTACAGCCTTTTTGTGGAACATCACCGTAAAAACAATTCTGATTTAACCGTGGCTGCATTGCCTGTAACTGAAGAACAGGCACAAGCATTTGGTCTTATGAGAATTGACAACAAGGGGGAAATTAAGGAATTTAAAGAAAAACCAAAAGGTGAATCTTTGAAGAAAATGGCTGTGGATACAACTCAGTTTGGCTTATCTAAGGAGTCCTCTAGATCCAAGCCTTACCTAGCCTCTATGGGTATCTATGTTTTTAGTAGAGATACTCTCTTTGATCTTTTGAATAAGAATCCTTTGCATAAGGATTTTGGCAAAGAGGTTATTCCTGAGGCTTTGATTAGAGGAGATAAATTAAACAGTTATATTTTTGATGATTATTGGGAGGATATCGGGACAATTGGTGCATTTTATGAAGCCAACTTAGCTCTTACTCAACAACCAAGTCCACCTTTTAGTTTTTATGATGAAAAGTTTCCAATTTATACAAGGCCAAGATACCTTCCACCTATTAAATTAGTAGATGCGCAGATCACAGATTCAATTATTGGAGAAGGTTCAATATTAAAATCATGTAGTATTCACCATTGTG
This sequence comes from uncultured Synechococcaceae cyanobacterium, assembly GCA_902634405.1. Lineage (GTDB taxonomy): Bacteria > Cyanobacteriota > Cyanobacteriia > PCC-6307 > Cyanobiaceae > CACPJY01. Next base: position 33,362 of record CACPJY010000008.1, read on the forward strand.
TACTTGGTGTTCGGAGCAGGGTAGAGAGTAACGTTGTTTTGCAGGACTCTTTAGTGATGGGGGCCGATTTCGTTGAGTCTGCTGAGGAACGAATCGCCTTAAGAAAAGGAGGCGGTATTCCTTTAGGTGTAGGAGAAGCTACGACTGTTAAGGGTGCAATTCTAGATAAAAATACTCGTATTGGTAATAATGTGTCTATCATTAATAAAGATAATGTTGAAGAGGCTGACAGGGCTGATGAAGGTTTTTATATAAGAAATGGAAAAGTAGTTGTTATTAAGAATGCAACTATTTCTGATGGAACAATTATTTAGCTAAAAATTTTTAATTAGGATTGTTGTTACACTTAGCCTTCTTTCCTATTGATTTTGCTGTTACAGGCAAATTAATGGGTCAATGCTGACATTAGTGACTATTAGGCAGCAGTTTTTTGGTTACCTAGTCACACTGTCGCATGTATATGATTTCCTTTCCAATGTCCAAGGCTCATTTCGGTCTAATCGGCCTTGGTGTAATGGGGGAAAACCTTGTACTTAATGCTGAGCGGAATGGTTTCTCTAGTGTTGTTTATAACAGAACTTATTCAAAGACTGAGGAGTTCCTGAAGGGGAGAGCCTTTGGGAAGCAAATCTCAGGTGCAGTTGATCTCCAAGATTTTGTTGCCAAGCTTGAGCGTCCCCGCAGAATCCTGATGATGATTAAGGCTGGATCTCCTATAGATGCGGTCATTAAACAAATTTCTCCGCTATTGGAAGAAGGAGATCTATTGATAGATGGTGGAAATTCTGAATTCCGTGATACAGAAAGAAGGGTTTTGGAATTGGAGAGCAATAGCTTTGGCTACATAGGAATGGGGGTCTCTGGTGGGTCTAAGGGGGCATTAGAAGGACCAAGCATGATGCCTGGAGGTACAAAAGCTTCTTATGAAGCCATCGAGCCGCTTTTGAAAAAGATGGCTGCCCAAGTTGAAGACGGACCTTGTGTTACATACATTGGCCCGGGAGGCTCAGGACACTTTGTGAAAACTATCCATAATGGAATTGAATATGGAATTGAGCAGATTCTTGCTGAGGCATACGATTTAATGAAAAGACTTGGTGGTTTTTCAGGAACTCAGATTGCAGATATTTTTTCTGCATGGAGCGAAACAGAAGAACTTTCATCTTATTTAGTAGAGATTACAGAGATTTGCTTAAGGACTAAGGACCCAGAGACAGGGAGAGAAGTAGTTGAATTGATCTTGGATAAAGCAGGGCAAAAAGGTACAGGTCTATGGACTGTTGTAAGTGCATTGGAGTTAGGTGTCTCTGTACCCACTATTTATGCAGCGCTAAATGCTCGGGTAATGAGCTCAATGAAGTCTGAGCGTCTTGCGGCTCAGGAAATTATCAATTCTCCTGTGAAAAGTAGTCATAAGCCAGGTGACTTTCCCTTTGATAAAAATCATTTAATGGATGCAGTCGTTCTAGCTTGTATTGCAAGTTATGCTCAAGGAATAGCACTTCTTCAGGCAGGTTCTAATTATTACAAATATGATTTACAGATGTCTTCCATCTCTCAAATATGGAAAGGTGGATGCATTATCAGGGCTCGAATGTTGAAAAGGATTCAAGAAGCCTATTCTGTAAATAATAAGCTGCCTAATTTGTTGCTTGACCCTTGGTTTGTTAAACAGATTAACAGTCGTCTTCCTGGACTCTCAAATATAGTTGCAGCTGCCTCGCTAAATGGAATTCCAGTTCCTTGTCTAAGTAGTACTTTGGATTACATTAATAGTTATCGAACTGGCAGACTTCCTCAAAATCTTGTGCAGGCAATGCGTGATTGCTTTGGATCACATACTTATGAACGTGTAGACGTAGAAGGTCTGTTCCATACAGACTGGTTGTAATTGGAATGCGTGAATGACTACTTATAAAGTTGAGGTTGCGAGAGATTTAAATGATCTTTCTCAACGAGCAACTCAAATCATTGCCTCATATATTGATTTAGCTCTTGACCAAAGAGAAAGAGCCCAAATTGCCCTTTCTGGTGGATCTACACCAGGACTAACATATTCTTTGTTGAGCAAAGAACATTTACCTTGGGACCGAGTAGACGTGATTCTTGGTGATGAGCGTTGGGTTGATGAAAATAGTGATTTAAGCAATGCAGCTATGCTTCGACAGACCCTCCTTTTATCAGGACCAGGTTCTGCAGCACGCTTTTATCCTGTTCCTACAGTTGAACTTGGCAGTCCTCAGGAAAGTGCAAATGCATTTGCTGAAATTTTAGGAAAAGTTTGCAAGGGGGACCCTCCAATTTTTGATCTTGCTGTTCTTGGTATTGGCGATGATGGTCATACTGCATCACTTTTCCCAGGAACCGACTCTTTGAAAGTTCATGATTGTTGGACTGCTGTTTCTAGAGGAAATGACCTTGATCGAATTACGCTTACTGCACCCGTACTCAGCTCAGCAAGGAAGGTGGTTTTTTTAATAAGTGGAGAAAGTAAAAATGAGGCCTTGAAACGATTATTAGATGATTCAGAATCTATTGATAGGACCCCTGCCCGTTTAGTTCAAACAAGTTCTGAAGTTCATATCCTTGCAGATTCTGCTGCAGCTGATGGTTTATGAAGATGTAAGTAAAAAAGTCTTATGTGGAATCTGATTAATTCATCTCTTTTAAAATTTTATTGTCACGACATTGAACAAAGAAATGGCGTTAGCAAGTGAACCTGAAAAGTTGATTATTTCTAATAGTCAGTTCTCGGATTGGGATTGTCTTAACGACTCAATTATGGGAGGGAATAGCCATGCTTCCTGCGAAGTCGTTTCAGATGGACTGTTAATAAATGGATTACTTGTAGAGGAAGGCGGCGGTTTTATAAGTTGTCGCTCACCTGTTTTTCAACACCCATTAAATCTGTCGGAATTCACAGCTTTTCAGGTCGATGTTGACGGACGGGGGCGAACATTGAAATTTGCAGTTGCATGCAGGGATAGATTTCTGGGAGTAACCGACTTGGTGGATTGGGGCTTGCGTTGGGTTACAGAGTTCCCAACAAATCAGTCTGGGACAACAAAGATTCGAATTCCATTTAAAGAACTTAAGCCCACCATTAGAGCGAAATCAGTGTCCTTGCCAATCAAATTTGATTCTTCTTCGATTATTCAGTTTCAATTGCTTCATTCGAAATTTGGTTTGGCTGGGAAATTAAATACTGGTTTTCGACCCGGCAAAATAGAAATCCTATTTCGGTCTATTCGTGCTCTCAGATAGTCGCTTTAACAATCTTTCGGAGATGGTTGCAGCTTCTGCAGACATATGTCTTAAACCTTGGAACCATGCTGTGGTGATTGTTCAGCCTTCTCAGGATGTTGTGGCTGAATCAGATTCTGAGAATTTGCTCTTTTCTAATTTTCCTCTCGATTTAATAATGAGGATTGAATGTCGGGATAAAAGAGGCAATCGTTTTAGCGACAATGATCTTGAATTGGAAATCTATCGAAGTGGTAAAGAAATAAATTTGATGTTGAGTTGGGTGAACCAGTCCGAACGACCACTCCTATGGCATAGCAAGCATTCAGTGTGGATGGATGGAAATACTGGTCAACGTTGTGACCGTCCTAAAGATGGAGACTCTCTTGAGTCATTGGCTAGACGAACTAGATCAATATTTGATTAAAAGTAGATCATGTCTATGGCTTATGGTTGATCGGTTAAAGCTCCTGTACTTGCACTGCTAACTAATCTTGCATATTTACCAAGAATTCCAGTTTTATATCGAGGTAATGGCCTGACCCATTTCGAACGTCTATCTTTTAGCTCTATATCGTCTACTTTAAGTTCTATTAGTTGTTTATTAGCATCAATTGTGACTAGGTCTCCTTCTTTGACTAAACCAATATTTCCTCCAACTGCTGCCTCTGGTGAAATATGACCCACTACAAGGCCATACGTTCCACCACTAAAGCGACCATCAGTAATTAATGCGACTTTGTCTCCTAGACCTTGTCCAACGATCGCTGATGTTGGGGCTAACATTTCCCTCATTCCAGGACCTCCTATTGGTCCTTCATGTCTAATGATAACGACATCTCCTTCTTTGATCTGGTTTTTAAGAATTGCTGATAGACAAGACTCTTCGCTTTCAAAGATTCTTGCAGGCCCTGTTATTGAGGGGGTTTTAATTCCGCTAATTTTTGCAACGCATCCATCGATAGCAAGGTTTCCTTTAAGAATTGCCAGATGTCCTTGCTTATATAGAGGATTAGTAAGTGATCTAATTACAGTTTGATTAGAGGGTGGAGTAGATGGGACATTTTTAAGTAATTCGTGAACAGTCTTACCTTCAATGTTCATGCAATCACCATGTATCAACCCTTCATTTAGGAGTAGTTTCATTACCTGGGGAATTCCACCAGCCTTGTGAAGATCAACAGTGACAAAGTTTCCACTAGGCTTTAGATCACATATGACTGGAACTCTTTTTCGTATACGTTCGAAGTCGTCAATATTTAGTCCAACACCTGCAGTCCTAGCTATCGCAAGTAAGTGAAGAACTGCGTTGGTAGACCCGCCAACTGCCATGATTACACTTATTGCATTCTCAAAAGCTTTCTTTGAGAGTAGGTCTAGAGGCCTAATGTTTTCTTTGATTGCTTGTACAAGCACTGCGGCACTTTTAGCGGCGTTCTCTGATTTTTCTCTATCTTCTGCCGCCATTGTGGAGCTGTATGGCAGGCTTAGTCCCATTGTCTCAATGGCCGCAGACATTGTATTTGCAGTAAACATTCCTCCACAGCTACCTGCTCCAGGGCATGCATTCTTCTCAACTTCTAGAAGTTCTTCCTCACTAATCTTTCCACTGGTTACTTGGCCAACTGCTTCAAATGCACTTACGACAGTTAAGTCAGAATTTCCCAATTTACCAGGTTTTATTGTTCCTCCGTAGACGAAAACACTGGGAATATTCATTCTTGCCATGGCAATCATGGCTCCAGGCATATTCTTATCACAGCCTCCTATAGCTAAAACCCCATCCATGCTTTGTCCATTGCAAGCTGTCTCAATAGCATCTGCAATTACCTCTCGAGAAACAAGAGAGTATTTCATGCCTTCAGTGCCCATTGAGATACCATCACTTACGGTGATAGTCCCAAAGATTTGAGGCATCGCACCGGCATCTTTTGCGGCTTTTTCTGCGGTGAGGGCTAAGTCATTTAGGCCAACGTTACATGGTGTGATGGTGCTGTAACCATTTGCTATCCCAATAATTGGCTTATTAAAGTCATTATCATCAAAACCAACCGCTCTTAGCATTGCCCGGTTAGGTGAGCGTTGTATCCCTTGAGTAATAGCACTAGATCTGAGCATTGTTTTAAGTCCAATCTTTTGAGTAAGTAATCAAAGTTTTGGGCTTAATTTTTTGCCCCTAGTTCTTCAAGTTGTTTTCGCACATCTGCGATAGCAGCATTCAGTTGTTCTACCCTTTCTTCTAATTGTTCACTTGTTTCAGCTTGCATTAAAGGGTTGTTCGCCTCAATTGCTTCTGACCCATCTTGCATTCGAGGTGCATAAAGCATTGCCCGCTGCTTTCTGGTTTGTTGTCTTCTCTCGGCTTCAGAAAATAACCACCAAGCAAGCCCTGCTGCGCCAAGCACAGCTCCGCTTATTAAGGAAGACAGGGTCCCCCCTGGTGACTCACGATATTGACTCATGGGTGCTAAAGCATCCTCCTAATCCTAATTCGGGGGAGCGATTCTGGGGCTAAGACGTTGAATTGGGTTGCCAATTCCTGGAATTATCTCATTTTTCTCATTTATTTTTTCATCAATGCATGCGCAATGAATAGTGAGGTCAGGTATAGATTCACCGATGTTTTTAAGCCCATTATGAGAAGAAACTATTGTGATTACTCTGAGGCGATTTGACTCAACATTTCTTTTTTGAAGGAGCTGAAGGAATTTCAATATCCTTTCACCACTAGCGATTTGATCAATGAACATAATTATTCCAGCATTGCTTTCTATATGATCAGGAACTGTGCCCAAGCATAGTTCAGCATTTGGGATAACTTTTCTTGCTCCTTGCCAGATTTCTATACCTGCTGGAAGTATTGGCAGAGCTATTAGGGGTACATTTGCTTCAATCACGGCACCTTCCGTTTTTCCATGAAGAGTCCAAATTTCTTCTTTTCTAAAAGGAAGCCACTCTCTTAATGATTCATAGGTAATCCATCTGCCTAGCTCTTCTAATGCAGTTGCATAAAGTGGAGGGGGTGTTGAATGGTTGCGAAGGATTGTCAGCCAATGAGCTATTAATGGATGAGGAGGAACTATTACTTTTAGAGTAATTGCCATGAAATTGTTTAGGCTTTTATTGCCATAACGTGACTCCTCTCAAGTTACTTCCTATTCGTCACTTCTTTACTGACATGTTTAGTACTTCATTTTTTGCCTATAGTTTTCATCGGATATTTAGTGTCGTTCTTTTAATTATTGGATTACTCTTGTTTCCTTTAGAAGGTAGTGCAATTACCCCTCCAGAGATTCGCAGTCAAGATTCCCAGGAAATAACACAAGATATGCATAACCAAGATTTGCATGGTTATGAATTCATTAAGGCTGATTTGAGGGGGGTTAATCTTAGCGCTTCCGATTTACGTGGAGCAGTATTTAATAACAGTCAACTTCAAGAGGCAAATCTAAAAGAAGCTGATATGGAAGACGTGGTTGCTTTTGCCAGTCTCTTTCATCAAGCAGATTTAAGAGGTGCAAATTTGACGAATGCACTTTTAATGGAGAGTGAATTCGAAGATGCTTTGATAGATAATGTTGACTTTACTAATGCTGTAATTAACCGTTCAGAGCAAAAACAATTGTGCACAAGAGCTTCTGGGACTAATCCAGCTAGTGGTGTGGATACTCGTGAAAGCCTTGGTTGCTGATTTGATGATTTTTTTTATTAATTTGAACGATGACTAAACGACTTCCCGTAACAATTCTGACAGGGTTTCTTGGAGCTGGTAAAACAACAGTTCTTCGTCATTTGCTTACCAACGGAACGAAGCGACTTGCTGTAATTGTTAATGAATTTGGCAGTGTCGGAATAGATGGGGCTCTGGTTCGAGATTGTCAGTTCTGTCCTGATGAGGAAATTGAGGATCGCTTGGTTGAACTTAATAACGGTTGTCTTTGTTGCACAGTCCAAGAGGAATTCCTTCCAACAATGGAAAATTTATTGACGCGCGCAGAGCAACTTGATGGAATTGTTATAGAAACTAGTGGATTAGCTTTGCCTAGACCATTAATTCAGGCTCTTTCTTGGCCAGATCTTCGCTCAAAAATCCACCTAAATGGAGTTATAACTCTGGTGGATGGAGAAGCTCTAGCGAAAGGAAGTCCTGTTGGCGATATTGCATTATTAGAATCTCAGCGTGAAGATGATCCAAGCCTTGATCACATGACACCAATAAATGAGCTATTTAGAGATCAACTTGCATCTGCTGACTTGGTTTTGATCAGTAGATCTGATTTGATTTCATCTTCTGATTTATCAATATTAAAGATTGACCTGACAGATCAAGTTCGAGAAGGAACACCGTTAATACCAATAATGCATGGTCAAATTGATCCTGAAGTTGTGCTTGGCTTAGATAATTGTTCACAGGAATTTCATTCCTCTCATGATGATCATCATGAGCACAGTCATGTGCAGGCTATTGCTGAGAGTGTTCAGCTAGAAGGTGAGTTTGAAAGATCAGATCTTGAAGAGTTTTTGAAGAGAATTGTTGTTCAACATCAAGTGATTCGTCTGAAAGGGTTTTGTTGGTTACCTGGAAAGTCAATACCCTTGCAGTTGCAGATGGTTGGCCCAAGATTGAACAGTTGGTTTGAAGATGTTTCAAAGGAAAGTTTCTCGCCAAAAAACGTTGGAATTAACTTGGTTTTAATAAGCTTGAAACCAGGTGCTTCAATTGCTATTAAAGAAAGCTTAGAACATATTTTAAATAAGTAGGCTATCCAAAATCTTAATTTCCAGGAGAAGATATTTATTCTTGACTTTTCAAAGCTTATTCAATTAAATATTTTGATTGATTCTATGTTCAAAAAACTACTTTTATCGTATGAGGATTCTAGAAAGCATGCTTTCTAGAATTTAATTGGGTGTTTATAACTCGTCGCAAATTGACCCCTGCTTCCATAGAGGCTGAAAGAAGATTAGCTTGTTGAGATTTGTCTAGCCCATCCCAGAAAGCATTAAATAAATCAAAAGAAGCTGTACTTGCTCCAAGAACACTTAATACGGAAATAGGAAAATTCAACCAAGGGAAAACTAAAAGTATGATTCCAAGTAATGCACTAATAGCGAAACCGCTTTTTGCTGAATCATAGAGGCTTTGAATAATCATTTTCAACTGCATCTTTCTCGAAATTGAGCCTCTATTAAAAAGAGCCTCAGTTCGCAATGCAGCTAATAGAGCTTGATAGGTTGAATGAATAGCTATGCCACTGAGGGTTGAACGAGCAAGTACCTTTCTATTGCTGAGGTTAGAATTATTGAGATTGCTTTTAATTGAACGAATAGTGCCTATTGCTGCCACCTCTAGGCCGGCTTTAGGGATTTTGAATGGATTCCTTTCTCTTTTCATATGGCATAGGCTACCTAATATTTTATGGGATAGATATTTAATTTCAGATTTTCTTTGAAAAAGATCTAGCAGCTTTCTTCAAGAAATCGTATCTTTGTTCAGTGACTACTTATTGTTTGCAACGGTTTGATCTTTTAGTCCAATCAAATAGAAAGCTCTGACTCCTTAAAGTGTTTCAGAGAAGTCAACAATTACCTCAATGGGGTTGTGCGAAAATGCTTTTTCAGCGATTCTTAGGTCGCTTGGATAATATTGCTAACCTATTTCAAGCTCTTTTGTGCCTAAATTCTTTTGTGAATCCTTTGAATAGAGCTAAAAAAGCCACTATTAATTCTGTAAGGACATGCTTTCCTGAGGTAGAGCAAGCTTGCGCTCAATGTGGAGGTAATGGACATATGAGGACTTCTCCTAATAGTTATCACACTTGTCTAGCTTGTTTAGGAAGAGGCCTTGCTCCATTAAATGAACCTACCTCAGCTTAAGATTCCAACTAGAGTTTCATTGTTCCATCTTGCGAAGATAATTCTTTGATTCTTGCAAACTTTAAGAATCCAAGTTTTACTTTCATTAATCTTAGATAGTTTTAATTTTTCATTTTAGAAAGTGCCAGTTTTTCAAGCACGAGTTTTGGTAAGTCTTCGTCCTTCGGTTCTTGACCCCGCAGGTGAAGCGGCTAAAGAAGCCTCTAAAAGATTAGGGATTGAAGGGGTTGAGAAATTGCGTATTGGAAAATCTATTGATTTAGAGCTTCAAGCGCCAGATGAAGGTGAGGCTCGTCGCAGACTAGAAATTCTTAGTGACAGACTTCTTTCTAATCCTGTGATTGAGGATTGGAATCTTCAGATTAATCAAAAAGCCAACCCTCAATCTTTCTGACAAGCTAATGACTATAGGAGTAGTTGTTTTCCCCGGTTCCAATTGTGATAGAGATGTTCGTTGGGCTGCTGAAGGATGTCTAGGAATCTCTACTAAGTTTCTTTGGCATGAGACTACTGATCTCAATGGTCTTGATGCAGTAGTTCTACCAGGTGGATTTAGTTACGGAGACTATCTGCGTTGTGGTGCTATCGCTCGTTTTTCTCCGGTTCTTCAATCTTTAGTTGAATTTGTGAATAAAGGTGGAAAAGTTCTTGGAATTTGCAATGGTTTTCAGATTCTTACTGAACTTGGACTTTTGCCAGGAGCCCTTACAAGGAATCAAGATTTGCATTTTATCTGTGAAAATACAGATTTGGTAGTTACTAGTCCTAGAAAACCTTGGTTTAAGTCATTTTCTGTAGGTGATTCGATTACTTTGCCTATTGCGCATGGTGAGGGTAGGTACCAATGCAGTAAAGAAACACTTTTAAGGCTTCAGGATGATGAATGTATCGTGTTGCAATATTTAGATAATCCAAATGGATCGGTTTTTGATATTGCTGGCATTACTAATAAAAAAGGTAATGTAATGGGACTAATGCCTCATCCAGAGCGTGCTTGTGACCCATTAATAGGAGGAGTCCATGGTCGTGAAATCATTTCAGCTCTTATGGGCTAAATCGATGGTGAATATCAAATATGCTTGATTATTTTAATTTAAAAGTTACATATTTAATATTTTAAAGGAAATTAAATACTTTAGTAAATGCCTCAATATTAAATAAAATTCAAAAACAATACAGAGGGGATCTGTATAAACAGATCCCCTCTGTATTGTTTTTTTTTAAGCAGTAACGGCTGCCTTTGGATCAAGGGTGCCTTTAGCATATAAATCTGCAAAATAATTCGTACTTTGCTGTTTTATTTTGCTTGCTTGTCCAGCACACCAGAATTGTTGATATCTATCTAAGCAAACTTGCTTCATGTACTTTCTTGCAGGCTTATTGAAGTGTCTTGGGTCGAAATTGGTTGGGTCAGCTGCAGCAGCTTCGCGAACAGCAGCTGTAAATGCCAATCTGTTATCAGTATCAATGTTGACTTTACGAACACCATTGCGGATACCTTCTTGAATCTCTTCAACAGGTACTCCATATGTTTCAGGAATAGCTCCTCCAAACTTGTTGATCATGTCAAGCCATTCCTGAGGAACAGAACTTGAACCATGCATTACAAGATGAGTGTTTGGAAGTGCTTTGTGAATTTCCGCAATTCTGCTTATTGCTAGAACTTCTCCAGTTGGTTTGCGTGTGAATTTGTAAGCCCCGTGACTTGTTCCTATTGCGATAGCAAGGGCATCTACCTTAGTTTTAGCAACAAAGTCCGCAGCTTCTGCTGGATCAGTAAGAAGCATGTCTTTGGAAAGCTCACCTTCAAAGCCATGTCCGTCTTCAGCTTCGCCTTTGCCCGTTTCAAGTGAGCCAAGGCAGCCCAGTTCACCTTCAACGCTTACACCTACAGAATGAGCAAAGTCAACGACTGTTTTCGTTACATTTACGTTGTAGTCATAACTTGCTGGAGTCTTAGCATCAGCTTCTAATGAACCATCCATCATTACTGATGTAAAGCCATTTATTGCAGCTGAATAGCAAGTAGAGGGCTCATTTCCATGATCCTGATGCATTACAACAGGAATGTTTGGATAAGTTTCCGTAGCTGCAATGATTAGGTGGCGAAGGAAAATTTCTCCTGCGTAACTACGTGCTCCTCTTGAGGCCTGAAGAATTACTGGACTATCAGTCTCAGCAGCAGCCTCCATGATTGCTTGAACCTGCTCGAGGTTGTTTACATTGAATGCTGGAATGCCATATCCATTTTCTGCGGCATGGTCAAGTAGAAGCCTTAGCGGAACAAGCGCCATTGATTTCTCCGAAGGGTCAATTAGGCCAAGCTAATAAAAGACTTAGGCCAAGGGAGAAGGACTTTAAAAGATGGAGGTATGAAATGTCACGTGTGAATTTTCATAGATGGGGGGGATTTGTATCTGAATATTCCTTAGCGGCAGCTAATTTGCTCGATATAAAGCATTTCAATTAGGGGTGAAAATTACATGAACAAAGCCCTTGGGACGCTTCTTGATCTTCCCAATCCATTGCTATGAAAGCTTTTTTGCCTACTTCAAGGCCTATAACTAATCTGGCTGTATTTTCTTAAACCTCAAATTTTATGCTTGGTATCTGATTTGTATAGGAAATTAACCAATAAAGATTCTTTGTGAGTTAGTAGAAGACTCTTTAATGCTTTCACATACTTTTTGACTTGTTAAGGCTTCTCTCAGCCCTGGGATCACTGGATTGCTTTTTCTGATACTTTCAGCCCACCAACTTTGTAATCTCGCAACGGGAGCTATTCGGCCATCACTCCAGGTTTTATCGAAATGCAGATCTTCGTCTGGAAAAATGTTTTCTACTTTCCCCCCTGCTTTTGTTAGCCATAAGCCAAATCCATGAACGTAATCTTTTAGATTATTACTGCCAAGTAAGAGAGTCCCTTCGCTCCCATATATTTCCAGCCAGCAACCTCTACCTTCCCTTGCTACAGCTGAGAGTGTTAATTGGACAGGGATTAGAGAATTCGTCTCCTCATTCAAAAGTTGTAGATGAGACAATGCAACATCTTCACTTGTTACTTTTTCGTTTTGTCCAGTTAAAGGATTTAGACGTTCTTTAATTGAAGTTGAAATAAGACCATTTAGGTTTTTTGTTGGCCCAAAAAACCAATGCAAAATATCAATTGCGTGGGTTCCAAGTGCTCCTAGTACTCCTCCACCCTCTGAAACTTGAGAGTACCAATTCCAGGGTCTTAAAGCGTTAGCTCGACTACCCATCAACCAATCAAATTTAACTAACCAAGGATCTCCAACTACCCTTTGCGTTAAAAGTCTCTTTGTCTGCATAAAAAGTGGAACAGCTCGATATTCAAAATCGACAGCAACACTCAAATTGTTTTTTATAGCAATGCGCTGTAATTCAGCAATTTGCTCACAATTCAACGCAACAGGTTTCTCCAGTAATAGATGTTTTTGAGCTTCTAGAGCCTGTTTGGCAAGTTCAAATCTAGGGCCAGGTGGTGTAGCAATAATCACTCCTTCGATGTTTTTGTCTGCTAGAAGCTCTTTCCATTTTGTATGTCCTAAAAGATTGTTTTTCTTGCACGCTTCTTCTAGGCGCTCTGAGCGTGGGTGCCATAAGACAGATGCATCTATAGATGGGTTCGAATTAATAGCTGGGAGGTGAACTGCTTCACCAAAACCTAGGCCAGCAATCCCAACACCAAGAACCTTTGAACGCAAATTTGAATTCATGAAATCAAGGTCTCCGAGCAAACTTCTTTAATTATTGAATTTATAAGGGCATCCTCTCCTTGTGATTGGTATTTGGCATTCATTAATTGAATTGTCTCTCTAACTTGTTTTAATGTGATCAATTTGTCTCCTATGGATAAAGAAGCTTCTTTTAGGACGATCTTTTTATTGGAAGATGGAATGAATCGAGCCTCAATTGAGAATATATTAGTTTCGTTTTCTAAAAAAATTCGTTTATGCCTCATCCGTTTGCGTCACTAACTATTGGAAAATTCTCAAAAGTAAGATGAAAAAGAAGAGGAATAATTAGGGTTAAGAAAGATATTGGTATTTATTAAATAATTAAACTTCATTACGCTAATTTTACTTTATTGGGATAAGACAATTATCTATTAGAGTTACTCCCATGAAGACGAATTAATTTGGATAAAGTTTTTTTGAGTTCAGTTCTTGGAACTATTGTGTCTACAAATCCATGCTCCTGCAGGTATTCTGCTGTTTGAAAATTTTCTGGTAACTTTTCGCGAAGTGTTTGTTCAATAACTCTTCTCCCAGCAAAGCCAATCAATGCCTTTGGTTCTGCAAGTATTAAATCTCCGAGCATTGCGAAGCTGGCAGTAACCCCACCAGTAGTCGGGTGGGTAAGTAAAGGCATATATAGGAGTTCAGCTTCTCTATGCCTTTCCAGGGCGCCAGAGATTTTTGCCATTTGCATTAGGCTTAGCATCCCTTCTTGCATTCGAGCTCCTCCAGAGGCACAAACTATTAGAAGGGGGAGGCGCTTGATTGTGGCGTGTTCAATTAGGCGAGTGATCTTTTCTCCAACAACAGAACCCATAGAGCCGCCCATGAAACGAAAATCCATCACGGCTAGGGCCATTGGCATTGAATCTATGTTGCATAACCCTGTAATAACCCCATCCTTTAGGCCAGTACTTGCTTGGCTTTCCCTTAATCGATCGGCATATGCACGGCGATCCTTAAATCCTAATGGATCTGTGGGGCTTAAGTCAGAGTGAATGCTTTTAAATGATTCTGGATCGGCAATTAATCGAATCCTTTCTTCACTGTCAATACGGTTATGGTGCCCACAATTGATACAAACACTTGCATTAGCCAAGAGATCTTTTCGATAAACGACTTGACCACATTCAGGGCATTTCACCCATAGACCATCGCTTTCGTCAGCCTCCTGACTTACTTTTCCAACGTATTGACCTTTTCTTCGGTCAGCGAACCAGTCAAAGAGCGACACTTGAATTAATACTTCCTAACTATATTTAAGTCCTAATAAGTTAAACCACTGCTTCCACAGCCAACTTGATTCAAAAAGCCACATAATCCAAATACCAGTATTTAGGTAAGGCCCAAAAGCAAATGATTGGCCAGGTTTCAATTTTCCGGATATGAAACCATATGTCGAAAAGATACCTGCAGCAATGAAGGAAAAAGCTAGAGAGACTGCCCCATCTTGAAAACCTAACCATGCACCTCCCATAGAGGCAAGTTTTGCATCCCCCATTCCAATGGTTTCATAACCCACAAAATTAGATGTAAACCTTCGAATTAATTGAAAGCAAATTTGGAATAAAGCAATAGCTATTAGATGATCGAATATTAAAAAAAAACCTTTAAATGAAGAAAGAAAGTATCCATTGATGCCTGTTACTAAAAGGCCTAAAACAAGACCTGATCTATAAAGACATTCCGGAATGTGTTTATATTTTAAATCGATAATGGCAATAGTAAATAATATTGTTACTAAAGAGATACTTGCTAGAGAATGAATTATTAATGGAGTTTTTTGATAGGCAATGTGTGGATTAGAAGAGAATGCTGAAACCCATAATAATATAAATATAATTGATTGTACTAGATTCTTAAGTGAGGCCTTCCTAATGATCCCTGAATGTTTAGCTAGCATTTCCCTAGATAAATAAGTTAAACTTATTAACTTGTTTCCCCCTTTGCACTCCTTATAAGTTAAATAATCTGACGAAATCAAACTTAGATAATACCCTAAAATAAAGCCAAAGGTACAAAGAATAAATAGGTCAGTCAAGTTTTATTGATTCGTTTTGTTAGAGAAAAATTTTCTATTTTTATTTGGTTTGGCTAGGATGTCTTCTATCTTTAGAAAGAGCTCACCAGGTAACAGGGATGGTTTGCTGACAACAACTTTCCCAAGGTTAGATTTTAAGTCCAAAATTACGCCTAGAATGCTTGAACTATTATTAGTTGAGATGTGATTAAAGTAAATCTTTCTAGCCTTGCAAATCACTTCAGAGCTATTTATAGAATCCCAAGCTACATTCCTGAAAGCTAATTCCTTAGCTCCTTTAATGCAGAATGATGGAGTGTCTTTGTTAATGGTAACAAGTTAGTTCTAGAGATTATATATTACTTGAGATTCGTATATTTGAGCAAAATCAAGAAGCTTTGCCTTTCTCTTCAATCATTTTATGGATGATAGGAGTAAGTATTAATTCCATTGCAAAGCCCATTTTCCCTCCATTCACAACAATGCTGGTCGGACTTGACATGAATGAATCATGAATCATGTTAAGAAGATAATTGAAGTCTATCCCCCATTTTTCTCTTGCTCCTTTCCTAAAGTGAATGATTACAAAGCTCTCATCGGGCGTGGGAATGTTTCTACAGATAAATGGATTTGAAGTGTCAACTGTTGGGACCCGTTGGAAATTGATATCTGTTCTACTGAATTGGGGGGTGATGTGATTTATGTAATCAGGCATCCTCCTCAATATTGTGTCAACTATGGCTTCTGCGGAATAACCTCTTTCTGCATTGTCTCTATGGATTTTTTGAATCCATTCGAGATTAGTTATCGGTACTACTCCAACAAGTAAATCAGCGACAGTAGCTACATCATATCCATCTCCTACAACGCCACCATGTAATCCCTCATAGAAAAGCAGATCAGTATTGTCTGGAATGTCTTCCCAAGGTGTGAATTGACCAGGCTCAAGTTTTGTGCCAAGACGATTATTGTGTTCAGTTGCCTCTTCAGGGCTGTGTAAGTAATAGCGTTTTTTTCCACTACCGGTTTCTCCATAGGATCTAAACAATTCTTCGAGTTTGTCAAAGAGATTTGCTTCTGGACCAAAGTGAGAAAAGTTTTCTCCCTTAGAGAGAGCATCCGCCATTGCTTGTTTCATTGGCGTCCGTTCAAAACGGTGATAGCTATCTCCCTCTACAACCGCAGGAATTATGTTTTCGCGAGCGAAGATATGCTCGAATGCGCGTTTTACGGTACTGGTTCCTGCTCCTGAGGAACCTGTTACTGCTACAACTGGATGAAGCTTTGACATCGACACTGCATGACAATTCAAAAGATTTTGGCAGGTCGCCTGTCCGTTTTAATTAGATATTTGATTAATGCATCGACTTCTTAAGGTCTGGTTTTCTTCAAAGTGCTTGTAATAATTGATCTCCCATTTCTGAACAAGTGAGAAATTTGCAATCATCCATCATTAGATCCTTTGTTCTATACCCAGCGTTTAAGACCTTTTCTACGGCATGCTCTAAGGCATTTGCTGCTTCTTCTTCCTGCAGTCCGATCCTTAGCATCATTGCTGAAGAAAGAACCATTGCTATTGGATTTGCTTGGTTTAGACCCTGTAAGTCAGGGGCTGAACCATGCACCGGTTCGAACAGTCCTGCACCTTGATTTCCTATAGACGCTGATGGGAGCATTCCAATAGAACCGGTGAGCATTGCTGCTTCATCGCTCAAAATATCGCCAAAGAGATTGCCTGTCAGAATTACGTCAAATTGCTTTGGATCTCTAATTAACTGCATAGCAGCATTGTCAACATACATGTGTTCAAAATTTACTTCGGGATATTTGGTTGAATTTTTGTTTACACGATTTCTCCAAAGTTGACTTACATCAAGCACATTTGCTTTATCTACTGAACAAAGTTTGTTGCGTCTATTTCTTGCCAATTCAAATGCCACTTCTGTAATTCTATCTATTTCTTTATCGGAGTAAGTCATAGTGTTAAAACCTCTTTCTTCTTTTTCTGTCTTGATAAGTCCCTTGGGATGACCAAAATAGATTCCTCCAGTTAATTCTCTAACTACAATTAAATCCACTCCTTCAATTACATTTTGCTTTAGTGTGCTTGCTTCAATTAGCGCTGGAATAATCTTTACTGGCCTTAGGTTTGCAAACAGTTTTAGACCTTTTCTTAATTCTAGAAGACCCGTTTCTGGTCTGTTCTCTCTAGGAAGCTTGTCAAAACGAGGATTTCCTATTGATGCCATAAGAACAGCATCACTGTTTTTACATGCATCTAAAGTGCAGTCTGGTAAAGGAACTCCCGTCGAATCAATTGCGGCACCACCAATTAAATGTTCCTCGAATTTCAATGTGAATCCACAATTAGCACTAACGGCTTGTAATAATTTTTTTGAAACTGAAGTAATTTCTGGGCCTATTCCATCGCCTGGGAGTAAAACAACTTGGTGAGTTTTCATTGGTTCTTTGGAGTTTAGAATTTTAAAGTTTAAATAGATGATTCTCCCTTTAGTTCTCTAAGAGTTTTGAGGATTTCTGGTAATTTGCTAAATGCAGCTGCACTTCTTAGCCAAAGTTTATGTGGGATAGCTGGGAACCCACTGACTACTTGATCAGGTGCTACAGAACCATGAAGCCCACTTTTTGAACTAGCAACAACTTTGTCTCCAATCTTGGCTCTATTGGCTACCCCTACTTGTCCAGCAAGAATAACTCCGTTACCAATATCAGCTCCTCCGGCTATTCCTACTTGTGATGCAATAGCACAATGTTTGCCAATTGAGACTCCATGACCGACTTGGACAAGGTTATCTATTTTGGTCCCAGAGTCGATAAAAGTTTTTCCAACGCAAGGGCGATCAACAGTTGATGCGGAGCCAATCTCTACGTTTTCACCAAGGATGACTTGTCCGGTTTGGGGCATTTTTCGCCATCCTTGTTCTGTAGGTACAAAGCCAAATCCTTCTGACCCCAAAACAGCATTTGCATTGATAATGCAGCCATTTCCTATTTTTGAATTTTCATGAATCACGACATTGGCATGAATCTCGGTCTCATCACCAATCAAAACATTTTCATAGATAACGACACCAGGGTGAATTATTGAATTTTTTCCAATCTTGGAATTTGCCCCGATACTTACATTTGCGCAAATTGATGCCCCTTCTTCTATTTGAACTGAGTTTCCAATAACAGCTGTTGGATGAATACCAGAGTTCTTTTTTTTACGAGGATGGAGTAAATCAAGAGTTTCTGCAAAACCCAATCTGGGGTTTTGCAGGACAGCCCAAGCAATCCCTTTTGACTCAGCTAGGTCACGTAGGTCCTCTTGGGGTGGGAGAAGTACTGCCCCTACCTTGCTTGTGCTTAATTCAGTAATTAAGGAACTTCCTTTTTCAAGAAAACTCACTTCATTTTTCTCAGCTTGCTCCAGTGAAGCCCCTGAACGTAGTTCTGGGTTTTCGGCAAGTTGATGTGATTGAAGTCCAGCACTCCCTAGTTCAAGTGCAGAGATCAAGTCGCTGAAGCGCATGATTTAAATGCTCGTAATGCGGATCGTACCTCTGCTGATAAGTAATTAGAGGGTATTGTTCAAAAGAACCAGAACATCTCTATGAATAACAACCGGGGAAGTTCTCGAATCAGCCTTTATCGGCAAAGCTTCTCTAATTGCGTCGCTACTGATAGAACAAAGGCCTCTTGCAAATTCTTGGCCAGAAGGGTTTAGAAGTTTTACTGGTTGGTTTGCTTCAAAGTGACCTTCAATGTTAGTCACTCCAACGAGCAGAAGTGACGCACCATTATTCTTAATTGCCTCCCAGGCTCCACTGTCGACCTCTAGCTTCCCAATTGGCTCCAGGGCGTGGGCTAACCAGCTTTTTTGACTTCTTAGGGGTTTAGTACTTGGATGAAACACTGTCCCGCCTCTGCCCCCTTCAAGAAGTCTTTTCAAAACTTTTGGGTTGCGTCCATCTGCGATGTGCACTGTTATACCGCTTGTAGTAGCAATGCTTGCGGCAATTAATTTTGTTCTAATCCCTCCAGTTCCCCAACTGGTCTCATTGCTTTTTTGTGTGATCTCTTGAAGATGAATTAATTCCCTATGGTTATGAACATCAGTGATAGGTTTTGCCTCAGAATTAGTTTTTGGATCAGCTGAATAAAGCTTGTCAATATCTGTAAGAAGAATTAGTTGATCTGCATTTACAGCTGCTGCAACTAAGGCAGAAAGGGTGTCATTGTCCCCATACCTCAATTCCTCTGGAGAAAGAGTATCGTTTTCATTGATAATAGGAATTACGCCCCATTCAAGAAGTTTCTGCAATGTTTTAGAAGCATTTTTATATCTGCTTCTAGACCCAAGATCAGATCTGGTAAGAAGAACTTGAGCGACTTTGTAGCCCTCTTCGCTCATTGCAGCTTCATAAAGTGCCATTAGTTTTCCTTGCCCTATAGCTGCTGCTGCTTGTAATGAAAGTAAATCTTCTGGACGTTGATTTAGATCAAGACATTGACATCCGAGTCCAACCGCCCCACTAGTTACAAGGATTATTTGTTCTTTTCTTTTAAGGCTTTCTGAAATTGTAGTGCTAAAGCTTTTTATAGCTTCTGCTGTTGATCGCTTTTCTGTTGCTCTTAGCAGGCTAGTGCCTATTTTTACTATTCTGAGAGTCATAGACTTTTTGCTCCTAGAGATTTGGCAATTATTTTTTCAATAAGTTGAAGGATCTCGTCTTTATTTGTTTTGGAATCTTTGCTGAGAGGCTTTACTAAAACGGTATATAAACCAAGCCTGTTGCCTGCTAAAACATCTGTAAAAATTCTATCTCCTACTATTGCGATCTCATAAGGTTGGAGCTTTAACTCATCAATTAATTTTCTTAAGTGAAACCTACGTGGTTTAGCTGCACCAGAGATAAAAGGTAGGTTTAATTGATTTGCAACTGCTCCAATACGTTTTTTAGAGGGGTTATTGCTGAATAAATGTAAAACGAAATGAGATTTAGCGGTATCAACCCACTCTTGGGTTGATACCGCTAAATTGGTTTCTTTACCTGGTAGTAAAGTTCCGTCAACATCAAGAACTATTGCTTTTATTCCCTTCTCAATGAACTTTTTGAAAGGAAGGCTTGGCAATGTGACCTTGGAGTTCCAATTAGGCTCTAGCCAATGATGGCTGGTCAATTTGTTAACTCCAGCTCCTCTAATTCTGATTCGATACGAGGTTGAATAAGATCAAACTCTTTGCCCTCAACAAGAGTTGCTTGTCCATCTTGCAATTGCGCAACTACGAAGAAGGGATCTAGAGGGATATAAAGACCATATTCTTCGTCTTCTACTTTGAAACTGACAAGTAACTCGTAAGTTTCAGATTCGTCGTCTATTTCATTGTCTTCTAGCTCTTCGGGCTCCGGTTCATCAAGTTCTCCAGAAATTGTAAGAGTTACTGCTGATCGAATAAGAGTTAGATCATGCTCCTGGAGTACTACGTCAGCAACGGAAAGAATTGGCTCACTACTTTTTATTGTTTCAATTAACTCAGGGTCACTTCCTTTAATCATCCGGAATAGTGAAACAGGAGTATCAACAGGGGTTAGTAGTCCATATTCAACTTCATCGATATGAATTAGTTGCTCAAGAAAACAGTGCAGAGAACTTCCCTTGCTGTCTTTTACAAGGATTGTTGGGACCTCGCCACCATTATTTGGAACTTGAGCTGTCATGGAAATTTGTACCTTATGTATTTAGGATCCACTATCGGAGTCCACCTGGCTATGAGGTAGTGACGCCATTCTGACCGGCTTCAACTCCGGACCTTCTCTTAACCATTGTTCTACAAGAAGAGCAGCTGCAGCACTATCAAGTTCTCCACTTTTATCCTTTTTTAGGTTGTATTTTTCGCCTGCAGCCCAACTGCTGCTGTGTTCATTAACCCAAGCTATAGGTAATTTAAGAGCTTCTATGAGTTGTAGACCATATTTTTGGCAGTATTTTGCCTGTTTAGTAGGCATTCCATTTGAGTTGAGAGGTATACCAATAATGATTCCTTGGACATTTCTAGAAGAGCAATAACCTTTAATTATTTTGAGGTCTTCATCAAAGCTTTCCCTATGTAAAGGAGGTAATCGATTGATGGTGATTCCTAGAGGGTCGCAACCCGCGATGCCTATACGACGTTTCCCTACATCAATTCCAAGAATTGATTTTGGTTCTGGTGGATTGTGGAGTTTCATCTCGGCCCAAGGCTTGGTGTAGGCAGAGGTGGTGTTTGAGGCTGCAATCTGCCTAGCATTGATTCAAGAGATTTAGAACCAGGAATTAACTTGTTATTAAGCTGTCTTTTCCAAAGACTTTTGCCAAGAAGTATTTCTTCAGTATTTTTTTCCCAATTGTGTTGTTTCAGTAGGTGAGTGGTCTTTTCATCTTCTATAGAAGTTTCTAATAATATATTTTTTGATGTATTGAGAAGATCATTAAGTGTTTTTGGAAGAACCTCTGATAAACGTGAATCCCAAGAAGTATCTCTTAGCAATTGAAGGGTTAACGGTTGTGAGGCTGAACCGGTGCTGCCTAAAAGCCCTGCAATGGCTATTGCAGAATTGTCCTTTTTGCTAATTAGAACTCCACTTCCATGTTTGTTTTGAAAAAGCAAATCATGCCAGCTTCTGTCAGTGATTTGTCTTAGATGTACTGAGGCTTCTGCCTTTACTAAAGGCCATAGAAGAGGTGCAGTCTTTCTAGAAAGTTTTTGCCAGTAAATATTTTTTGGATACGAATCTAGGGGTGATGGTTTAATGTTTTTTTGAGTTAAAGGTGGGGACCATGTTTGCAGATGTTTAAGTGGTTGAAATCCAAGTTCCCTAGCTAGAGAAAGATAATCTAAATTATTAGCATTGCAACGAAGTATCCAACTTTTAGCTTTTTCGTTGCCATGCTGTAAAGCTCTCTTTAAGAGCATGTGGAGGACCTCTCTCTGACTATATTGTTTTGAAATGGATAAGGGCTGAGGCATTGTTAGAACCCAGCAACTACCTCTGCTGTTGTATGGATAAACTTCTACTAATGATATTGGAGAATCTTTTTCAATGGCTATGAAAAAACATGACTGTTTCGAAGGAAGTACTGCAGAAAGGTTCTCTTCGAGCTTTGCCGCCCAGTTTCGAAGAAGCATCCCTTGCAGTTTATAAAAGTATTTTTTTTGTGCTCCGGACAAAAACATTAAAAGGTGTTGCGCTTTCAGCGCTTCTACTCGAAGAGGGCGTGTGGCTTCCTCTAACACCTCATTTCAACAGACGATCGTTTAAATCTTATCTACTTGAGCCGATAATGCTGTAAGTATTTTATTTAATTGGTCTAATTAGGACTAGAGGGGTTTTTTGATTGGCATTGCCTGCTGGGTTGGATATAAGAGCTTTTTTGACAAGGCTGACATTGCAATCTTCACTAGATGCGACGATCTTGACTCTCCCAAGATCGTTCACATCAACTACTGCTACTGAAATACCTAATAGTGAAGAAGCTTGCTCACATATCAGTAAGGGGTTTATTGGACCAAATACAATTGTTTGATCATAAGGAGGTGTTGTTCCAGTTATGTCATCAATTAGTCGTGCTTGATTACCAGCCAGTCTGTAAAACCAACCTCCTTGACCTAATAGTTTCATCGAAATTCCAATTATCCAAGCGAAAATTATCCGCGATGGACCAACTATGTCTATAAGGCTTTGAAGCCCACAAGCTGTTGCCAAGCTACTAGTTGGATGGAAAGCTCTACATAAATATTTTGCTAATACACCGGGTTTGATATTTTCTGGATGTTTATATTGACCTTGCATAATAGCCAATGGAGTCTCGCCAATGGTAAGAATGTCTCCAGGTTCTATTAAACATGATGTGTAGTCTCTTAAGATATTTAGTGGTTCATCCACTAACCCAAGTAAATGAGTCTTTATAGGCATGACTATAAAATCTTTGTTTGTTATAAAAGACTTTTCAGGTTCTTGGACTTTTGCACATTTCTTAAGTGGAATTAAGAAGCCATCCCTCAATTTTAGGCGTCCGAATGGACCATAATTAGTCCATTTGACCTCTAGCCACATGCTCTCAATTGAATTGATCTTGGACGCATTAATGCTTTCATTAAGTTGTATATTCACTCGAACTTTCGTTTTTTTATGACTTTTAACTATATAGGCGGCCCAGTAACCATCATTACGTGATTCTTCATCTGGATGTTCAGGCGTGATCTTTGTAGATATACGTATATTTCTAAAATCATTATCCCCTAATAAGGTTGCCTTTATTCTTATTTCAGGAATCATTACCTCCATTCTTGGATGAGGGTTTCTAACTTCAAGCCAAACAATGATTTCGGATTTATTTTCACTGCGATTCATCTTCCAATTTGTGGTCTTTATCTTTAGCGGGGTTTTTGGTCTACTCCAATGTGCGAACTCCAGCAACCCAAGAAACGCCCCAAAAAGAAGAATTAATGTAAGTAAGTTAGTCATTTGACAATAATAATATTTTTTCAGTCCAAAGGACTGCTATTACCTTATATAGATTCTTATTGAGCAAATAACCTCTAGGTTTTCCTAGCACAGTGTTCATTCTTTAGAAGGTTCGCTATTGTATTCGTTAAAGCTTTTTATACTTAATGAGTAAGAAGGTTGCGCTAGGCCGGTAGTGTCACTGATTGCTTGATTTAGATCTTCTATAGAGACTTGTCCATTTTGATCAAACCTTATATTCCCTTCACCGTCAATAATGACTGTTTGAGGAATCAGACCATTCCAATAATAGGCAGGGTCTCTAGGATCATTTGTTTTTTTGCCTTGGAGCTCGTCTGTTGCTAGAGGTAAAACATCTATTGAGTTACCCCAAATCAGTTTTAATGCTGAGACTACTGGTGCATATGCCTTGCTTGTTGCACTGTCATCTAGGTAATAAACAACAACACTTGTTCGCTTTTGAGCAAGCCCTTCTGCAATCGTATTAGGTGGTGGAACAAGAGAACCATTTGCTGCATACAGATAATAAATATTCCCGTCGTAGCTGTCAGTGTCTCTGGCGGAATGGGCTGGTCCAACCATTAAAAGAACTGTGAGGGATATAAAAATCAATCCTTTTAGGAAATTCTGCATGGCTTTCACTAGGTCAATCAATTCTATTTTGCTGGGTGATGATCTTAAGGTATACAAATTTAACCTCGCCCAAGGTTCCTCCCCATTCCTTGTGCAATGCCCTTACCTACTAGACCAATTGATCTCCCAACAACTTTAGTTAGTAAAACAACCATAAGATCTCCTATTTTCTTTATAAGGTTTTGAACCTGTGGTGCAAGTGCATCCCTAGCCTCTAGCAAAAGTGCGACTTGTTGTTGCCACCAACCTAATTGCCTGAGTTCGTCATCTCTAGGCTCTGTTATTAAAATATTTTCAATGTTACCGTTTTTGAATGAAAATAAAAGTCGCTTGCTTTCATATAGTCGTATTGGCCTTTGAACCATTTTTCTCCAACGCGTTTCACTATTAAGCTGGTTTCTCAATCGCTCAAGTTCTCTTGTAGATATAAGTTTTTGGTCTAATATTTGACTTCTTAGCTCAGGCCATTCTGAACACACCTCAAGAACTTCTGCGCTGATAGACTCAGCAGTACGAATCAACCAATTGCTTACGTATAATTCAAGTTGAATAAGTGCCCGAGGGTCATGGGCAGGTAGTAGTTGACCATCAACTAGAACAGGCTTGTCTTTGATAAATGGTTCGAGAATTCTTTCAGGCTCAGGTAGCTCTTCATCATTAATACCAAGAGTTGTTATTTCTATTACCTCGTCTGCGACATGCTTTAGTTCACCTCTCTTTTGAAGACGAAAGTAATTTCCAACCATTTCTCTAAGAGCTTGTTTGCATAATTCAGGTTGATTGTCTAGCCAGGGAATACTTAATTGCGACTCTTCATTTTTTAACTTTGTAAGCTTTAGGAGCAGTTCATCTAGTTGTCCTAGGAGTGCTATTAAAAGATGTCGACGACGTGTTGGATTTAATGCCTGTATTGCAAGTAGGTTCCCTGTAGCATTACCTACTTCAGAATTTACAATATCTTTTAACCGGGCATTAATTGCTTCCCAAACAGCCCTTGAGTTGCACCCGTTAATACTTATATTTGTGCTATAGCTATCATGAATTTGGTCGTTGGTTTTGTTCACTTTCATAGATTCGTTGCTAAGAGTTTTACTAGTGTTTACTCTTAATCCTGGAGTTACTTTTAATGGCCCCCAAAGCCATCTCAAAAGAGACATAGAGCTTTTTAATTCACGTTGTCTTCCTTCCACTAAAAGAATTAATAGTGGGTTAGTAAGAGGCTTGTTTAAAAGACTTTCTAATGATTCAAGATCATGTCCAATTTGTTGCACCCCGCTAAATAGTAACCATTGTCCTAACCCCATAGTTATTTCAGTTTCGGGAGAGACCAAGGTCTCTTTTTTTGTTAGGTGAACTATTCGACCTCCTTTTAGTAGTTTTGTTATTGCTTCACGCAAAAGTTTTATATCTGGGGATTGAAGTATCCCTTGGCAATCGAACTGGAGTAATTCAGTAGTGCTTAAACGTAGATACTCTGGCAACAAGATCAAGAGAGGAGCTGGGTTCCATTTCTCTTTAAGCCGAGCTATCTCAATTTGTATTGCATTGGGTGCTTCCAGACTCTCTATCGACCAGATAACTAAAGATGGACGTTTGTCTGGATTTGAAGTGTCAAAAGATATTTCAAGAGAAGGGTCTCCTTTATTTAGTTGTAATGCTAATGATTCGCCTAAAAGCTTGGGAGCTAGAAGCAGAATTCGGGTTGATGGACTAACAGACAATTTTGTCACCAACAAATCTTCTTATGCAAAGGTAACGAGTGTCAGCCGAATACTCCAGTCCTTTTGCGAGTAATAAAGATTTTGAATTGATTTCGCAGACTTTTTAGTAGAGAAGTCTGAGATAATTTTTTGGTATATAGGCTAAAACTCTGTCTTTATAAGTCTCTTCGGCCTGTACTGCTTTTATCAGATTGAGACTATAAATTATGTCGTTCAAGCTATGAAGTTATTAATAGACTTGAGATCTTCAATGTGGCCATCCCCTATTGCTTGACTTGCTTCCTTAAAGTCAATGGCACCATCATAAAGAGCCCTGCCAACAATGATGCCAGAAATTCCATATTGCTCTAATGCAACCAAAGATAATAGATCTGAGATGCTACCAACCCCGCCTGAGGCGATGATTGGAACTTTACTTGCTTGTGCCATACTTCTCATCGCCTCTATATTCGGACCTTTTAATGTCCCATCAGTTTCTATATCTGTAGTTATGATTGCTGCAATACCTATATTGCTAAATCTTTCAGCGAGACTTGTCGCAGAAACATTGCTTTGATTTAACCAACCTCGAGTTGCAACTTTTCCATTCTTGGCATCAATGCCAACAATTATTCGACCAGGATTTGTTTTTGTTAGTTGATTTACGATATCTGGATTTTCAATAGCTATTGTGCCCAGAATTATTCTGTCAACTCCATATTCCATTAATTCTGTAGCACGTTCAATGGATCGGATGCCACCTCCCAGTTGAATTGGGATATCTAATGCTTTGGTTATTGCCTTTATGTTTGCATCATTAATCGGCTTTCCACTTTTCGCGCCATCGAGATCTACAAGATGCAGGCGTTTGGCACCTTGCTCTTGCCAGCTTATTGCTTGTGCAACAGGGTCTTCATTGAAGAGCGTTACTTTTTGGTAATCCCCTTGATTTAGACGCACACACTTTCCTTCTAGTAGATCAATTGCAGGAATGAGTTCCATAGTTAAGACGAGGAATGTCTAGATGTCTTGAAGTTAAACAGGAAAGCGTGTTTGTCCCTTCCCGCGCTTCAATGGTTATTAATGATCGCATTTAAACCGTGAAAATTCTTGTAATGGGGGGCACCCGATTCGTTGGTAAATCTCTGGTAGCAAAGCTTCTTGACCGAGGTCACCTAATTACTTTATTTACAAGAGGTCGCAACTCTGTTCCAAACAATGTTGAACATCTTAAAGGAGATCGTTTTAATGACGAAGCACTTTCACAATTAAAGGGTAGAACCTTTGATGTGATAATTGATAGTTCTGGCCGCAAATTAGAAGACACAAAGAGAGTTTTACCGTTCACTGGATGTCCAAAGCATCGATTCTTATACCTAAGTTCAGCCGGTGTCTATTTACACTCTGATGAGATTCCAGTTTCTGAAGAATCACCTGTAGATAAAATGAGTAGACATATTGGGAAGGCTGAAACTGAAGATTGGCTTAATCAAGAGGGGATTCCTTTTACAAGTTTTCGCCCGACCTATATTTATGGACCTGGAAATTACAATCAAATAGAGCGTTGGTTTTTTGACCGCATTATTCATTCCAGACCAGTACCATTGCCTGGTGATGGAAAAACTATTACCCAGTTGGGCCATGTAGATGATTTAGCTGAAGCTATGGTTAAGAGCTTAGAAATAGATAAAGCTACTAATCGTATTTACAATTGTTCTGCTAAGAAAGGGATTACTTTTGATGGGTTGGTTTCAGCTGCTGCTCTTGCTTGTGGAAAAGATCCAAAACTAGTAGTTCGAAAATATTTTGACCCAGCAGGTTTGGACCCAAAAGCCCGCAAATCATTTCCTCTTCGTATTGAGCATTTTTTTACAGATATCACTCGTGCAGAGAATGAGTTGAATTGGGAGCCTAAATATAATCTTCAGAATGGTCTTTCAAATAGTTTTAAAAAAGATTACGAATTGGCACCTACACTTTCTCCAAACTTTAGTTCAGACTCAGATCTTATCATACCTTGAGATATTTTAGAGCTGAACTAATAGCTAGGAATAATGAAGGCCAAAATAATATAAGTCCAACTTTATGTACGTCAATTGGATAGGTAATGCTTGCCCACTCATTAGGCCATAGCATAAGTAAAATACTTAAATATTGAATGGATGTCTTGGCTTTTCCTGATAATGAAGCAGGACCTCCCTGTGGATCATCAGAGCGCCAACCTGAAATAACAAATTCTCTTGTAAATAGAATCCATGCGGCCCATATTGGGATAACTTTTTGGCTGACCAACCACATGATGGGAGCCAACATTAAAATTTTATCTGAAAGTGGATCTATTAGAGCTCCAAACTTAGTTCCCCCTCCTGATTTTCTTGCTAGCCATCCATCAGCAAGGTCGCTTATACCTGCTAAAAAAATAATAATCCAAGCTAAAACTAACTTATCAAAAGTTAATGCAAGAGATACAGGTAGGCCTGCGATTCCTCTGGTAATAGATAATAGGTCTGCTAAAAACCTAAACTTAGAAGAATTTTTTTTCATTTATCAATTGATCAAGACTAAAGAATATTTAAAAAATACGTTTTTAAGGTTAATTGAACCGACGAGTAGTCTCTGAGAGGATTTTGATTGGGGACCATCGATCGAGAATGATTACTCTCTATTCTAAAAGCTCATGTGGAATTTGGATAAGATTATTAAATAAATTCCTTTTGATATAATATTTTTTATAATTAAAAAGTGTTTACTTGTAGGCTTTTTGCATGACAGTAGCTTTGCTTTTTGCCTTAATGGGCTCTCTGGCATTAATGCTTTTTATCGTCAGGAGAATGGAGCAAGAATAATTGAATTAATAGTGTTCTCATGGAGAGGAATTCTCATGGTTGAAGCTTTTTAGTTCAATCCGTTTCTTGTAACCATTTAATCCCGTTGGCAAATTAGTTAATTTGAGCCTGCTGGCAGTTGTTGATGCCTCCTTAATCCATCTTCAATCAAGAATGAAGCAAGGTTGCTGCAACTCCTTTTTTCGGCTAGCGCATGTTGCTTAAGGCGATTCATTAGGCCTGATGGAAGGGTTACGTTTAGGCGTTCTGATTCTGCTGACTCGGCTACAGATGCCGCAGTATTTGCAATAGGCGAAGGTTGAAGATGTAGATTCAATTCCTGGGAAAGACTTTGCAGAAGAGACACTTAATTGAGGGCTATGCGTTACGTATTGGTAACGTATTTAAGCCAGCATTTAAAGGTGTTCTTGTCGTTTGGTAATACTTTTGCTTTGTTAAGACGCTCTTCATGAGACAGTTAACCTTATTCTGTTCGTTATTTAGTTAATTGTTTATGCACTCGATGCCTTTAAAACTAAAGCCTGGACAAGATTTAAGGCTATCTCTTGAGCAGCTTTCTAAACAGGAAGGTGTTTCTGGGTTTGTATTGGGCGTTGTGGGAAATCTATCAAGAGCAGCATTTCAGTGCCCAGGGAGGTCGGAGCCAACAGTTTTAGAAGGAAATCTTGAGATCATTACATTAAATGGGACTTTGTCACCAGAAGGTGTTCATTTGCATCTGAGCCTTTCTGATGGTGCTTGTCAGGTTTGGGGAGGGCACCTCGAACCTGGCACCTTGATCTTAAAAGGTGCAGATATTTTGGTTGGGTTTTTAGATAAAACAACGTCAGAAATCGAGTCTTCGCAGAAAACGATCCTTAACAATATTCGCCGAGTCGAAATTGCAGTAACACCTCATTGCCCTTGGTCGGCAAGGGCAATTCGTATCCTTCGTTCACTGGATATTCCTTTTATAGTTACGACTGTGGATAGTGACGAATCTTTTAAAGCCATGTTTAAACGAAGTGAAATGAAAACCTTCCCACAAGTTTTTATAGATGGAAAAATCATCGGTGGTTATGATCAACTGGCAGAACTTAAATCTTTGGGAAAGTTAGAAGAGTTGCGTTGATCTAATAAATGAATACAGATTTTTGGAACGAAAAACCTTTTTGGTGTCAACCTTGGAGCATTCTGTTGACAGGTTGTGTAATTTTATTAGTGAGTTTTCTACTTCTAAATAATTTGTTCTTTAAGATTATATTTTTTGTTTCTGTATCGATATGGTGGTTATTATTTCTTTATATTGTCCCCTCTCAGTATGTAAACTATCTTAAGAATATAGAAGAGTCTAAAAACTCTTGAAATTTAAAGAATCCAACGTTTAATGTTGATGGTTTTGTTTTCATTCTAAGGGATTTATTATTTTTTAATTAAAACTGAATGGATTTGTGTTTATGGGTTTAAAGTGAATTTTTGATCTTAAATTGTTTTTTTACTCTAGGTCCCATTACTAATGAAATCTCTTTTTAAGATTAAGACTTTGGTCAGAGATGATATATCAAGGGTGACTAATTGGGCTAGGAAAGAAGGTTTTGCTCCAGGAGCTGGTGACGTTGCTATTTATAGACATACTGACCGTCAAGGACTTTGGGTAGGATGGCTTGGCAATAATCCAGTTGGGTGCATTGCAGGAGTTCGTTATAACTCAGCTTACGGCTTTATTGGAATGTTTTTAGTCGCTCCTGAATACAGAGGTAAGGGTTATGGACTGGCTCTTTGGAAGCATGCTCTTAAATATCTGGATGATCTTCCATGTATTGGCTTAGAGGCTGCTCCAAATCGTTTGAAAGACTACGCAGGTTGGAATTTCCAAGCTTCTTCCATGACAACACGGTGGCAATTCTTAGGGAATGGCTCTCTTCCCTTAGAGATAGCAAGTTTGCCTCAAGCAGGGAAAGAACTACTTCTTTTGGAAGGTGGATCCATACCTTCGGAAGCTGTTCAGGCATATGATGCATTAAGGGAACCAAGCCCAAGACCTCACTTCCTTTCCGATTGGTTAAAACATCCTGCAGGAAAAGTATTGGCATTGGTAGATCAATTTGGTAAATGTCATGGATTTGGTCGAATTAGACCATGCTTGTTACAGGAAGGTGAGGGATGGCGGATAGGACCATTGTTAGCTGATTCGGTTGACTTAGCTGAATTGCTCTTGAGAAGACTTATTGACTACCACCCAGGCGTAATACTTTTAGATTCTCCAGGAAGTAATCATTTTGGCCCCGCACTATTTCAGAAGTTGGGATTTAAGGAGATTTCTAAAACTATTAGAATGTATAAGGGAGATCAACCACCGATTTCTATGAGTGAAATTTATTGCTTGGCTTGCTTAGAGCTAGGATGATATATGATTGGAATTTGTTTAGTTAATAATCAACAATAACTGAATAATCTTTATGTAAGCTTAGTCCATTTAAGTAAATTTTTTAATTTTTTGCTGGTGATCAAGTTGATATTTTCTGAATATTTTCTCTCATGTTTTGTTTCTCTTCTATTAA
>CACPJY010000009.1 GCA_902634405.1 uncultured Synechococcaceae cyanobacterium
CGGTAAAAACAGGATCGACTGAAGCACTTTCCTCATCTGAAGCCTTAAGGACCCTCACAATGGCACAAACATGAATCAAACTGAGACTCTTGTTGGCATTGATGAAGTACAGAAGTCTTTGAATCGATCAAGAGCTTCCGTCTACAGATATACAAATACTGACCCGCGCAATTTAAATCCTCCGTTTAATCCCCGTAAATTAAACCCTGAATTTAGGAGTGACCTAAAGGATCCATTGCTATTTCACCCAAATGAAATAGCTAGATTTGCTAAAGATGTCCTTAGGATTAAGGAAGTTACAGTTGAAGTACTAACCTCCCCTTCAACTGCTACTCAGCAGGTCCTCGCTTCGATTTTAGATGAATTAAGAGTAATTAGGCTACATTTGGAGGGTTTAAAAATTACCCCGACGACACTCTCTAACATTCATAATAAAGAAGATCATCGTCCGGCAGCTTAGTTTTTCACCTCAACCAAAAT
This sequence comes from uncultured Synechococcaceae cyanobacterium, assembly GCA_902634405.1. Lineage (GTDB taxonomy): Bacteria > Cyanobacteriota > Cyanobacteriia > PCC-6307 > Cyanobiaceae > CACPJY01. The sequence continues at coordinate 481 of CACPJY010000009.1, forward strand.
CATTTTTCCCATATCTGAGAGTATTCTTCGTTTTTCAAGCTTTACCTAATCAATTGAATACTTTTTCGGATATACCTCTCTTCTTTTTTATTTAATGGATTCAGAACAAGGCTCTGTTCCAGTTATCTCATCTCCAAGCGAAGGAGGAACAGATTTTTCTGTTGATGATGTAATTACGGCGAGCGACACTGAAGACCCCTACAGTATTGGCAAGCAATCTGTTGCCCTACTTGGTTTACTTGTTGCCATCGCGACAATTGCGATCCCTTTAGTTGCGGTCCTCACAGATCGACTCAAAGGAGGAGAAACCATAGTTCCTACTGTTCTGAAAAGGAATGGATCTAAGCCCACTTCCCCCATCTCCTTCCCCAGGTCTAGTCAATCTGGTAGTTGAAATTCCTGCAGGGAGCAGGAATAAATATGAATATTCTTCAAAGGCTGGAGTTATGGCCTTGGATAGGGTATTGCATTCTTCCGTTCGCTACCCTTTTGACTATGGGTTTATACCTAATACTCTTGCGGATGATGGGGCTCCCCTTGATGCAATGGTGATTATGGAGGAACCCACATTCGCAGGTTGTTTGATTAAAGCTAGACCAATAGGAGTATTAGATATGCTTGATTCTGGCGCATATGATGGAAAGGTTTTGTGTGTCCCTGTCGCCGATCCACGGCAAAGGGCTATTAAAAGTATTCGACAGATAGCTTCTAATCAATTAGAAGATGTAGCTGAATTTTTCCGCACTTATAAGAGTCTTGAGGGTCGTGTTGTGGTTATTTCTGGCTGGAGAGACCATGAAGCAGTAGAACCTTTGCTGAAACAATGTATTAATGCAGCCCAGAAAAAATAATAAAATATCAACCTAGTTAAAATTGATTAATGGAAACCTATAATTAGTTTTATGCAACTCTCAATGCTATGAATCAACTCTTTAGTTATTCAAAATGTTCGACATGCAGGAAGGCTATCTCATGGTTAAGGGAGAACAACATAGCTTTTGATTTGTTTGACATAGTAGAACAAACTCCTAGTAGAAGTATTTTGATTAAGGCCATCGAATCTCTTGAAAATAGGAAAAAGATCTTTAACACAAGCGGTAAGAGCTATAGGGAACAAGGGGCAAGTAGATTTAATCAAATGAGTGATAGTCAAGTTTTAGATTCACTTGTGGCTGATGGTAAGCTGATAAAAAGACCTTTATTTGTCGGTGAAGAAAATAAAATATTGGTTGGCTTTAATCCTGATGCTTGGGCTGAGAAGTTGTTGCACTGAAGTTTAGGCCATCTAATTCAGTTATCAACTCATCGACTCCTCCTTGATCTTTTAGTTGTTTAAAGCTAGATCGCTTGATGTCTTCCAGAAAGGTAATTAAAAGGATTTGGCTACGTTCCATTACTGGTTCCGTCTCAATTGCTTTAGCAAGTTCTTCCCAGAATCTATCAATAGTGTTGATGCCTAGCCTCTCCAATTTCATATCTTTGCGACCAATGTTTTGGCCAGTACTTTTAGAAAGCTCGATAATTGCGTCTATCATTCCAGTAGCTAGTTGCTTGCTAAGAGCAGATTCTGCTTGTTCAATAACAATAAAGTCTTTAAAAGGAGAAGGTTTGATTGTGTTCTCGATACTTTTTTGAAACGCATGCTCTAACAGAGCTATGAGCTGTGGTCTCATTCCAGGGCCTATTTGAGTCAAAATGAGTGGTATCCAAAGCCTTATTAATTCAGCTATTTCACTTCCTTTGTCTTGTTCAACTGATTGATGGCTGCGAAGACTCCTTATTTGATCTGGTAGTTGAGGAGACCTAATCAGATTTTGAACCGCGTCTACTATTCGTAGTGTAATTACTTCGAAAATTTCTAGTGCAAGCAGCGCTACAACTCCTCTACTAATAACTGCTCGTAGTGGCTCCATTTGTATTAGCTTTGCCCTGGACAAGCGAGCAGTTACGGGGAATATCCTTAATGGTCTCCAAAATGGTAAAAGTAAAGGGATGTCTACCCATCTTCTTAGTAGTACATCACTCCAAGTAATTCTTGGGAATCTTTTTTTAAGACGAATCGATCTTATTATTATATCTAATAGGAAGAGAATAATAAAAGGTGTGTCTATTTTCCATGTTATGTCTTTGTTATTACCATTCTTGTCTAGGACTCTAGAATAGCTACTTGCAATGATCGGGTTCACATCCCTGATCCAAAAGATCCTTTCTTTTTCCCAACCTACACTCTGTAAATATTTACTATTAAGCAAAATTTGAGACGCCTCTATGTGTGATTGAGAATCTGTTCTTTGACGAAGAGTGGCTTTTAGCTTTTCTTGTCTTTCAATTTGGCTGGAATCTAAAAAAGAATAGTTGTTTAATAGTTTATCTGTAATACTTGCTTGTTTAATAATTAGTTGACGTGTGCTTGGATTGCTTAGACCTTTTCGTAAAGCATTCCTATCTAGGAGCTCGAAATTTTTTAAATATGCAGTGGTCTGATTGTTGGGAATTATTCCTTTTATAGGATCGTAGAACTTCGTTATATCAGGCAGCCACTGCCAAGGAAGTACTCTAGATAGTGTTGGGAGAGGATATACCTTGCTTTGAAGGAAGTTATTTCTTAAAGGGAGGTAAGTGATATCAAAGATGACCCAGATCAGATTTCCAGTAGCTATAACCGCTACAAGTTGATTCCACCGATTCCAGAATGATTGGTTTTTAGGTGGTGGTAACCCTTGCCAGCGTGGACGGATCATGAGAAGAGATATACCTCAGAAGTTATCTTTTGGACTTATCTTGGGAGAGTTGATAGTACTTAATTTAAGTTGTCTAATTCAAGTCAACAGCCTTTAGCGAGAAAAGCAAGCAAAGGCTGTGAAGAACCATCTCATCAAAGGTCTAATCAGTTTTGGGATTTCTGGGGACCAATATTTTTTACATTTGCTTTGTATTTTGGAATACGTCACTACATAGCTGAAGCTAGATATATCCCATCTGGGTCCATGCTTCCGGGTCTGCAGATTCAGGATCGTCTAATAATTGAAAAGATGACATATCTAAGGAGGTCTCCAAAGCGTGGTGAGATTGTTGTTTTTAATTCTCCTTATGCGTTTGATTCGGTTTTAGGAGAATCCACTTCAAAGTCTCCAACGAGGTGTTTTTTTGTAAATCTTCCAATTGTATCCTTAATACCTGGCTTAAGTAGCCAGGCTTGTGATGCATATATCAAAAGAGTGGTTGCGGTTCCTGGAGATAATGTTTTTGTGAATTCTCAAGGAAAGGTTTTCTTAAATGGTCTTAAAGTTGAAGAGTCTTATGTTCTTCCTCAGAATTTTTGTCCATTAGATAAATTTGGGATTGGCACGTGCCGATCTGTAGATTTATTGGTACCTAATAAACATGTTTTAGTTCTTGGAGATAATCGAAGAAATAGTTGGGATAGTCGCTTTTGGCCTGGAGGATCGTTGTTGCCTGAACAAGAAATAATTGGTCGTGCAATTTGGAGGTTTTGGCCTTTTAAAAGGATTGGGATCCTTAACTGATTAGACCACAGGAAACAACTTTGCCAGTTATCTCTTTTTGAAGCCAAGGTTGGTTGGCTGCATTCCCAAACTTCAGAAGTTGTCTATTTGCCGTCCATTTCTTTTCTGGATCAAATAAAATCCATCGCCTACTATTAATTGCCAACCTCTCTTCAGGTAGATTAAGCATCTTTGATGGCCCAAAGCTTAATGCATTCCAAAGCTGTTCTATAGACCACTTAGATTCTGAAATAAGTGTTTGCCATAAGGATGGTAAAACAAGTTCATGCCCAACCAGTCCAGCTTGACGTTTATCAATTGGCAATTGCATTTCTTCTTCGTCTATAGGAATTGCATGAACGGCGACGGCTGTGAGAACATTTTTTTGAAAAGCATCTATTAAGGCTTCTCTATCTTCCGAACTCCCAAGTGATGGAGTTACTCTCCATCCAGGTTCAGAAGGAGAAAGTTGATTGTTATCTGCAACCAAATGCCACCAACAAACACTTGCCATAGGTTTTGTTTTACAAGTAGTAAGTAATTTCACACTCTCCGCTGTAGCAAGATTCATTAATCGAATATTCCTTTCTGGGTATTGTCTTTGAAGTTCAATTATTTGTTGAAGGGGGAGGGTTTCGCTGGCTACTGGGTCAGGGGGCCATCCAGCCCTAAGAGTTGCCACTCCTTCTCGTACTATTCCATTCCCTTGGATCTCTCCGTCTCGTGGGGCCACTAGAATTGGGGCACCACCCATCTCGCCAAGTAATAATCCTCTTTGTAATAAAACCAATGGCAACATTAAGTCGTCTTCTGCAAGGCCTATGGCCCCGTGTTTTATTAGATCTGAATGAGGAGACAGGTCTGACCCTTGACCATTTTTGCTAAAACTTCCCCAAAGATGAATAGCTACATCACTTTTGATGTCCTTGAAACCTTGTAATCTTTCAGGCCGGTCACGCCATGAAGGACTACGTGGAAGAAGTGCTACCTGACCATAGCCAGATGCTGCTGCTGTTTTGCGAAGGCTATCAATTGTTTCTACGCGATTATTTATAGGGTCTTCAAGAACTGAGTGGGGATCTACTAAGCAGGGTGCTAGAAGTTTCTTCTTGGCAGCTTGGGGTTCCAAACCTATTTTTTTCGCACTTGCCCTTGCTTCTTCTCCAAAGGCTTTGATTTGTCCATTAATAATTAATGCAGCATCGTTGGTGACTGATTGATTTGATCCGTGAAGTATGCGGGTAGGGTCGAGTAGTAAGGAATTAGTCATAAGATTTCAGAGAGCTCCAGCGGCTGTGCAATCAAGTAAGCCTCCAAGATGAGAGGTGAGGTTTAGACAGGTGATTACCATAGGTTGGCTGGAATCTTGTGGAATGTCGATAAGTGTCACTCCTCCATTGCCCTGCTTGATCATCCAAATATCTGCATGTTTAAGACCTAGTAAGTGGCAGATAATTGTTTTGTTTACTGCATCGTGAGCAACTACTAGTGCAGTTCCTTCAGATGGAAGATTTGTACTAATACTTTCAAAAGACTCAACTGATCTTTCCCAAACATCTTGGATGGTTTCGCCTTCTGGCATTTGCACTTTTTCAGGAGAATCTTTCCATTTATCAAGGAGTTCTGGCCATTCCTGATGGATTTCTTTTTCTAGTTTTCCTTCCCAAAGGCCATGGCCAATCTCAACTAGACCATTTTTTAACTCAAGATTGATTTGTGAATGAGACTCCAAAATTTTGTTAGCAGTTTGTGTGGGCCTTTTCATTGAGCTGCTGAAGGCTTTCCCGATTTTTACATCTTTAAGGAAATCCCTTGCAGCAGAAGCTTGGACAAGTCCATTAGTGTTTAATGGAATGTCTATTTGACCTTGAAAACGACCTTCACGGTTCCAGTTTGTTTCACCGTGCCGAACAAGGATGATTCTTCGTGCAACCCCCTGACTTGGAAGTGTTTTGCTCAAGTGTGCTGTACTGTTTAGGCATTCAATTTGAACTTTATAGGGCTCTTTATTACTCGGTATCAAATTTAATACACAGAGAGATGCATTCTCTAGCCTGAGTTTTCTAAAAGTATGTTCAGGTCTCCCCAAGAGTTCTATTATCAGACATCTAAGAATGGCGTTGTGCCCAACAACTAAAACAGTTTGATTCTTTTCAAGAGGGTGAACCTTAACCAGCTTGTTGATGAAATCTGCTGCTTGATTCATGAGCGCAGATAGAGGCTTGAAGCTTTCACTATCTTTGGTGAAAGTCAGATCTTCTGGGCTCTGTCGCCAGGTTTTGTAGTCTTGTGGAAATTTTGCTTTTGCTTCCTCAACTGTCATTCCGCTCCATGGAGTTAGATCTATCTCCAAAAGGTCATCATCAAAAATTGGAGATAGCAGACAATTGCTTGCCCCCAGGATCCTCTCGGTTGTCGCAGCAGCCCTCTTTAATGGAGAACTGTAGATTGCATCAAGTTTGATCTCTCTTAATGCCTCTCCAGTTTTTGTTGCTTGTTCATGTCCGTTTGGAGTAAGAATTGAACAGTCACTACGACCTTGGATACGACTTTCTTTATTGAAGCTGCTCTGTCCATGGCGAACGAGAAGAAGACGAAGAGTCACCTTGTATAAACATTTGGCAGAAGCCATCGTATGGGGCGATCTGTCTCACTATTGTTTTTTTGAAGAATTTAGGTCTTATTGATTACCGATTTTTGGTTAACCCCCTATGCGAAGAGTAACTCCTCTCTGGAAAGTTTTAGTAGCTCTGACCTCAACTCTATTGGCATTAGCCATATGGGGAAAGGGATTACAAGATAGTTTTAGCAGACCTTCGGTAGCTCCAAGACTCTCAATAAACCAGCAGGAGATAGCCCTTTTAGCAGAACCATCCCTGCCAAAGTTTTTGAAACCGATATTGGCGGGTTCGGAACCAAAAAATGCTCTTAAAGATGCTCTTTTTGCTATTCCTGCCGAGCAAATGGATGAGCGTCAGCAGTTGATCTTGATAACAATTGATAGTTCCTTGACAGATCGTTATTCAATCTTGGAGGAACCCCTCAAGGACAGTCGCTTCTTCTCCGTCCAAAGGGAATTGCGTGCTTTTAAGAAGGGTTTAGACATTGATGAAGACAGTATTTATGAATCAACAAAAGTAAATGGTGATTTTTTACTTTCCAGGCTTGCATGTGAAGCAATTGGAGGAGAGCAGAAACAGTGTATTGATATAAGCGTTGCCAGGGACATGGCATTGAGACTGTCCTTTAGTCAGGGGTTCCCTGTGATAGCTGTTCTTCTCGGTGTCGGACTCTGTTTGCGTCAAACTTGGCTTTGGATTGGTAAAAGATCTCTCCCTTGGCCAGAACTCCTCTCGCCCCCTTTGACGGTTGTAGACATGGTGATCCTTGTGTCTGGAGGTTTTGTCGTGCTTGGGGAAGTAATAGCACCTGTAATAGTTTCTCCTTTAACGCAAGCAATAAGTGCTGGGTTCAATAGTCCACTTAGAGATTCTTTGATGATATTTGTAGGATATTGTGCAATGGCATCTCCACCTCTTTTTATTTTAAGAAGACAATTAATTGGAATAGATAATTCACAAAAACCTTCTAATGGTTGGCTTCAATTTTATTTAAAGCTATGGCCATCCTCTTTGCTTGATGCTCTAAAGGGATGGCTGATGGTTTTGCCATTTGTATTGTTGGTTGGATGGTTGATGACTTTATTAATTGGAGATCAGGGGGGAAGTAACCCATTACTTGGTTTGGTTCTTACTAGTAAAGACCCTTTATCCTTAACACTTCTAATTATAACAACGGTGGTTTTAGCGCCGCTGTTTGAAGAGACTGTGTTTCGAGGGGCTCTTTTACCAGTATTGGCTAGATCATTTGGGCGTTTTGGTGGCGTCTTGATTAGTGCAATAGTCTTTGGAATAGCTCACTTAAGTGTTGGTGAACTTCCTCCCCTAATAGTTTTAGGCATAGGTTTGGCTTTGTTAAGACTTAGCTCTGGCAGGTTATTACCTTGTGTGATGATGCATGCATTGTGGAATGGAATTACTTTTCTTAATCTCATTATTCTAGGAAATTGAAGTTATAAAATTTCTTACTTATTTTTCACTTATCAACCTTGCGTAGTCGTCTCAAGAATGGTTCACTACGGTTAACCTAAAATTTATCTTGTGTCTGCCGTTCCCCGGGTTGGGTCGGTATCTTCTGAACATTTTCCTTCTGGTTTGCGTTCAGCAGGACCCTTAGAGTTGATTCAAGGATCTCTTTCTGCAAGGAAGGTCGCTCGTCAATCACCTCTTCTTGCCAGTCTTCACAGGGCTGCTGATGGTTCGCTCTTGGGTGCTCTAGTTGCTGTTGCTTTGATGTCTACTCTTACATTGCACTTGCAATATCGTTGGACAAATTCTTTTAGGAGAATAGAAGTTACTCGAAATTTAGTACTTCGTTTAACTGAATCAACGGCTTTGCTTGAAAGCGATCTTCTTGAGAGGATTAAATCACCTTATTCAATGGTCCGAACTAAAGCATCTAATCTTGTTTTTCTTGAACACCCGTCAACCATTAAAAGAAAAAACAATACTCGAGTTCTTCCAACTATTGGCGGACTCTTTGAAAACCATATTCGTTATGGCTACTGATGCCTGGTCAGAGGAGGCATGCCTACAGCAAATCTAAGCGAAAGGGCAGAACAGTTGTTCCTTTAGAGAAGGTTCCAATTAGTCGAATGAGACTGGTCTTTTCATTTCTTTGTTTAGGCCTTTTAGGGTTAGCTGGAAGAATAGCTTGGCTTCAAGTTTTAGAAGCTCCGCAATTACAGGCGCGAGCAAGGTCCTTTCAAACACAAAGGATTCAACCTCTAGGAACCAGGCGTTCGATCATTGATCGAAATGGCCGACTGGTTGCTCTTGACGAGGAACGATTTCGGCTTTGGGTACATCCTCGTTATTTCAATTTCCCAGGAGACAGGTCAGATTTTGTTAGAGAACCGATTGAGATTGCTAGGAAAATTACTGAGTTGATTGATGTTCCTGTAGATAAGATTTTGAGGCAGATTGGCGAACGTTCATCTGGGATCAAGCTCGTTGATGGGATTAATAAGGAAGTTGCATCTTCTATTAATAGGTTGGGTATTAGCGGCTTAGATCTCGAGCCTTATCCTCAACGTGTATACCCACAAGGTTCTCTTTTCGCAAATGTTGTAGGGTTTTTGAACCAAGATCGAATCCCTCAAGCAGGTTTAGAACAGAGCCTTCATCAAGATCTTTTGCGATTTGAGCAAGTCCACAATCTTCGAAGAGGAGCGGATGGAACTCCTTTGCCTGATGGCTTGCCACCTGGTGTTTTTTATGGAGACGATCTGAAACTCCAGCTCACACTTGATGCTCGTCTTCAGGAACTTGCAGCTAAATCACTATCGCTTCAAATAAAAAAGTGGAGTGCAAAGAAGGGAGTGGCAATTGTTATGAATGTCAAGAACGGTGAGCTATTGGCTCTTGCATCAACTCCAACATATGACCCTAATAGCTATTGGAAATACTCACCAGCTCTTTTTCGTGAATGGTCCGTTCAGGATCTTTTTGAACCTGGCTCTACATTTAAGCCTATAAATCTTGCTTTAGCGCTTCAAGTTGGCGCTATTAACCCAGGTGGAACTATTGTAGATAGTGGTTTAATGACTGTTGGAGGTTGGCCTATTAACAACCATGACAACGTAGTTCACGGAGTTATAGGTTACCCAGAGGTGCTTCAAGTCTCGAGCAATATAGGTATGGTTAAAGCAATGAGGGAGTTGAAGCCATCTCTCTATTGGGATTGGTTACATAAATTAGGCCTTGATACACGTCTGGAAACCGATTTACCTGGAGCAGTTGCAGGACAGTTGATAAGGAAAAGTCAGTTTATTTCTCAGCCAATTGCACAAGCCACGGCTTCTTTTGGTCAAGGATTTTCTTTGACTCCAATTAAGTTGGCACAATTACATGCCCTTATTGCAAATGGAGGCTACTTGGTTGTTCCTCATATCACTAAGGGGTTTTTAGCGGAAAATGGTCTATCAACTAGTGTGCCTATTTCCACTCAGAAATTATTGAGGTCAGAAGTTACATACATAGTGAGGGAATGGATGGAGTCAGTTGTAGAGCTTGGGTCAGGTGAAGGGGTGAAAACACCTGGATATCGAATTGCCGGGAAAACAGGGACTGCTCAAAAGGCATTAGTTGGTGCTGGGTATAAATCCGGTGCAAAAGTTTGCTCTTTTGTTGCTACCTTTCCTGTGGAGAACCCCCTTTATGTGGTTTTAGTAGTGGTTGATGAGCCTTTAGGAACCAATGCCTATGGTTCTACCGTTGCTGTTCCTGTCGCAAAAGACATAATTGATGGATTATTGGTCTTAGAAAAGATTCCTCCTACAGGGCCGAGGAAAAATCATGAGCCTGCCAAACCGGCTAAAGAGTAAAAACTTACTTGTTGTGTTAGGCATTCCTCAGTTGGGATGCGATTCAGAAAAAGATGGCTAACTTACGGTCTGAAGTTAGATGTTCTTTGTAATGACCAATCTTCTTGAGCAGCTTTCTTTAATGACCGTTGTTGTTGCAGATACTGGGGATCTGGAAGCAATTAGGGCTTTTACTCCTCAGGATGCAACTACAAACCCATCTCTTATCTTGGCAGCAGCTCAAATACCCGCTTACCAGGTAATTATTGATCAAACACTTAAAGAATCCAGGCAAAGAATAGGAGCTGGATCACCAGTTGAAGAAGTTGTTAGTGAAGCACTTGATGAATTATGTGTGGCATTCGGAAAAGAAATTTTGAAGATTGTCCCTGGGCGAGTCTCTACAGAAGTAGATGCTCGTCTTAGTTATGATACAAATGGAACAATAAATAAGGCACGAAAATTAATTGACCTGTATAAGGAATTAGGGATCTCTAAAGATAGAGTTTTAATTAAGATTGCATCAACATGGGAGGGCATAAAGGCTGCAGAATTATTAGAGAAGGAAGGCATTCATTGTAATTTGACATTGCTTTTTGGTTTTGCACAGGCTGTTGCTTGTGCTGAGGCTAAAGTTACTTTGATTTCACCTTTTGTTGGGCGCATCCTAGATTGGTATAAGGCTGAGACTGGTAGGGATAGTTATCCTGGTTCAGAGGATCCTGGAGTGATTTCAGTTACTAAAATCTTTAACTATTACAAGCAATTTGGCTATCAAACAGAAGTTATGGGAGCTAGTTTCCGCAATATTGATGAAATCATTGAGTTAGCAGGATGTGATCTTCTTACAATTTCACCTAAGTTGCTTGACCAGCTAAGAAATACTAATGCGCCCTTGACCAGAAAACTTGACGAGACCAAACCATCTTTTGAACAAGAAAAAATAACTATTGATCAAAATATTTTCCAATCAATGATGTCTTCTGATCGAATGGCACAGGAAAAACTAGAAGAAGGTATTCGAGGTTTTAGTAAAGCTATAGAGGCTCTTGAAGCGCAGCTGGCTCATCGTTTAGCTGAGTTGGAAGGGGGTGAAGTCTTTAGTCATGCTGCACATGAAATTTTCATGTTAAATGATTTAGATGGAGATGGTTGTATAACTCGAGAAGAATGGTTAGGAAGTGATGCTGTCTTTGATGCTTTAGATCAAGATCATGATGGACGTCTTCTTCAAGAAGATATTTGTTCTGGGTTGGGCGCTGCTTTAGTTCTTAGCAGTGTTTAACTAGTAGTTCCTTACTCTTTGAGAAGCAGAAGGTGCAATTCTATTTCTTTAATAGCAAACGTTTGATTACACGTTGTGCAATATCTCCATAGCCCATTTCCCCTGAGAGTATTTGTGCAATTCGCTGTGGCGCAGTAGGCCTTTTAACACCAAGTTGATAGCCAACTTTTGGGAAACGATAGAAGACCTGTGCAATTCTTCTACCCCATGCCATGGAATTCCCCCAGCGAGTACGCATTGCTTGAGAATAATTGTGAAGGCTAGTGGAGTCTCCTTTTAACCACTGAGAAAGATTCTTTGCACCTTCACATCCACTCATTAGTGCAGGGCGAAGACCTTCAGCAAGAAATGGATCGCATAGTGATGCTGCATCTCCAATTGCAATTATCCCTTCTCCATGAAGATTGTGATGTCCATTCCAAACACGTAATAACTTATTAGTTCTTGAACCTTCTTTTGGGTCAAACCCAATATTAGGCAAAAGTTTTTCCAGCACCTTTTCACTATTCAAGGTGTTGTTTCCGATGAAGCTACCTATTCCAACGTTTACCCCATTCTCTAATGGGAATGCCCAAGCAAAACCGTGGTTAACAAGTCCAAACTCAAACTTTGCAGTTCCTTTTGGAATATGACCTTGATTTGTTAGACGTACTGAGGTTGTTGAGGCATAATGCAATGAAGGGGGACCTAACTTAAAGAATTGCGGCCATTTAGAAAGCGATCCATCAGCTAATACAACGGCACGAGCTTTTATAGTTTTCCCATTGTCATCTGTTACTTGCCAAATATTATTATTTTTTGAAATATCTTTTACTAGAAAAGGTTTAATTAGTTCTGCTCCTGCATTAACCGCCTTATTTGCTATCAAATCATCTAAGTTTTCTCGTCTAACTATCCAGAAAGGTGCCGAACCAGGCAGTTCTGCAATTACTCGGTCGTCAAGACACCAGGTAAATTCTACTTTGTCAATAACTTGATCTACAGCTGGCTTAAGATCAAAAGGGAACCATTCTTGAACTGCAGCGGCCATCCCTCCACCACAAGATTTGACAATTGAATTAGCGTCCTTTTCTAAAAGTGCTACATCAAAACCAGCTTTAGCTAAATGAAATGCTGCTGAGGAGCCAGCTGCACCAGCCCCAATTATCAATACATCCTTGTAGTTCAAACCTTTAGTATGTCAGCTTCTTTTTCGGCTAAATGTGTTTCAATTTCTGATATGAATTTGTCAGTTAGCTTTTGAATTTTTTCTTGCTCATCCCGACTTTGGTCTTCTGAAAGATCTCCTTCTTTTTCAGCTTTTTTGACTTTATCAATAGCATCACGGCGAACATTCCTGAGAGCAACTTTTCCTTCCTCAGCATATTTTGAAGCTAGTTTGCAGAATTCTTTCCTTCGTTCTTCTGTTAAAGGTGGAACATTGATCCGAATCACCTTGCCATCATTATTAGGGGTGAATCCAAGGTCACTAGTTGCAATAGCTTTCTCTATGAGACTCAGTGAACCTAAATCAAATGGCTGGATAGAAATGGTTTGAGAGTCAGGAGTCGAAATTGTAGCTAGAGACTTTAGTGGGGTCTCGGAACCGTAGTACTCAACAGTTAGCCTGTCTAAAAGAGAAGGGTTGGCTCGTCCTGTCCTAATTGTGTTGAAAGTGCGTTTTGCGGCATCTACCGATTTACGCATGTTTGATTCAAGATCGTTAATCAGCATTGGTCTCAGAGAAGCTAATAAAAGAGAGTGGGCATAATTGATACTTTTAAATGGCAATGCCAATTCTGGAGCCAACGGCCTTCCCAGAAACAGCTTTGCCAATGTTCCCCGGCTCAAATAAATTAAAGACAACAATGGGAATATTGTTGTCTTTGCAAAGCGCAATAGCGGTGCTATCCATTACCTGTATTTCTTCGCTAAGTACTTGCTGAAAGGAAAGATTTTTATATTTAACAGCATCAGAAAATTGTTTAGGATCTCGGTCATAAACACCATCTACTTTTGTAGCTTTGAAAACTACATCTGCATTGATTTCTGCTGCACGAAGAGCAGCAGTGGTGTCAGTTGTGAAGAAAGGGTTCCCACAACCTCCCCCAAAGACGACAACCCTACCTTTCTCAAGATGTCTAATTGCTCTGCGCCTGATGTATGGCTCAGCAACTTGTTGCATTTCTATGGCAGTCTGCACTCTTGTGGCGACTCCAGTGCGCTCTAGACCATCTTGGAGGGTGATTGCGTTCATCACAGTTGCCAGCATTCCTACATAGTCTGCTGTTGCCCTATCCATGCCCTCGGAAGATCCTTTTAGGCCACGAAATATATTGCCGCCCCCTACAACTATCGCTAGTTGGGTTCCTTTGGATACAACCTTTGCTACATCTTCGGAAATGGATTGAACAATGGCAGGGTCTATGCCGTAGGGCTTATCACCCATAAGGGCTTCACCACTTAGTTTCAGAAGGACTCTCTTGTATGTCATTCAAAATCCATTTCTTCAAAAGAGTAGCAAGTCTTTGAGGACAGCTCGATAGACGGTCAATATTCTTGGCATTGACTTTGGCATTTGCATTGCATAGTTCGATGCGATTTCATAAATGTTAGATGAATTTGGGAATCAGAATATTCTCATGGCTAGATTGACTTTCTCTGCTTTGCTTAGAGTAAGTGAAGATTATGACTGCTGGAAAAAAAACCACTGTTCATAGGCCAATCTTAGTAAGTGGATTATCCATACTTTTAGCTTCAACGCAATTGCTCAGATTTGAACTGGATAGTCTTTGATTGCTTAAAATTCGATACCTTTTTGAGCTTTAATTCCTTGCTCTCTAAAAGGATGCTTAATTAACTTCATTTCTGTAACAAGATCTGCTATTTCAATTAGCTTTTGAGGAGCTCCTCTTCCAGTTAGCACGACATGGGTTAATGGTGGCCTTAATAAAATACCTTCGATCACTTTTTCTACGGATAGATAACCGAGCTTAATGGCAATATTTATTTCATCTAATATTACTAACTTGTATGACTTGTCGGATAGATATTCAAGTGATTTTTTCCAAGCTAAGGAAATTAATTCTTCATCTCTTTCACGATCTTGAGTTTCCCACGTAAAGCCTTCTCCTAATGAATGCCAACTTAGTCTTTCCCCAAATAGTTTTAAGGCTTTTCTTTCACCAGGTTCCCACCCACCTTTTATGAATTGGAGGATCACTACATTTTCATCGTGACCAATAGCCCTTATAGCAAGACCTAGTGCTGCTGTAGTTTTACCTTTCCCAATGCCAGTGAAAATTAAAACTAAACCTTTTTCTTTATTTCGTTCTTTCACTCTTTTTATTTGCACCTCCTTACGTCTTTCCATGCGCTCTTTATACTTTTTTGAATCTTTCTCAGTGGATAAGTTTCCTCCCATTCCAATCATTTCTGCACTTTTGTCTAGATCTGATATGTCTAAGTTCTGACCTGACTCGTTTTGCTTCATCTGAAAAAAAGGGCTTTCATTCCATCATTATATTGAAAAAGACAATTGTTAACTGATTACACATTAATTGAAATTTAAATCAACTTAATAGCTTTGATAGTTAATAAACTAATTTTTATTTTGATTTGCTAGAGCCGTATCTACTGCTCGTTGTTGATCTCTACGAGTTATCCAGTGATGGTAAGTGCGAGTATGTATAGCTACCGAGTGCCCCATCATTCTTGCAGCAACTGTGTCAGGTAGTCCTACATGTATTGTGCGAACAGCCCAGGCATGCCTAAGGTCATATGGTGTGAAAGGAATTTTATAACGACGAAATTGTTCTGAAACTCTTCTTCCAACTTGTTGAAGCGTTGTTTCTCTAAGATCTGTTTTGATAATTGGTAAAGACTCTTTTGCATTCTTTAGTTTCTTTAATTTGAAAAAATTTACCCACTCTGGATGAAAAGGCCAAACTTGGTGTTCTCCTGTCTTTGTATTCGGTAAAACTCGTACTATTGGATCTTTTCCTTTCGAAAAAGCTTCAAAGTCACAGAAAAATACTTCATGATTTCGTAAACCATAAGTTGCCATTAGACCATAAACTATTTGCCATTTTGGATTTTCAATCCTATTCCATTCATTAACAATCTGCTCATCAGTAGGAAGCTGGCGGAATTTGGCTTGGTGTAATCCGTACCCGCTTGATTCTGATCTCCAGCTTTCAGGAAGACTGATCTTCAAGTAATCAGCTACTGCAGCTAGGGATGTAGCACATTGTTGACGACTTCTACTTTTCTCAGAATAACTTAGAAGAGTTTCGTATAAGACAGCGCTGTCTACCTTCCCAGCGTGGTTGCTTAATGAAATTGTCTTCAACCTTCTTATATAAGGTAGATAAGAAGACGTCCAGGTTGTTCTTGCTCCAGCTGGAGATTTCTTTCTATTAGGATGCAAGAAAAAGAAATTTTCAAAATTTAGAAGAGCTTCTGAAACATCAGCTACTGATCTTGTAAATGGTTTTGTTTTTGTGGCTACTGCCCATTGATTCCATTGAAATTGATTCCTATCCAGTTGTAAAACAATAAGCTGCAAAAGCCTTTGGGCTTCCTTTAGACCTTCATTGTCTGCATTGAGACAAAGGCTTAATCTTTGGTTTATCAAGCAACCTTCATGTGTTTTTGAGGGTAGAGGGCCCCTTAGATTTAGCTTCCCTCCTCTCTTTTCGATGCGCAGTGAGATGCCTTGATTGCAAAGGCTTTGATTAATATTGATCAATAGCTTGCTTAGATCCATAATCAATTAAAGATGTTGCTACCTTGGCGTTTAACAGCGCTACACTCAAGCCCTTAAAGACAATTTTTTTATGAAGCGTGTAGGAGTCCTCTTGATGAATCTTGGGGGTCCTGAACGTATCCAGGATGTTGGACCTTTCCTGTACAACCTTTTTTCCGATCCAGAGATTATCCGTCTACCTAACCCTCTTCTTCAAAAGCCATTGGCATGGTTTATCAGCACCGTTAGAAATGGAAAATCTCAAAAAGCATATTTGGAAATAGGTGGAGGGTCTCCATTAAGACGAATAACTGAGCAGCAAGCAAGAGAATTGCAAAGTAAATTAAGGCAGGAAGGAATAAACGCTACTAGCTATGTAGCGATGAGGTATTGGCACCCTTTCACTGAATCTGCTGTAGCTGATCTTAAAGCAGATAAAGTTGATGAAATTGTTGTCCTCCCGCTTTATCCCCATTTTTCTCTAAGTACTAGCGGCTCAAGTTTTAGAGAGTTGCAACGTTTAAGGCAAGCTGATAAGGAGTTTCAGAAAATACCTCTTCGCTGTATCCGGAGCTGGTATGACCATCCTGGATATATAAGTTCGATGGCAAATTTAATTTCAAAAGAGATTTTAGAGAGTGACTGCCCTCAAAAAGCTCATATATTTTTTAGTGCTCATGGTGTACCTCAAAGTTATATAGAAGATGCAGGAGACCCATACCAGAAAGAAATTGAGAGATGTACCAATTTGATCATGCAGGATTTGAATAAGATTCATGGTTATAGAAACCCATTTACCCTTGCTTATCAGAGTCGCGTTGGACCTGAGGAATGGATAAAGCCCTATACGGATGAAGCTCTTACAGAGCTTGGAAGGTCGAGAACTAGAGATTTAGTATTGGTACCAATTAGTTTTGTAAGTGAGCACATCGAGACATTGTCTGAAATGGATATTGAATATAAAAAATTAGCTGTCGATTCTGGGGTGGTGAATTTTCGACGTGTTCGAGCTTTAGATATATATCCAACATTTATTGAGGCTTTGTCTGATATTGTAATAACTAGTCTTAATGGACCACTTAAAAGTATTGATGAAGCTGCAAAGTTGCCTCGCAAGGTAAAGTTTTACCCTCAAGAGAAGTGGCAATGGGGCTGGAATAATAGCGCAGAAGTTTGGAATGGTAGGGTAGCAATGATTGTGTTTTTAGCTTGTCTCCTGGATTTGTTTACAGGTCATGGACTTCTTCAGGCTTTTGGAATAATCTGAATCAGAAGTAAAACATTTAATTGTTTTTTAAACTTATTCTTTTTCTTGAAAAACTACTTTATATGATTTCAAACAGTTTAAAATTGTAATCAAAGCTTTTGATATTAATTTTAGAATCTTTTGCTTTTTATAATTAAAATTGGTTCTTAGCTCTATCCTTTTTCCGTAAGTTTAAACAATTACTTGCGCTTGGTTTAGTAAATCAACTCAAATTAGTTTTGCCTCCTAATCTTTTATTAGGTTTTGTTGAGCAAAATGTTCGTCAGGGCCTTAATCTTGAATTGACGAAGATGTCCGATTTAGTAGTGACTCCTACTTCTTCCCCAGAGCTCTTGAGGAATTCTGAAAACCACGATCAAATTAAGACCAGCGGTGCAGAGGCTCTTATGGATTCGCTTCGGCGGCATGGGGTCGATGTGATATTTGGTTATCCTGGCGGGGCGATCCTTCCTATTTACGATGCAGTCCATAAAGCAGAAAAAGAAGGGTGGCTCAAACATGTTTTAGTTAGACACGAGCAGGGAGCTAGTCATGCTGCAGATGGATTCGCTAGAGCTACTGGAAGAGTAGGAGTTTGTTTCGGTACTTCCGGACCTGGTGCGACCAATTTGGTCACGGGTATTGCTACTGCTCAGATGGATTCTGTCCCTATGGTTGTAGTTACTGGTCAAGTCCCACGCTCAGCTATTGGGACAGATGCTTTTCAGGAAACGGATATTTTTGGAATAACATTGCCTATCGTTAAGCATTCATGGGTGGTTCGTGATCCTGCTCATATTGCATCCGTTGTCGCACAAGCATTTTTAATTGCTGCTTCGGGCAGGCCAGGACCAGTCTTGATAGACATCCCAAAAGACGTTGGCCAAGAAATTTTTGATTACCTTCCTATCTCTCCAGGAACAATAGTTCCTCCAGGCTTTCAAAGACCTTCCCTGCCAGATGTCTCTAATTTGTCTAATGCAATAGAGCTTATCAAAAATTCTGAGCAACCTCTTTTGTATGTCGGTGGAGGCGTTATCTCATCCTCTGCCCATGAAAGCTTGGCAAGCCTAGCTAAACGTTTTCAAATTCCTGTAACTACTACCTTAATGGGTAAAGGAGCTTTTGATGAGCGAGATAGGCTTTCAGTAGGCATGCTTGGTATGCATGGCACTGCTTATGCAAATTTTGCAGTAACAGAATGCGATTTGTTAATTGCTGTAGGAGCTCGTTTTGATGACAGGGTGACAGGGAAATTAGACACTTTTGCGCCAAAAGCAAAAGTGATTCATTTTGAAATAGATCCAGCTGAGGTATGTAAGAACCGTAAGGTGAATGTAGCTGTACTAGGAGACGTAGGTATTGCCCTTAAAAAAATACTCGAGTTAACTGCTAATCAGCAAATTTCAACAAAGACAGATGCTTGGCTATCTCGTATTGATGGATGGAAGGAACGCTATCCCCTTTTATCACCTCCACAAGAAGGTGGCATCTTTCCCCAAGAGGTCTTGATTGCTGTTAGAGATTTATCCCCTGATTCATTTATAACTACTGATGTTGGGCAACACCAAATGTGGGCAGCGCAATATTTAAAGACAGGTCATAGGCAATGGATTAGTAGTGGAGGATTGGGAACAATGGGATATGGCATGCCAGCTGCTTTAGGAGTACAAATGGCATTGCCTAATGAACGGGTAGTTTGTATCGCTGGTGATGCAAGTATTCTTATGAATATACAGGAGTTGGGGACTTTGGCTCAATACAATCTGCCTGCGAAGATTGTCATAGTGAACAACCAATGGCAGGGCATGGTTCGTCAATGGCAAGAAAGTTTTTATAACGAACGGTATTCAGCTTCTGAAATGTTTTCTGGTATGCCTGATTTCAAAGCATTGGCTAATGCATTTGGGATAGGGGGTATAACAATCACTAAGCGAGAAGATTTACATTCAAAATTGATTCAGGCTTTTGAAGAGCCTGGACCAGTGCTTATTGACGTGCACGTGAGACGTGGCGAGAATTGTTACCCAATGGTTCCTCCTGGTAAAAGCAATGCGGAAATGGTGGGACTACCTAATACCCCTGAACTTGTTAATGGAAAGGCTCCCTAAACCTCATGCTTATAGAGTTATCTAAGTCTATTGACGTCTTATTTCTTTAACTACGGAGTTTCTTTTTAGTGAAAGGAATTAGCCTTTTAATTGGGATTATCTTTTCTATAATCTTGATTCGCCCATGTTCAGGATCGTGTGCAGAGGTTTTGCAAGTAAGGAGCTCTAGCTTGTTACAGATAGGTGATCAGAATCGTAGTTATGCAGTTCGTTTAGATTGTTTGGTTGTAGATGATGTTAATGAAGATGCTGCGAAAGCCTGGCTGAAGAAAGCTGTGCCTAGAGGAAAGCGTGTAAACCTTAGGCCTGTTGGCTCAAGTGAAGGAGTACTTTTGGCTAGAGTAACCCCTTTGGGAAGTACTCACGATTTAAGTGAAGGTTTAACTTCTATAGGTTTAGGTAAATCACTATGCCAAGGCGAACCAGATAATGGATCAACTTAGGTGTTTTTGTTGTGTTGCGATTGAATGAAATACGGTTACCTTTGGATCATTCCTTAGATGATTTGAAAAGGGCAATTCTTAAGTGTTTAAGAATTAAGCCTGAGAGATTAATAGACTTTAAGGTGATTAAGCGTAGTCTTGATGCTAGATCTCATCAAACAATTTATTTTATATATAGCATTGATGTTTTGGTTAAAGGTGAGACTACGTTGTTGAAGCGAAACTCTTCGAAGAAGCGAATTCAGAAAACTGTAAATCATCACTATAAATACGTTGCTAAGGCTCCAAAGGATTTCCTTCAGGTAGATAAACGTTCTAGACCAATTGTGATTGGCGCAGGTCCATGCGGATATTTCGCAGCTCTTGTTTTGGCTCAAATGGGCTTTAAACCACTTTTATTAGAGAGAGGAAAGAGAGTTAAAGAACGCACTCTGGAAACTTTTGGATTTTGGAGAGGGCAACATTTTTTTAATCCAGAATCTAATGTTCAGTTTGGTGAAGGTGGAGCAGGTACTTTCTCAGATGGAAAGCTTTATAGCCAAGTAAGTGACCCTGAAAGATATGGTCGAAAAGTTTTAGAAGAACTTGTTGCTAGTGGAGCTAATGAAGAAATATTGACAACACATCGTGCGCATATAGGCACCTTTAAGTTGGCTAGTGTTGTAAGAGGACTACGTTCAAGAATTGAACACCTCGGTGGAGAGGTCTTGTTTGAAACTAGAGTTGATGAATTAGTCCTTCAGAGATGCAATTCTTCTGGGAATGATCAAAAAACAAAGAAAATAATTGGGCTTAAACTCGCTAACGGAAAGATTGTTGAGGCAAGGCATGTCATTCTTGCGATTGGACACTCGGCTCGTGATAGTTTTTATATGCTCGAAGATATAGGGGTGTCTGTTTCTTCAAAGCTATTTTCAGTTGGCTTTCGAATAGAGCACCCTCAGTCTATTATTGATAGTGCTCGGTGGGGAGCTATGGCAGGTCATCCAAAACTTGGGCATGCCGAATATAAACTCGTTTACCACGCTAAAAACGGACGTTCTGTATATAGTTTTTGCATGTGTCCAGGAGGTCTTGTTGTTGGATCAACCTCTGAAGAGGGATGTGTCGTGACTAATGGGATGAGTCAACATTCACGTAATGAGAGAAATGCAAATGCAGCGCTGGTTGTAAATGTTGAACATGATGACATGCTGGGATACGAACGTTGGCCAGGGGATCCTCTAGTAGGAGTCGCATTTCAGCGAGATCTTGAGAATCAAGCATTTTCATTGGGAGGAGATAATTACTTTGCTCCAGCTCAAAGATTGGAAGATTTTCTTTTAGGTAGACCTTCCAGATCATTGGGCCTTATAGAACCTTCATATTTGCCGGGTGTTCGTCCAAGCGATCTGCAGGCTTCATTGCCTCAGCCATTAATTGAGGCAATGAAGGAGGCTTTACCAGAATTTGCCAAACGTATACCTGGCTTTAATCATCCTGATGCAGTGCTTACTGCAGTTGAGACCAGAACATCTTCTCCAGTAAGAATTTCGAGAGACGCTTCTTATGAATCGATTAATACAAAAGGACTTTTCCCGGCAGGCGAGGGTGCTGGCTATGCAGGTGGAATACTTTCTGCAGGGATTGATGGAATAAAAGTTGCTGAAGCAATGGCTTTAAAAATTCTTGGTTAATTGCTTCCTCTAACTGCTATAGCACTCCACTGACTGGCTTTAATTTTATCTCTTCGCCATGAATTGAAAAATTGCTTTTCAGTGAAAGTGCTTATCGGACATATGCTTATAGATTCTTGCCTTATCCCTGAATTGCAGATTTGGTTGATTGCTGCATTATTTAGATCCAATCTGAATCGATTATTTGATGTATCTTTGTAGAGAATCTTTAGTTTCATTAAAGCAGTAATCTTCTTTGATTTATCCCCATCTGAAAGGTCAATATCTCTTATACAACTTGTTGAAATTTTTAAAGCAACCTCCTCTCCAACTTGATAGTTTTTCATATCAATTGAGGGCCCTATTGCAATTAAAAGATTATCTAGTTCTGAACCAAAGAATTTCATCTTGCCAATTGATTTTGACAAGATTTTCTCTGATATTCCTCTCCACCCTGCATGGCAAGTGCATACTCTGCCTGTTGACTTGTCTGCAATTAGTACTGGCAAGCAATCGGCTGTATATACCCATAGACTTTGAAAAAGTTTATCACTTATAATTCCATCTGCCTCGATTGAATTTGTATTATTAGATTCAGATGCGGAAATGATTTGGCTTTTGTGAACTTGTTTCGTGAAGTACGGAGTGGCCCTTTTGTCTAAGTATTTATTAAGTTCATCAGGGCTTCTGCTTCCCCATTCCTTAGTAAAAAAAATATGATTAAACCCTGCACTTTCAATTAGGCTTGACTTTAGATAAGATCCTTCTTTACATTTAAACCATTTCCAGCCTTTCATTGTTTGCAAGATTATGTTTGCTTTATATGCTTTTAGTTTGACTGTAAAGAATAGCTTTTAGATTTGGGGTATATCTCGCAACATCCAAAAGCCTGAGAAACTTCTTTCATCTGGTGTCGTTTGTATTGCTATAAATTGAAGACCTCCTGCATTCTCTTTTGCATTTAGGAGTTCTTCTTTTGCTGATTTTGCCAGATTTTTGTCAAGATCAGTTACTAGCCAGCGATCATCTTGTCCCGCTTCAAGAAGAAGTTGTTTCCCTTCAATTGTAAGTTTTACTGGTTCTAACCCACCAAGCCATCCTGCAAGAGCTAGTGCCCTTGCTTTGCTAAAGATTCTTAGACCAGGAATTGAAATCTGATCATCTTGTGATTTTTCTACTGGTAGAAGCTCCCCAAATTCAATCGGCCATTCACTCGCTTCTCGAAGAATTCCTAATGGTAGCGATGACCAAGCCCAAGCATCACCTCTCACAGCCTCTGGTAGTGGAAGTGGTTGATTCAGTATTGGTGAGGGAGGAGGGGCTAAAGGACCTGCCATGTACCCCTCTTGAGTTGGATATACGTCACGTTCTCTTTCAGAGATCCAATCAAAAAGAGCATAGGTGCGCCTACTTGGCACAACTTCTAATCCGAGTTCAGTTGCCGCCCTCTTTATCATGCTTTTCATTGATGTCCGCCAACATCTAAGCCTTACTGGGTAATCCCATCCTTCTTCTTTTGCTACAGCGAGTGCTTCCTTCATAGAAGATAAAAGCCAGACAGAATTAACTTGACCTGCCGGACACCGCTTTTCCCACCTGAAGGGAGGTTTACCTGTTAAGTCTGCAGAGCTGCTAATAAGTAATTCCCATCTCTTTTTGCCATCTGAGTCAAGAATAGGTCGTGAATAGAAGTCAAGTTCCCAGTCAGACTTTCTTGGAAGATCAGTTTGTGGAGTAGGTGAAGTGTTAGTCATCTTTACTTACTTTTTCTGCATTAAGTGTGCCTTCTTCCTGCTTCTTTTTGACCAGAAGACTTCTGGCTCTTTGAGCACGCTCTTCAATTTCAGATAGGACTTTATCTTTTTCAGTAAGCAGTTCTCCAGGTTGATTTTCTAGAAGTGCAGTATTTAAGCCAATTCGGCCCCTCCCAGGATCTAGATCTGTTATTAGAGCTTTTACCTCTTCTCCATTGTCAAAGATTTCTCTTAAGGATCTCAAACTACCTCCAGTAATCATTGAATGGTGGAGTAAACCACTAACACCTCCTAGATCAATAAAGAAACCATAAGGCTTTACAGCGACAATCTTGCCATTCACTAATTGTCCAATCTCTAATGAAGAAAACCGTTCAGCGACAGCAGCTCTTTTTTCTGAAAGAACAAGCTTTCTTGTATCAGGGTTGGCTTCAAGAAAAGCCACTTTTAAAGTCTTAGTAACAAGATCTTGATATGTGTCTCCATTTTGCAATTGAGATCTTGGAATGAATCCACGAAGACCTTCAAGGTCACATGTCAGGCCTCCCCGATTAAAACCATTTACTTTGACTTCAACAACTTTCCCTTGTTTTTGAAGCTCGGAAACTTTGTCCCAACTTTTTCTTAAAGCTAACGCTCTACAACTTATGGTCACCATCCCATCGGCATTTTGTTCTCTAGTTACTAGAACCTCAACTTCTAAGCCTTTCGGGAAGCGTTCTTTAAGGTTGGGAATTACTCCAAGTCCACATTCATTCTTTGGCATGAAGCCTGGTGCCTTCCCTCCAATATCAACGTAAACCCCATCACTTTCTGTGCTGATTACTGCGCCTTTAGCAATCTCTCCAGTTGTCCCGATTGGTTCGTTTTCATCTAAAGCTGCTAAGAACGCATCTTCATCAAAGTCATAATCATCCAGGCTTCTGTTTACAAATAAAGGGTTCTCTAAGTCTGAATCAGTTAGTTCTTTATGCCCTGGCTTTTCAATAGGACCTAATAGGTCAGCCATTGAAATGCCTTCAGGGTCTTCTAATTGCCTATTTTTGTAGTTCGCAAAAGAATCCTTTGAAGGAGGGTTTGATTCCCCTTCCGCAGTGTTTGTAAAAGACTCTTCTTCTTCCCTTTTAGGTGGTTGAGAGTCGGTTTTATCTTGTCTACGGCTGATATGAACCACCTGAAGGGGCTTTCGAGGGGCCTTGACTTCAGTTTTTGGAGGATTGGGTCTTTTTGGTTGTGGCCTGCCTGATCCGGCCATTTCACACTTGGGGTCGTTGATGCATCATTCTTACAGGCAATGTAATGAAAGCAATTGGGCTTTGATGTCTAGATCGAACTGTCTATTCACCGGACTTAGTTGGTCACAAGCTGCAGAGGCAGCATCTCGTGAGGGCTCAACAGTGGTCTGGCCAATAGGAGCATGTGAACAGCATGGCCCACATCTCCCTTTGGCTACAGATACTATTTTCGCAGAAAGGATTTTGTTACAGGTTTTAGATCAATTGCCTGAATCTTTTCCTCTTTGGAGTCTTCCGTCTCAATCATTAGGATTTTCGCCTGAACATGGTTCTTTTCCAGGGACGCTAACGCTTTCTTCTGATTTGATGTTTCAACTCATTAACGAAGTTGGAGGGCAATTAGCCTCTATGGGCTTTAAAAGATTGCTTTTTTTTAATTCTCATGGAGGTCAGATTGGTTTACTTCAAGCTGCTTCAAGAGAGCTAAGAACAGCTTTCCCTTCAATGGCAGTGCTACCTTGTTTCTTATGGCATGGGGTAAAAGCATTAAAAGATCTAATACCTGAGACGGAAATAGAACAAGGTCTGCATGCAGGTTTGGCTGAAACGAGCTTGATGCTTGCTTTGTGTCCTGAATTAGTTGGCTCTCAAAGGCCTGTTGATGGGGATCATCGATCTACTGGGAGTACAGTTAAACCTCCTGATGGCTGGAGTCTTGAGGGATCAGCACCATGTGCTTGGCTCTCGGAAGACATCTCTAAGTCTGGTGTTATTGGTGACAGTAGAGACGCAAATATTCCTCTTGGTATGGAGCTCGAGAAGGCTCTTATTGATCATTGGGTGACACTTTTTAAAAGCCTTATGTCTAGTAATTGGCCTCCTATTGGTTCGTTACAAAAGTTTTGATCTCGCTAACTAGTACAACTATGAAGACTATTTGCATCAGATCTGGTTAAAGTCACCGCAATTGAGTCCATTAAGAAGAAATCCATGCAGACAATTGCAGCACCTTCTATAGATACAACTGACCTAAAAGAAGGATCCTCAGTTTCCCTCCCTGACTTCACTACTGACTCGTATAAGGACGCCTATAGCCGAATCAATGCAATAGTCATTGAGGGAGAGCAGGAGGCTCATGATAATTACATTTCAATTGGCCAATTAATCCCTGACAAGGCTGAAGAACTAACAAAGCTTGCTCGAATGGAACTTAAGCACATGAGGGGCTTTACGGCTTGCGGGAAGAACTTGGGAGTAGAAGCTGATATGTCCTTTGCTAAAGAATTTTTTGGTCCATTGCACCAGAATTTTCAAACAGCTTTTTCTGAAGGCAAGATCACCACTTGTTTTTTAATACAAGCGATTCTTATAGAAGCTTTTGCAATATCCGCATATCACATTTACATCCCAGTATCAGATCCATTCGCGAGAAAGATCACTGAAGGTGTTGTTCAAGACGAATATCTGCATTTGAATTATGGACAGGAGTGGCTTAAGGCGAATTTTGAGGCTTCTAAACAAGAGTTGATGGATGCCAACAAGGCAAACCTTCCTTTGATTCGTTCAATGCTTGATCAGGTCGCTAAAGATGCGGCTGTGTTGCACATGGATAAGGAAGACTTGATTGAGGACTTTCTAATTGCTTATCAAGAGTCATTAACCGATATTGGCTTTAATACAAGAGAGATCGCCAGAATGGCTGCTTCAGCTCTGATTGGTTAGTCAAGATCAATTCCACTCAATAATTAATAAAAGTTCCATAAAATTATCTTTTAGGCCGATTTAGCTAAAGCAACTGCTTTCATGGGACGATGGTGCGATAGCCTCCAATGCCAAAAATAATTTTTGACTAAATCATCCATGTGGCTTTTTAGGAAATGTTTGGTCTAATTGGCCACTCGACAAGTTTTGATGACGCTAGGCGAAAGGCCCAGGAGCTTGGCTATGACCATATTGCTGATGGCGATCTGGATGTTTGGTGTAGCGCCCCTCCACAGCTTGTAGAGCACGTAGAAGTCGTTAGTAAAACTGGTAAGTCGATACAAGGCAGCTACATAGATTCTTGTTTTGTTCCGGAAATGCTGAGCAGGTTTAAAACTGCCCGTCGAAAGGTTCTGAATGCAATGGAGCTTGCCCAAAAGAAAGGAATAAATATCACTGCTTTAGGAGGTTTTACATCAATTATTTTTGAGAACTTCAATTTGTTGCAACACAAGCATGTTCGCAATACCACTCTTGATTGGGAAAGATTTACAACAGGAAATACTCATACAGCTTGGGTGATATGTAAACAGCTCGAGGTAAATGCACCACTTGTTGGGATTGATCCCAAAGATGCATGTGTTGCTGTTGTGGGTGCTACTGGGGATATAGGTAGTGCAGTTTGCCGGTGGCTTGCGAATAGAACTGGTGTCAAGGAGCTTTTGCTTGTTGCTAGACAACAGCAACCTTTGTTTAATCTCCAAGCTGAATTAAATGGAGGTCAAATATCGACCCTTCAGGATGCTTTGCCAAAGGCAGATATTGTCGTTTGGGTCGCAAGTATGCCTAGGACACTTGAGTTTGAAGTTGAGAATCTGAAGACCCCTTGTTTGATGATTGACGGTGGATATCCTAAGAATCTTGATGAAAAATTTTCTGGGCCAGGACTACATGTTTTAAAGGGTGGAATAGTTGAGTTTTTTAGTGATATCGGCTGGAGTATGATGGAATTAGCTGAGATGGAAAACCCTCAAAGAGAAATGTTTGCTTGTTTTGCTGAGGCAATGATATTGGAGTTTGAAGATGTTCACACAAACTTTAGTTGGGGGAGGAACAATATTACTCTTGATAGAATGGATTTCATAGGTAAAGCTTCTGTTAGGCATGGCTTCTCTGCGGTTAATCTAATAAAACCTTGCTTACAGGTTGCTGCTGCCTGAATTGATCTAAGTTTTTACCATGGCACGTCGTTATTTATTAGAATTTGAAAAGCCTTTAGTAGAGCTTGAAAAGCAAATAGAACAGATAAGAGAGCTCGCTAGAGACTCAGAAGTTGATGTTAGTCAACAACTACTCCAACTGGAAACTTTGGCTGCTAGAAGAAGGGAGGAGATTTTTTCTGCTCTTACTCCTGCTCAGAAAATCCAAGTAGCCCGTCATCCTCATAGACCAAGTACTTTGGATTTCATTCAGATGTTTTGTGATGATTGGTTAGAGCTTCATGGCGATAGAAATGGGAGTGATGATCAGGCTTTGATTGGGGGAATTGGAAGGATTGGAGACCAAGCTGTGCTTCTTTTGGGGCATCAGAAAGGTAGGGATACCAAGGAGAATGTCGCTAGGAATTTCGGAATGGCTACTCCAGGTGGATATAGAAAGGCTTTGCGGCTGATGGATCATGCTGATCGATTCAAGCTTCCAATTATTACTTTTATTGATACACCTGGGGCTTATGCAGGACTTCTTGCTGAAGAGCAAGGACAAGGTGAAGCAATAGCAGTTAATTTGCGGGAGATGTTCCGTTTGAGGGTGCCTATTATTGCAACAGTTATCGGAGAAGGTGGTTCTGGTGGGGCCCTAGGTATAGGTGTTGCTGATCGCCTACTTATGTTTCAACACAGCGTTTACACAGTCGCTAGTCCTGAAGCTTGTGCGTCAATTCTTTGGAGAGACGCCTCGAAAGCTTCTGAGGCTGCAGCAGCATTGAAAATTACAGGACAGGACTTGCTTGATCTTGGAGTTGTTGACGAAGTTCTCCCAGAACCAGCGGGAGGGAATAATTGGGCACCTCTTAAGGCTGGTGAAGTTCTCCGAGAAGCTATTGAGACTAATCTTAGGGAATTATCAAAACTATCAGTCGATCAGTTGAGAGATGCGCGTTATAAAAAATTTCGTGCAATGGGAAGAGTGCTCGAATTAAATTCGCGAGAATCTTCTCTTCCTGCTTAGATAGAGAGAAATTGCTTAATTCTCTTTGTCTACTGTTTTAATTACTGGAGCTTCAAGAGGAATTGGTAGATCAGCAGCAAAGCGATTTGCTGAATCTGGTTGGGACCTTCTTCTTTTGGCTCGAAATGAAGTTGACCTCTACAATCTTTCAGTAGAACTGAAAAGTACAGGAAGCAAGGTGTTTTTTAAATCAATAGACCTTGGCAAAGCATCTGCTATAGAGAAAGGAGTGAATGATTTATTAGATCAAGGACTAACACCATCAGTTTTGATAAATAATGCTGGAATAGCTTGGACTGGACCACTGCTTTCTATGTCACTTAGCAGCTGGCAATCTTTGATTCAAATAAATCTGACAAGCGTATTTCAAATGTGCTCTTTGGTTGTACCTAAAATGCGAAAGAATGGAGGACTTGTTATTAATGTAAGTAGTCATGCCTCTAGAAATATTTTCCCTGAGTGGGGAGCATATTGCACAGTTAAAGCTGCATTGAGTAGTTTTACTAAGTGCTTAGCAGAGGAGGAGAGAGTTAATTCAATAAGGGCATGCACACTTACTCTTGGATCAGTAAATAGTAATCTTTGGGATACGGAAACTGTTCAAGCTGATTTTGATAGAGATGCAATGTTGACTGTAGATGAAGTTGCAGAAGCTTTGCTTCATTTAGCACAACAACCTTCTAATCAGTTAATAGAGGATATTACCCTTATGCCAGCCGTTGGGAAATTCTAGATCGATAATTATTACCTTTATATTTTTCATAATCACTATTCAAAAATAAGGCAGCATCAACTTCTATCAAGTCTTATATGATTAGAATTAAAAGAGTTAAAAAATAGTTGATTCCCAATTAAAGATTTTAGCAATTTTGAAAGGTTCTTATTCCAAATTATTTCTTGAACCAATGAGTTTTTATAGCCAAAATTAATTCAAATCTGATTTGTGGAGATGAGTGTTTTACTTAAAAATTTTCTACGCCTTAGCAATATCTTTGGAATGGCTTGGTGGGCCATGGTTGAGACGGATGATCCAGAGGTTATTTATTGGTTTGGACCTTTTTTGAGTAGAAATACTTTAAAAGTAAGTCTATCTGTTTTCTTAGAAGAGCTTTCTTTAGAAGGGGCAAGCCCCGTAGATCACAGTCCTCTTCGTTGTCGGAGAAATGAACCGCTGACTTTTTAGCTGAAACTTGTCACGCTGCTGATAGCGTCAATATTGGGTATCAAATTTATTCGATGTCTATAGCCGACCTCCGAAAAAAGCTTAAGCAAGGAGATTTTTCTTCAAGAGAGCTTGTAGATCAGTATCTAGCGCGGATTGAATCAGTCGATACCCATCTAAATGCCTATTTAGAGGTCACAGTAAAAAGGGCTCGTGAAGATGCAAATAGGATAGATAAGGCTATTGCTTCAGGAGAAGAACTTCCTCCTTTAGCTGGGATCCCAATAGCCATTAAGGATAACTTGTGCACTAAAGGGATAGCTACTACTTGCTCAAGCAAGATGTTGGAAAACTTTGTTCCTCCTTACGAATCGACAGTTACTCGCAAACTATGGGAAGCAGGGGCGGTTCTTTTAGGGAAGACTAATCTTGATGAGTTTGCAATGGGTAGTTCAACAGAAACATCAGCTTTTGGAGCCACTTCTAATCCGTGGGATGTAAGTAGGGTCCCTGGGGGAAGTTCAGGAGGCAGTGCTGCCGCTGTGGCTGCTGGGGAATGCATTGCTGCTATAGGCTCTGACACGGGAGGCTCGATTAGGCAGCCGGCATCTTTTTGTGGAGTTGTGGGACTCAAGCCAACATATGGGAGAGTAAGTCGTTGGGGTTTGGTTGCCTTTGCAAGTTCATTAGATCAAATAGGACCTTTCACCACAAGCGTTGCTGATGCTGCTGAGCTTTTGAATGTGATATCAGGTCATGATGATCTTGACTCCACATGCCTTGATAAACCTGTGCCGGACTTCACGTCTGTCCTTTCTGAACCGTTGGCTGGATTGCGGGTAGGTTTAGTGAAAGAGTGTTTTGAGCAGACAGGTCTTGATGATGAGGTTAAAGCGTCTGTGCTTGCTGCGGCTTCTCTTTTGGAGCAAAAAGGTGCAGAGCTTATAGAGATAAGCTGCCCAAGATTTAATGATGGGATCGCTACTTATTACGTCATAGCCCCTTCTGAAGCATCGGCAAATCTTGCTCGCTACGATGGAGTTAAGTATGGATATCGAGCGCAAAACACAGAGAACTTGTTCGAAATGATGGCTCAAAGTCGAGCAGAAGGATTTGGTAATGAGGTGCAAAGAAGGATTCTGATAGGTACCTATGCACTTTCTGCTGGGTACGTAGAGGCTTATTACAAGAAGGCGCAACAGGTTAGAACTCTTATTCGAAGGGACTTTGATGCTGCTTTCAAGAAAGTTGATGTATTACTTACCCCTACATCACCTACGACTGCATTTAAAGCGAGAGCTCATTCAGATGATCCACTCGCGATGTATTTGGCCGACTTGCTAACCATCCCAGCTAACTTGGCAGGTTTGCCAGCAATTAGTTTGCCTTCTGGTTTTGACAGCTCAGGATTGCCAATTGGAGTTCAGTTGATTGGAAATGTCCTGGAAGAACCTCTTTTGCTCAGAGTTGCCCATCAATATGAAACTTCTGCTGGTGTGATGAAAAACTGCCCAAAAGGTGATTTCATTCCTTGAGAAGTTAAAAGCACTACATATAGTGTGTCTAAAATCGGTAGACCCTGTATCTTGGGAGTGAGGAAAAACTGAGCATATGTCTTTTGTTCCGCTTCATAATCACAGTGATTACAGCCTTCTTGATGGAGCTAGTCAGCTTCCAAAGATGGTTAAGCGAGCTAAGGAACTTGGTCTAAAGGCATTGGCACTTACGGACCATGGCGTGATGTATGGAGCGATTGAGCTTTTGAAGCTTTGCAAAGAAGCAGATATAAAGCCAATAATTGGCAATGAGATGTATGTCATTAATGGGTCTATTGAAGATCCGCAACTAAAAAAGGAGCGTAGAAATCATCTCGTTGTTTTAGCTAAAAATGCTGTTGGTTATAAGAATCTTGTCAAGCTTACTAGTATTAGCCACCTTCGCGGAATGAGAGGGAGGGGCATTTTCTCGAGAGCATGTATTGATAAGGAATTATTAAAGAAATATAGCGAAGGTTTGATTGTCTCAACTGCTTGCTTGGGAGGTGAAATTCCTCAAGCTATTCTTAGCCGAAAACTAGATCTAGCAAGAGATGTAGCACTTTGGTATCAGGGTGTATTTGGAGATGATTTTTATCTTGAGATTCAGGATCATGGCTCTATAGAAGATCGTATTGTAAATGTTGAAATGGTTCGTATTGCCAAGGAACTTGGCCTTAATTTAATAGCAACTAATGATGCCCACTACATAACCAAGGATGATGTAGAAGCACATGATGCTTTGCTCTGTGTGCTTACTGGAAAATTAATTAGCGATCAGAAACGTCTCAGATACACAGGTACTGAATATATCAAGTCAGAAGAGGAGATGAGTCGCCTCTATATTGATCATATTGATAAGGAAATTGTCAAAGAAGCAATTAAGAATACGGCATCTGTTGCTGAAAAAATCGAAGATTATGAGATCCTTGGCAGGAGTCAAATGCCCCTATTCCCTGTGGCTGACGGGCATACTCCAGGGAGTTACCTTAAAGAAGTCTCTGGCAAGGGTTTGAGAGAAAGGTTGGGTTTAGCTGATTCTGAAGAGATTGATGAACAGTATCAGGGGCGTCTTGATTATGAGTTAGGAGTAATGGATCAGATGGGTTTTTCGACTTATTTTCTTGTCGTTTGGGATTACATTCGATTTGCAAGAGAAAAAGGAATTCCTGTTGGTCCTGGAAGAGGATCTGCTGCCGGATCACTAGTCGCATATTCCTTGCAAATTACAAACATAGACCCGGTTTTAAATGGACTTTTGTTTGAGAGATTTTTAAATCCTGAAAGGAAGTCTATGCCTGACATTGATACTGATTTTTGTATCGAACGTCGTTCTGAAGTTATTGATTATGTCACTCAGCGTTATGGAGAGGAGAAAGTGGCTCAAATTATTACCTTTAACAGGATGACATCAAAGGCAGTTCTTAAAGATGTTGCAAGAGTCTTGGATATCCCCTATGGAGATGCAGACAGATTGGCAAAGTTGATTCCTGTTGTGAGGGGGAAGCCTGCCAATCTTGCTTCTATGATTAGTGAAGACACTCCAAATAATGAATTTAGGCAGAAATATCAAAAAGATTTAAAAGTTAAGAAATGGGTTGATATGGCAATGCGGATTGAGGGTACAAATAAAACTTTTGGTGTTCATGCTGCAGGAGTTGTTATTGCAGCAAACCCCCTTGATGAATTAGTTCCATTGCAGAGAAATAACGAGGGTCAAGTTATAACTCAATATTTTATGGAAGATGTCGAGTCTATGGGACTTTTGAAGATGGATTTCTTAGGCTTAAAGAATTTGACAATGATAGATAAAACTTTGGAATTGGTAGAGGAAAATTGTGGTAATCGAATCGATCCAGATTCTCTTCCTCTAAAAGATGATATGACTTATGAACTTCTTTCAAGAGGTGATCTTGAGGGGATTTTCCAACTTGAGTCAGCAGGAATGCGCCAAATTGTTAAGGACCTGAAACCCTCTTCTTTAGAAGACATCTCATCGATATTAGCTTTATATAGACCGGGTCCATTAGATGCAGGTTTAATCCCTAAATTTATCAATCGTAAGCATGGGAGAGAGGCAATTGACTTCGCCCATGAACGCCTTGAGCCAATATTAAAGGAAACCTATGGAATCATGGTTTATCAGGAACAAATCATGAAGATAGCCCAGGAATTGGCAGGCTATTCGTTAGGTGAAGCAGATTTGTTGAGGAGAGCAATGGGTAAGAAGAAGGTTGCAGAGATGCAGAAACATCGAGGGATATTTGTTGATGGAGCAAGTAATAGAGGTGTTGATAGGAATGTTGCAGATAAACTTTTTGATCAAATGGTTTTATTTGCAGAGTATTGCTTTAACAAGAGTCACTCAACTGCATATGGAGCGGTTACTTATCAAACTGCTTATCTTAAAGCTCACTATCCTGTTGCTTATATGGCAGCATTGTTAACAGTGAATTCTGGATCAACCGATAAAATTCAAAGATATATATCTAATTGTAATTCAATGGGAATAGAAGTAATGCCTCCAGAAATTAATACTTCTGGTATAGATTTTACTCCTGAGGGTAATAGTATCTTGTTTGGACTTTCTGCAGTTAGAAATCTTGGAGACGGGGCAATTAAGCAATTGATAGCTAGTCGTAACGATGATGGACCCTTCTCTAACCTCGCTGATTTATGTGATCGAGTTCCAGGAAATATTTTGAATAGAAGAGGCTTGGAGTCACTTATTCATTGTGGAGCTCTTGACTCTATGGAGCCTAAAGGGAATAGAGCTCAATTGATGGCTGATTTGGACTTAGTTATTGATTGGGCGGCTTCGCGTGCTCGAGATCGAATAAGTGGCCAGGGCAATTTGTTTGATTTGGCTTTACAAGGTTCTTCAAATACTAATGAGGTGAAGTCTATTCAAGTAATTTCTTCACCAAAGGCTGCTTCTGTTGAGGATTACCCTCCTACTGAAAAACTTCGTTTAGAGAAAGAGTTACTGGGCTTTTATCTTTCTGATCATCCTTTAAAGCAACTCAAAGCTCAAGCAGGTTTACTTGCTCCTATAGGGCTTGGAAGTCTTGATGAGCAGCCTGATAAGTCAAAAGTTAGTGTTATCGCAATAGTTCAAGAGATTCGTCGCCTGACCACACGAAAGGGAGATAGCATGGCTGTTCTCCAACTTGAGGATCTTACTGGATCTTCTGAAGCCGTTGTATTCCCTAAGTCTTACGAACGTCTCTTAGATCATTTGGTACTTGAAGCACGCTTGCTTGTTTGGGGTTCGGTTGATCGTCGTGATGATCGTGTTCAGTTAATTGTTGATGATTGCAGAGCAATAGATGATCTTCGCTTATTGCTTGTGGAACTTCAAGTCGAACAAGCTAGTGATATTTCTGTGCAACATCGATTAAGAGAGTGCCTTCAGCAGCATCGCCCTGGTCAGAATGAAAGTGGTATTAGAGTTCCAGTGGTTGCTGCTTTGAGACAGGGGCCAGAGGTTCGTTATGTTCGGTTGGGACATCAATTTTGCGTAAGGGATGTTTCTGCTGCTTTGGTTTCTTTGAAAGAGAATTCTTTTGCTGCAAGTAGTAGTGGTTGTTTAATTAATTAATTAATTAAGATCTCATATTAATTTATAGATTTCTTTTTTGTTGATTTTTTACCAGCATTAATAGA
Organism: uncultured Synechococcaceae cyanobacterium; assembly: GCA_902634405.1. Classification (GTDB taxonomy): domain Bacteria; phylum Cyanobacteriota; class Cyanobacteriia; order PCC-6307; family Cyanobiaceae; genus CACPJY01. The sequence continues at coordinate 35,159 of CACPJY010000009.1, forward strand.
TTCTCGAACTCTTGAGAAGTTTTTTCTTATGTTTTCTAAACCCAAAAAGCTTCCAGGAGAGTCTTCCCAGCTAGCTGAAAACATCCCATAACTTAACCCTATCAGGCCAATAAGGAATAAGGAGGCTGAAGTAAGTAAGGTAAGAATAGGAGGTATATCTGCTATTCCTTTGCTTACTAAGAAATAGCTACCTATAAAGACACCCATTCCTGAAATTGTGGGAAGACCTGTGGTAAATGCAACTCTACGTGCCATTCTGTTAGCTATTTTCTTTGGAATTTCGCTTTTTCTTATTTTCTCAGGTTTATTTGATTTTGATAAGGTATTTGAGGATATTTCTGGAGAAGAGAAGCCTTCTTTATTTTGACCGAAGGCTTTTGATTTACTAGTCTCGGGCATTTTTTGATTCTTCTATTGCGGTTAAAAGTGTTGGGAAAGACACTAGCCTCTTATACCTAGTTTGGAAATAAGGTCGATATAACGCTGTTCATTTTTTTGCCTTACATATGAGAGAAGGCGCTTTCTTTTGCCTATCATCTTAAGTAAACCTTGGCGAGAGGAGAAATCCTGGTTATTGGATTGAAGATGATTGCTTAGCTTCGTAATGCGCTCACTAAGCATGGCTACTTGAATTTCAACCGAACCAGTATCAGTCCCATGAATCTGGTGGTTGTTGATTAGTTCTTGTTTTTGGGCGGTATTAAGCGACATGCTTTATTTGGAGCATTAATGCAAACATCCAATTTAACCCTTAGTGGCCCCTCTTAGGCGGCATCTTGACTAAGCCAACGAATACTGGCTTTGATCCACGCATCAGTATCGTTTGGTGAAAGAGCTTTGATACCAGCTTTGGCAGCCATTTTGTTCGAATCTTTCGCTACCGCATTTATTGCATCGTTTATTTCGAAATTCTCGTATCCAAGGGCATCCAGAGTTGTCAAAACCTCATTAAGATTTGATGGCTTTAGTTGACCAGTCTTTATTGGTATCGTTTCAGAAGTTGAAATTTGGTTGATATTTGAATTGAAGTTAGAAACTTTATTTTGCAAGTCAATCACTAGTCTTTCGGCAGTCCTTTTCCCTATTCCTGGAGCTTTACAAAGTGTTTTGATGTCTCTTTCTGTAATTGCTGTAAGGAGTTCTCTGACAGTGGATTCCTGTAGTAGAGCTAGTGCCATTTGAGGGCCTATTCCATTTACAGCTATTAATGCTCTAAAAAATTCTCTATCTTGTTTTTTTGGGAAGCCAAACATGGTATTGCCATCCTCCCTTTGAATTTGATGGATCCAAAGAGTCAACAATTCCTGCCCACTAAGGGCTATTTGATCGCGCAAGGTGAGTTGAACCTCATACCCGACTCCATTGCAAGCAAGTAAACAACCAGCTTTTGGCCCTTGCTTCCAATGTTCAATTACCGTCCCCTTTAGCCAACCGATCATGAACTCTGTTTGGTTTTTCCTATGGTGCCTGAACTATCCTTCTCCATCTAGTCTTCTTGTTGAAGACAAATGTTTTGGTCAGGATTCTTGAGAATTATTTTTGCTTTACTCATAGTGTTTGGGGTTGTTTCTTGCGGTACTTTTCAGTCGCCTCCTAGATCTGTAGTTAAAGAGGCTCTTTCACTACAGCTGCAGATGACAGAGATCTCAATTGCGAATTCAATGGATCTAGAACCTAACGGAGTTCCGAGAATCAAGTCTCTCAAGGTTGAACATAGTGATGATCTTTCTTTAAAAACTTCTGAAGAACCCATCATTAGGTTGACAGGCTTCATTGCATTGGAGTTGCCAGGAGATTCTTCAACGAAGAAAAGATTTTTTGAATTATTTCTTGAAAAAGGTTTAAAAGGAGAGAGCTGGCGTCTTGCTAGACCTATTGGCCCTCCTGATGGAGGATCTCAGGAATGGGTAACCTATGCACTGCCAATTCAGGGAGCATAGAAACTAGCTAATGGGGTAGTGAAGTTTTTGACAAGCCTTTTGCTGAATTATTACTTCTTAGTATTGGTAGGTAAGTAAAGGGGTTTTTGATTTTTGGAAATCGCTTGCAATCAACCTCCATCAAGTTGACATCCAATCATTGCTCCTGCAACACCGCCAGCAGGAACTGCTAGCCAGCGACCATCCCCACGAGAAGCCATGCCTCCAACCCCAGCTCCTAGTAATCCTCCAAGGAGCGAGCCTTGAGAACAGTCATTGTTATCTACTGCGGGTTGTTGGTTGGATGCCGAACTCGATGAGTTGCACGGAACCTCAACAGTTTCATTCCAGCTTTTCACATATCCTGGGTTCTCTTGAGTACCTGGTATGTATTCCTCCCTGTATTCATTCCTTGTACAAACTCTTGAAGCCGAGTATCCACGCTGGTATTCTCCCGAGATTGCTGGAGAGATAGAACCAATTGCAATGATCGTGGCAAGGATTAATTTCATGATTTTTTACTCCTTTGTCAAAAGGTACTTGTGCTGCTTTTGAGTATTTGGTTATTGAAACCAGCAGCTTCGTGAATACCTTTATTCTGGCCTCTTTTGAGGGTCTTCGGCAACCTGCTCTTACTGGTAAAAATACTCGTTTCAGTTTTTTGGTTGGACTAACTCTCTACTGCTAAGGCTTATCGATGTTGCAATTAAGACTAAAGATGCCCCAAGTATCTTTTGAATATCTAATTGCTCGTCGAAAAGAATCACACCCCAAAGTATTGCAAATAATACCTGTGCGTAATTAATCGCACTTGCTTTTGTCGCAGGAAGCAGAGATAAACCTTTGGTTACAAGTAATTGTCCTAGTTGAGTGAAAATTCCAATTCCTATTAACCAAAACCATTCAATCCCATTAGGTAGCACCGCTTCATATAAGACAAAGGGTAAGGCTATAGGTACTGATACAAGTGGGAAGTAATAGATAATTACTAAGGGATGCTCATTCTTTGATAATTTCCTTACACATATGTAGGCAAGTGCAGTAAGTAACGCCCCGATCAGGCCTATAACTAGAGGAAGAGTCGTTGCTTCGCCAACCCCTCCTGTTGAAAAGTCGGGGTTAAAAACAAGTTTGAGCCCTATCCAGCCAAATATGATTGCAAAAACAATTCTTCGCTTTATTTTTTCTTTTAAGATTAACCAAGCTGCAATCGCAGTAAAAGTGGGATAGGTGTATTGCAAAATAGTTGCTGTCCCTAATGGCAATTTTGCAAGTGCGTAAAAAATGCACAAAAGTGCTCCTGTTCCAAGAAGTCCTCTTACTAGAAGCAGTTTCTTGCTTTTCCCCCAGAGGGAAATTTTTCTTTGTTTAAGGGCAAGGTAAGTAATTCCAAGGCTTATAACTGCTCTGGTAAGCAATATTTGTGTTAGAGGGATACGGCCTCCTAAATGCTTTACACATACAGTCATTAAGCTGAATGAAAGGGCACTCCCTAAAAGGGCCCTTTGCCCTTTCGAGTCGTTTGTCGAACCTGTGATCCATATTTGCCATGAGGAGAGCATTGATAGATAATCTTGTCGGAATAAGTTGGAAGGTTTAAGTGATTTGATACTTCCTTTGATACTCAATCAAATGACTAGACCATATTGATTATCGTGATCAAAATATGACTATGGCTCATCCACGTTTACACCCACGTACTATTGAGTCCGTTAAGGAGCGAGCCGATATTGTAGATGTTGTAGGAGAGCACGTAGTTCTCAAGAAAAAGGGAAAGGAGTATGTCGGTATTTGTCCTTTCCACGAGGACAATAAGCCTTCGATGACAGTCTCTCCACAGAAGCAGTTTTATTACTGCTTCTCTTGTGGTGCTGGTGGAAACTCCATCAAGTTTCTCATGGAGTTTCAGCGTCAGAGTTTTGGGGATGTTGTACTTGAATTGGCAAGGAAATATCAGATTCAAGTAGAGACTGTTGAGGGACCTCAGCAGGAGAGGCTGCGTCAGCAACTTTCTCGTCGTGATAGCTTATATCGTGTTCTATCCCTGGCAGCTGGTTGGTTTCGTTCGCAGTTGCGAACTTCTGCTGGTTCATCAGCCTTAGATTATTTAATTAATCAAAGGAAACTTACTGAATCCACGTTACATTCTTTTGAACTCGGATATGCTCCTGACTCATGGGATTCTCTCTTAAACTATCTTCAGCAAGTAGAGCAACAGTCTCCTGAATTACTTTTAGCATCTGGCTTGGTTGTTGCTAAAAAAGGTGGGGCAGGCTTTTATGATCGTTTTCGTAATCGTGTAATTGTCCCTATTCACGATAGGCAGGGAAGGGTTATTGGTTTTGGTGGAAGAAGTCTTGATGGGGCAGAGCCTAAATACCTAAATTCACCTGAGACTGAGGTCTTTGAAAAAGGTAAGAATCTTTTTGGATTAGACAAAGCTTCAACTTCAATTCGAAAAGATGATAGGGCTGTAGTCGTTGAAGGATACTTTGATGTAATTGCACTGCATGCAGCTGGCGTAACGAATGCAGTTGCTTCGCTTGGAACTGCTTTAAGTAGTCAACAAATCACTCAACTTTGTAGATGTAGTGAAAGTAAGAGAATTGTTTTGAATTTTGATGCTGATGGTGCGGGTATTCGTGCCGCAAACCGTGCTATTGGAGAAGTAGAGCAGTTAGCGATGCAAGGACAGCTGGAATTAAGAGTGCTTCATTTGCCATCAGGAAAGGATCCTGATGAATTCTTGCAAGATCATGCCGCTGGAGATTACCGAGCTTTACTTGATCATGCTCCTCTTTGGTTGGATTGGCAGATTAATCAGGCTTTTGAGGGACGTGATATTAGTAAGTCTGATCAATTTCAGCAGACTGTTACATCTCTGGTTGAGCTGTTGGGAAGAATACCTCCCTCTGCCGTTCGCACTCACTATTTACAACAAGTTGCCGAGCGTTTGAGTGGAGGACAAGGACGCCTAACTATTCAACTAGAGGAGGATCTTCGTCAACAAGTTAAGGGACAGCGTTGGCATGGCAGGTCTAGCAAGCTTGAACAACCTGAAGAGGCTAGTCAGAGGGAACGAAGTGAGGCCGAGATCCTTAGATTGTATTTACATTGTTCCGAGCATCGTGCTTTTATTCGACGGGAATTACGTCAGCGAGAATTAGAAGACTTTGCGCTTCATCACCATCGCTTGCTTTGGGCTGCTATTACTGATATCGAAGAAAATAATTTAGGCGTGGAATTCATGGAGTTGATAATTCGAGGAGATGACCCAGGAGTTGATCTTGGTGTTATTGACCTTCCTGGCTTGTTGATAGACCAGCTTTTGCTTCAAGATAGCCCTTTAGTGGCTCGTCTTACTCCCCTATTAGAACCTAGCGAAGTTTCCCTTGCTTCTCTTTGTAAGCCTCTCCCCCAGCTACGTGGAGCGGTTGCCGTGCTTGAGCGTCAGAAGAGTCTTAAGCGTTGTCGACATCTACTAGAGGCATGGAGTGGGCAACGCCTAGAGACACTTGAACGCTGCATAGCGGCTTTGATTGAAGAAGAACGACAACAAGCTATTGGGTCCGTTGATATGGAGACTCGCATAGAAAAGATGTTCCAAGATCTTAATTCTGATGCATTGCGCTTCCAAAACCTCTACTACACTGAACGTAAGCATATTGCTCATTTGGATTTGCAAAGATGTGCTGGTTATGAAGACCCTGAGAAATTGTCTTTGTAGACATTCTTAAATCTGTTAATGGATTTTTTGAATAATTCCTTAGCTTCCTTGTTTGAATCAATCTTACTATTTGAGTATTTTCGGTTGTTATTTCCAATCTTATTGGGGTGCCTTCCTTTTCTATTCATAAGCTTTACGATGTCATCTGGGTAGGGAAGGGTGTTGGCTACACTTCCTGTTTAGAAGAAATCCTTCACCCTTATATTTGCTTCAAGTTCTAGGCTTTTAGCTGCATGTGCTCTTATCGGAATCAAGAGGCTAACCTTTATATCAATCGCTACACTTTCTTCGGCAATTACGTTGATAATAACAACCATTTGTAGACTTTATAAGTTTTATAAAACAAGATTTTGTAAACTTTATGACGTTCCTCTTCTGCGTAAGATGTTTGATCTTCTAAGTATTAGCCTTTAACCCTTATGGATATTTCCTCTTTCACGCCTGTTAATTATCTATGGCAACATTTAGTAGAGAGGCTAGGTTTAGATAAAGCGCAAAGTGCTGCTCGTCAAGCTTTGGACCTTCAATCAATGCATGGTGATAGAGGTACATTGCCGGTCATGATTTACGAGACATGCGGATTGGCCTTGATTAGTGTTGAGTCTCTCCACCATGTGATTGGATTCACTTTGAAAAATCAGAGCACACTTTTGTTGATTAGTACCAAAAACCATACTTTCCAACTTCTTAAGCAAGCGTATTGATTTCTTTTTCTTGAATTAGCAATTGCTTGTCTTCTCCTGATTAGGCATATGCAATTGGGATTTCTTTAAGTTGAGTTGTAGATGCTTTACTAAGTTTGTTTTGACACATTCTCCATCCTTTTCCTAAGCCGCATGCTGCCCAACTTACGGTGCCGTAGCCGTAACGATGGTTTATTTTATCAATGATATACATTAGGTGATCACGACTTTGTTGCTTATTTGGACTACATGTGCTCATAAAATGCTGTTGTAGATATTTGGTTTCTTGTAGATGCTGCATGATTACGCCTGCTTTCATTAGTTCTCGGTAGGGCTGGAATATTTGCTCTACTAGTGGAAGAGTTGCTGCTAGAAGCGTGAAAGTGTCGTTGCTAGGCAGATCTAGTTCAGCCTTGGCAACTCCATTATAGAAGTCAGAGGAAAAAGTACTGGTGCGTGTGAATATGGTAAGAACTCCGGCACGTTGCTTCTGGCGTCTTAGCTTTTCGCTTCCACGCACGACATAAGTAGCAATCGCTTCTCGGAGTTCTTCCTTGCGGGTTATTGGTCGACTAAAACTACGGCTGACACATGTTTCTTTTTTATTTGGAGAGGAGGTATTTAGTGGCATGCAAATCTCTCCGCGTAATTCATGTTGTATCCGTAATCCGGTCACGCCATATTTTGCACGTAGTTCATTACTTGACATGTCACGTAATTGACGTGCGGTACTAATACCTCGAAGTCGACACCATCGAGCGATTTTGCGGCCTACACCCCATACATTTTCAATTGCTATTGTTTCCAGCCAAACTCCTGGATCACTGACAGTCGTTAGGTCAAATATTCCTCCGTACTCAGGCCTCTCTTTTGCTATGTGATTAGCAATTTTGGATTGACATTTGTTGTGTCCGATACCGATGGAAATGGGTAGCCCTAAGCTTTGGTATATGTCAGCTCTTAACTCTTGTCCCCATGAATAGAGTTCGTAATGTTGTGGATGTTTGAGAAGTATGAATGCTTCATCTATGGAATAGACTTCCATTGCTTCGCAATGCTTTTGAAGAAGGCGCATGAATCTCTGACTCATGTCTCCGTAAAGAGTGTAGTTAGAGCTGCAAACTGCAACATTTAGCTCTAACAGTTTTTTCCGAACCTTGAAGTAAGGTTCCCCCATGGTGATGCCTAAACTGCGTGCTTCAGAGCTTCGCGCAATAATGCATCCATCGTTGTTTGATAGCACTACTAATGGACGACCGGCTAAGGCAGGATTCAGACTTTGTTCGCAGGCAGCATAAAAGTTGTTCCCATCAATTAGAGCTGTGATTTGCTGCATCATGACAACAGATGTTTCGTAAATTGGTAGGCCTTTTATTTATTCCGTAAATAAGTTCCAATATGTTTAATTATTTATTTGAGCTTGCTTAGGTTGTATTCTCGATAAGAAGATATTGTTTTGTGGATTGAGTATGTTGCGACTCCCCAGATTTGAACATCTCCGTAGTTATTTAAATTGATTGGTGGATAACTTGGATTTTCTGCTTCTAGACGCAGATTTCCTTTGTAATTCATAAGTCGTTTGAGTGTGAAAGTTCCATCTAAGACTGCAACGACGATATGGCCCGGTAGTGGATTAATACTTCTATCGACTACTAGAAGATCACCATCGTGAATTCCACTTCCATCCATAGAGTTTCCAGCAACTCTCAGAAAAAATGTACTTGCAGGACGGTGTATTAACTCTTCATTCAGATCGATACCTCTGTCCATGTAATCATCAGCAGGAGAAGGAAACCCAGCTGAAACAGCCTCAATGGCGATAGGAGTGAGTTGTCGATGTGGCTCAGACTTTTGAAGTCTGCAAAACGGAGTTAGATCCACGAAAAAGCTAAACCGAACATAAATATAATACATGTGTACTATATTTATGTTCGGTTTAGCTGGGGTTTGGTGTATTAGTTGCGATGGTAGGGGCTTCCTTGGAGAATGGTTTGTGCTCTGTAAAGCTGTTCAAGAAGTAAAAGGCGTGCTAGCTCGTGGGGAAATGTCATAGGAGACAGGCTTAGTTGGCAGTGCGCTGATGCCTTTAAGTTTGTGGATAGACCATTAGCTCCTCCGATTGCAAAGGCCAGTCTCATGGATTCAAATTTTTTTAGGTAGCGTGCAAATTCTATTGAGGAGAGATTTTCACCTTCTTCTGTAAGTGCGATAAGAAGCTCGTTTCTATTTAGAGAGTCAAGTATTGATTTTTCCTCGCGTGAAGGAGTGCTATCTCGTAGTTCGGTAATGGTTAGTCCAGGTAATCGTTTTATGTAGAGAGAAAGACCATTGCGAATCCATTCTTTGCGTACTTTCCCAATGGCTAGAATTCGGTAACGTGAAGGGTTAAACACGATTTGATTTTAGATTTCCTCTTCGTCTTCTAGTAAAAGTTGTTGAAAGGTTTGATAGAGAAGTGTTTCGGCTTGTTTCTCAGGGTCTATTGGTGATTGAGTCTTTGTTTTTGGATGAGAGGTGCTCGGAGAAATTTTGTTTGTATGACATTGGTTTAATTTTTGGGCTTCTATTTCCTTCAGTCGATTGATTAAGTGAGAGGGGACCTCGCCGCCTTCGCTGATATTGATTAGTTCACGAAAGAGAGTCTCAGGGTCTTCTTCTGTTTCCACAGGATGAAGTTTAGATGGATTAGAAGGTCCTTTCTTCTTGTTTATAGGGAGTGGCTGTGGAAGTTTTCGCCCTAGTTCGCGAAGGCGATGAAGACTTTGTTCGTCAAAACTCATCTTATTAGCAAATTATAACGTTTAAATGAACGAGGGCTAAGGCCTTTGCTGGGACCAGTCTCGACTTCTTCTCTAAGAGCTTGGCGAAGTTGTTCGAAGGGAAGATCATCAAATAGGTCATTATCAGAAAGTGCTGATGGGAGTTCTAGATCAATGGGATCGACATTTGACTGTGGGACATTCGTGATAGCCAAACTTGACTGCAGTGGTAACAGAAAAAGTAGGACTGCAGTGGCCAAAGTGATTAGGCATGCAGGCATTGAACTGAATCGCAATAGTAGAGAGAAAGAAACCTAGGGGTAAACCCGATGGTTGATATGTAGGACAATAGTTCAGATTCCTATCTGAAAGGAGTTGAAGAAATTTATTTGGAACACATGCAATGAATTAAATGCTTAGATTTGGATAACGTTGTGTGATGGCTTTTTCAGGAAAAACAGTTCGCAAGCGATTTGGGCAGCATTGGCTTGTTGATTCGACTGTGTTGGAAAGAATTGTTGAGGCAGCTGACTTGCAGCATGAAGATAGGGTTTTGGAGGTTGGTCCTGGTAGAGGAGCTTTGACAGATAGGTTGCTTGATTCTGAAGCTTCTGCCGTCCATGCGATTGAGATTGATAGAGGTTTGGTTGAGCTATTAAGGAAGCGTTTTTCGGGAAATAGTAGGTTTACTTTGAGAGAGGGGGATGTTCTGTCAACTTCGCTGATATTGCCTGATGGGAGGGAAGCTACAAAAGTGGTCGCAAATATTCCATACAACATCACAGGTCCATTGTTAGAGAGATTATTAGGGAGATTGGATAAACCTGCGCCTTTTCGGTTTAAGCGCTTGGTGCTTCTTTTGCAAAAGGAAGTAGCTGAGCGGATTAGGGCAAAACCTGGTCAGAGTTGTTTTAGTGCTTTGAGCGTAAGAATGCAGTTGATGGCAAGTTGTAGAAGAATATGTGGGGTATCTCCTAGAAGTTTTGAACCAAAACCTAAGGTGGATTCTGAGGTCATTGCATTGGAGCCACTTGCTTCTGATGAGTTGCTGGATCAAGGATTGGCCTCGAGTGTGGAGATCTTGCTAAAGCGAGCATTCATTTCGCGAAGGAAGATGTTGCGAAACACATTGAAAGGATTGTTCTCAAAAGATGATCTTAAGGTCCTTGCTAAAGAAGCGGGAATTAGCCTTGATCAGCGTCCGCAAGAGGTCTCTCCAGTTGCCTGGTGTGTGCTTGCTAGAGGTTTGAGTTCTACTAACTTGGTCGGTAAAGACAGATGAAGGTTACGAATAAGAAAGAAAAATGTTTTAAACGACTTGTTGCTACAGCCCCGGCGAAGATCAACTTACATTTGGAAGTACTTGGTACTAGAACAGACGGATTTCATGAATTAGCAATGGTGATGCAAAGTATTGCTCTTGTTGACAAGCTTGAAATTAAAAGCACAGATAAAGCTGGGATCAAACTTAGTTGTGATGAGCCTAGTCTTCCCACAGATGAAAATAATTTAATTGTCCGTGCTGGTCAATTATTGCTTGAAAATTCTGGGGTTAAAGGCTTAGGAGCTGAAATCTATCTGCAGAAACAGATTCCTATAGGAGCAGGATTAGCAGGGGGCTCCAGTAATGGGGCCGCAACTCTAGTGGGATTAAATGTTCTTTGGGGATTGGATTATCCTTTGACTCGATTAGAGGAATTTGCCAGTGAGCTTGGATCTGATATGGCCTTTTGCTTAAAGGGGGGGACCCAATTGAGTTTTGGGCGTGGAGAAAGACTGGAATGTCTGCCAGAATTGAAGAAGCCTATGGCTGTCATACTTGTGAAGAACCCTTTAGTTAGCGTTTCTACTCCATGGGCTTATGGGTTATGTAAAAAGGTTTTTGGAGATCAATATTTAACTAGCGAAAAAGATTTTGAAGAGCGTCGCAATGCTCTTAGGTCTTCACCTTGGTTGCATTCTTTAGGAGACATTCAGATTCCTCAATTACGGAATGATTTGCAGCAAGTAGTTGCTCCAGAGACAAAAGCAGTGCGTGATGCTCTGAGCCTTTTGAGAGGTTTGCCTGGCTCTTTAGCAGTTTCTATGAGTGGCTCAGGTCCTAGTTGCTTTGCTCTTTATCCAGATTTTTCTTCTGCTAGTTCTGTTCTCGATGAGAATCAGGATGAATTCGAAGCAGCTGGATTGGAGACATGGTGCTGTTCTTTAGTGTCAGAAGGGGTGAAAATTGTTTTATGACGAATCAGGATAAGACTTTTAATCAACCTGAAAGGATGGGACAGAGTACCTCTTCAGAAACCTCGGGAGAAAATAAAGGTCCCTTGAGTTTTTTGTCGGGTGCTTTAACGAGTGGGCTTTTGGCATGGCTTTGTTTTGGCTTGAGTCGTGGTGTCGTGAGTTATTTCACTTTGCATTCCCCTGATTACAGTTCTGCCATAGCTCAAAGCATTGCATCGGGACTTAAAACACTTGTAGTGGGAATGTGCTTTCTTGCGACTTTTACATTCACGTTTATTGGTTTTGGGTTAACTCTTGTATTTATTCGAAGCGTGTTTAACCTTGGTAAAGGCTCTGAAGCCTAAGTAGGCTTTTTTTGTCTACTTTTGAGTCTTTTTCAAGTTACCTATTTATGACTCTTCACGACCTTGGACTATTGGTTTTACTGTTAAGCCCTGGAATGTTGCTCTCTGTTTTGTTGTTATCCACCTTTGCAGCGGGGGGATGAATGGGCGCAGTCTGAGATAACTTGGCATTTGACTAAGGAATTACCAGGATTGCAAGATTGCCGTGTCAGAGACTCTTTTATTCAATGCATTACGTGAAGCCATCGATGAAGAGATGGCTAGAGATCCCCATGTATGTGTCATGGGAGAGGATGTGGGCCAATATGGGGGCTCTTACAAAGTCACAAAGGATCTTTACGAAAAATATGGGGAATTAAGGGTTCTGGACACTCCTATTGCCGAGAACAGTTTTACAGGGATGGCAGTTGGGGCAGCGATGACAGGGCTTAGACCAATTGTGGAGGGTATGAATATGGGCTTCCTTTTGCTGGCCTTTAATCAAATCTCTAACAATATGGGGATGCTTCGCTATACCAGTGGCGGCAATTTCACCATACCCACTGTTGTTCGTGGCCCAGGGGGCGTTGGAAGACAGTTAGGTGCTGAACATAGCCAAAGGCTTGAGGCTTACTTCCATGCTGTACCTGGAATAAAAATCGTTGCATGTAGTACTCCTACAAATGCAAAGGGACTTATGAAGGCGGCAATTAGAGACGAAAATCCAGTTTTATTTTTTGAACATGTTCTTCTTTATAACTTGTCAGAAGAATTGCCTGAAGGAGATTATTTGTGCGCTTTAGATCAAGCCGATCTGGTCCGAAAAGGCGAGGACGTAACTATCCTTACTTATTCACGTATGCGTCATCATTGCTTAAAGGCAGTTGAGCTCTTGGAAGCGAAGGGTATTGACGTTGAATTAATTGACTTAATTAGCTTGAAACCCTTTGATATGGATACTATTGCTAGCTCAATTCGAAAGACTCATAGGGTAATTGTGGTTGAGGAGTGTATGAAAACAGGAGGGATTGGAGCGGAGTTGATTGCTTTGATTACAGAGCATTGCTTTGATGATCTTGATGAGCGACCTGTTCGATTATCTAGTCAAGACATTCCAACTCCCTATAACGGTAATTTGGAAAACCTGACTATTATTCAGCCACATCAGATTGTTGAAGCGGCAGAGCAGATTGTTCAAAAGAGGCTTTGATTGATGGCTCGTTATCAGGGCTGGTTTGCCCTAATTCTTGCGCTGGCTATGGCTGCGGGCTCAGTTTGTTTTAGTTTTCCTTTTCAACTAGGCCTTGATCTCCGAGGAGGGAGCCAATTGACTCTGAGGGTTAAGCCTGCTGGGTCTATTACTAGAATTCAATCAGAGCAGTTGGAAGCTGTCAAAGTAGTTTTGGACAGAAGAGTAAACGGTTTAGGTGTTGCTGAGTCGACTTTGCAGACTATTGGGGAAGATCAGCTTATTTTGCAGCTTCCTGGTGAACAAGACCCATCAAGAGCTGCAAAGGTATTAGGGGAGACAGCTTTGTTGGAATTTCGTGCTCAACGCCCGGGGACAGAGGAAGAGATGAGGAATTTGCAGCGACTGCGTTCACAGGTTAAAAGCATTCTTGAATTCAAAAAGAAGCAAGGTGATCAAGGTGCATCAATTGAAGATCAAAGAATTAACCAAGAGCAATTAGAATCTGCCAGGAAAATACTTGGAATTCAGGGATCAGAAGAGAACGAATTACAGGAATTGGAATATCTGCTTGACACAGCTAATGAAAAAATCGTTTCACTTTTTCTCCCTTCAACTTTGACAGGTAAAGATTTAGTAACTGCAGGTAGACAACAACAGCAAAATATTTCTGGTTGGGAGGTTACGTTGACTTTTAATCAAGAAGGAGGGACGAAATTTGCAGAATTAACACAGTCAATAGCTGGGACTCAACGTTTAATTGGAATTATTCTTGATGGTAGGTCAATAAGTGAAGCCACAGTGGGTGAACAGTTTAAGACTGCTGGAATAACAGGAGGATCTGCAACAATAAGTGGGAGTTTTAGTGCTGAGGATGCAAGAGATTTAGAAGTCCAATTAAGGGGTGGCTCTCTCCCCTTACCAGTTGAAGTAATAGAAGTAAGGACTATTGGTCCTACATTAGGAGAGGAAAATATTCGCAGAAGTTTGATAGCTGCTCTTGCTGGCTTGTCACTGGTTGCAGTTTTTATGATCTTTGCATATCGCCTTGCGGGAATGGTTGCTGTAATTGCTTTAGGTTTATATGCATTATTTAATCTTGCTGCTTATACATTGATTCCTGTCACTCTTACTCTCCCTGGAATAGCAGGTTTCATTCTTAGCATTGGAATGGCTGTAGATGCAAATGTTCTGATTTTCGAGAGAGTGAAAGATGAGTTGCGTTGTGGGAATACTCTTATTCGTTCAATTGAAAAGGGCTTTTCTCAGGCATTTTCTTCTATTGTTGATGGCCATTTAACTACTTTGATTAGTTGTATTGCCCTTTTTTCTTTGGGTACTGGTTTTGTTAAAGGGTTTGCAGCAACTCTTGGAATAGGGGTCGTTTTTAGTCTTTTTACAGCACTTAGTTGTACTAGAACTATTCTTCGATTCTTAATGGGATATCAGTCATTAAGACGGCCTACAAATTTCTTATCAGCCAATGAGTTGCCTACTACTACTTCTATTGCTTGAACCATGTCCCCATCACTTTCTTTAGGGAATAACTCAAAGCCTCGTGTAAGAGTACAACTTTTTCGTAGAAGAAAATTAGTTTGGCTTATATCGGGCTTAAGCGTTTTCATATGTGTTTTGGGATTAGTTCTTTGTATGGTCAATCCCAATATCAAGGCACCATTACGGCCAGGACTTGACTTCACTGGAGGTTCTCAAATACAACTTGAACGAGCTTGTGAAGAAAATTGTGCTTCTCTGAGAGCAAGACCATTAGAAAAAATTCTTGCAGAATTGGAATTAGAGCAATCAAAGAACGCACAAACGTTAAATCTTGCAAGTAGTCGTATTCAAATACTTGATAAAGGAGAATTATTAGTTGTGAGATTGCCATTTATTTCTGCATCTCAAGCAAAGGAGGTCATACAAGCTTTAGAAACTGTGGCAGGCCCTTTTAAAATTGGTTCGCAGTCAATTGACACGATTGGACCTAGCTTGGGAACTCAATTGCTTAGGAGTAGTCTTATTTCATTGTTGGCTGCTTTTGTAGGAATTACTATATATATAAGCATTAGATATGATAGAACTTACGCTTTTTTAGCTCTTGTTGCATTAGCTCATGATGTAATAATTGTATGCGGAATCTTTGCATGGTTAGGATTAACTATTGATCTTGAGGTTGATAGCCTTTTTGCTGTAGCCTTGCTTACTATTGCAGGCTACTCAGTAAATGATACAGTAGTTGTTTTTGATAGGA
The DNA here is from genome assembly GCA_902634405.1 of uncultured Synechococcaceae cyanobacterium. GTDB lineage: Bacteria > Cyanobacteriota > Cyanobacteriia > PCC-6307 > Cyanobiaceae > CACPJY01. The sequence goes on from CACPJY010000009.1 coordinate 50,248, forward strand.
TTAGAGAAAATCGAAAAGATAATATTGCTATTCCATTTATAGAACAAGTCGATAAAGCTGTTTCTGCAACTTTAACCAGAACCCTTTACACAAGTGGAACTACTTTATTGCCATTATTAGCTTTAATCTTTTTTGGAGGCACAACATTATATTGGCTTGCTGTTGCTTTGGCATTGGGGGTTTTGATTGGAAGTTGGTCTAGTATCGCATTTGCTCCATCTCTTTTGCAGGTTCTAAAACAAGAAGAATTAAGCTCTTTCCCTAAGAATTCTTCTGATGACAGCATTGAATAATTTGAGAGGGGTTAGATATTATATTGAGGACCATCTGCTACCCTTATTTATAATTATTTTTCTATTAATTGATCTTTGGCCGGAATTAGAGTTGCTTCTTGACCACTTTACATTTACATCTGTGATATTTGCTATTAGATATAAATTCTTATCTATTATATTTTTGGTGATAACCCCTAGATTGTGGTGTCGATTTGATCATCTTGGGTTGCGAATTTGGCGTAAATAATTTTGCTATTAATGGATTTATTTTTGTGAAAATGAATTAGAGCTTTTTAAATGAAGTTTTCAAAAACCAGTTTTGTAGTCATATATTAATGACTATCTTGCTAGCCGCTCTTTTTTCCAGGGGTCTAATAAATCATGTACTATTACTTCTCTTATTATTACCTGCAGAATTACTGCCAGTGGCAGTGCAAGTAGTAGGCCAAGTGGACCAAAAATAATTGTAAAAACGAATTGTGCAGTAAGTGTTAATCCTGGGAGTAGTTTTACTTGGTGTTGCATTACTGAAGGTGTAATTATATAACTCTCCATATTCTGAATAAAAATATATAGTCCAATTACTGCAAATGCCTTCCAGGGAGCATCAAGTAGTGCTACAGAAACTGGGAAAATTGTTCCAATTGTTGGCCCGATGTTTGGAATTACGTTAAGTATGCCTGCTAGTAAGGCGTTCGCTACAACAAGCTTTACTCCAAGAATTGAAAGCCCAATGCCTGCAAGTATTGCTACGAAAGAGGAGCTAATTAGAACCCCTACCATCCAACTGCTTAAGGCCTCTCCGCATTGGAGAAGAATCGCACGTGCTCGTCGTCTATAAAATGAAGGCAATAGCAGTATTGCCGCTTCTCTATAGGCTGCAGGCTGAGCAGTAACCATTAATGCAACAGCTAGGACGAAAAGAATTTGAATGAGCCCACTTCCAAGATTACCTGCAAGTCCTAGTAACTTCTCAATTCCTTCAGTGATTCCTGTTGCGAGTGTTCCTCCGTCAGGAAAGGGGTTTAGTTCTATGGGGAAAAGCCTTTGGTCCCATATTCGTTCCGAGCTATTTCCATAAATTATGTTTGATAAATTGTCTAAACTTCCTATAGAAAGTGTCCACAGCTTTTTCGCTGCAACTGGTAGTTGCATTAGTAATTGTTGGAATTCAGAGGTAAACGGGGGGAGAACAATTGCTATTGAAATGCCAAGTAGAAGTAGAATTAAAGACAGGCAAAAAATTAATGCAATACTCCTTGGCATTGATTGACGAGAACGAACTTCCCCAATCAGTGTGCACAGTGCCATCGCCAGGACTATTCCTGCAAATAGATGAAGAAGTACATCTCGTAGATTCCAGATGAGTATTCCTGCAGCCAGAACCGCTGCTAGAGCCAGCCACTGAGAAAATTTCAAGATTTTGTAGTTGGGTGTTTAGTTGTTCTCACGTCATTTTTCTGAGTAGCCAAGCCCATGACTTTGTGCATAGCGATTTGCAAACCTCATGAATCGTTCAAAAGCAGCTTCGGTTTTCCACGTATAAGTAGCTTCGATTGCGCTTGGGTTCCCATTTACAAAACGAGCCTTCACTTCTCTACTGATAAGTTCACCTTCTTCATCAATTAAGAGCATCCCAGTGATTTCTCCGATTTTTTGGTCAGACAAAGCTGCGGGCTGGTCAAAAACAAATAGTGCTTGACCAGTACGCCCATCTCTGCTTCTTGTTAAACGGATTTCTGGTACTGACGGCTCGTCTACTCCTCTGAAGAATTGAATCGTCGCAATGGAGTTTTCTTGGGACATGTGATCAATGCGACGTTTGTTCTTTTGAGAGATCTTACGGGGCCGGCCTTTTTTTTGTGACCTTATGACCTATTTTACTAATCCTTTAGTTAGAAGAAGTGCTGCGGCTTTTGATGCCTTTTGACAACTTAGGTCAATACGGGTAATCCTTTTTGCTTTGGACAGTTCAAACTCGTAGCATCTATCGTAATAATCAAGCATTGCAAGACATGCTTGTCTCCAATCTTTGCAAGCTATTGCCTGAAGGGCCTCGCTAGTTCTTTGTGGACCAAGCCTTCTTGATATTCTTTCAGTGGCTATCGATAGGTTCTCTAGTCCACACTGACTATAAACGTTAACTAAATTTTCTACACGCTCTTCATCTGATCGAGTGATTTCGAGGATTGGTGCTTCTTTCATTTGTTTGAAAAGTCCTTGAGGAATTCGACATTGGCCAAGATGTGAACTTTCATCTTCAAGCCAGATTTCGTTGTTGGAACTTGCTGTGAATTCCCTTAACTGGCTCGCAAGAAGATTTTCATATTGTTCACAACTGGGTTGGGGAGGTTGTCCTAAACCACCAAAACTGCTTCCTCGGTGATTAGCTAAGCCTTCTAGGTCGATTACGGAAGTTCCTTGAGCTTTTAATTCAAGCAGTAAGTCTGTCTTTCCTGTTCCAGTTTTCCCTCCTATGAGTTTTATCGGCCAGTCCTTCTCAAATTGTTTCAAGACCCAATTTCTATAGGCTTTGTAACCACCTTTTAAAATCAGGACTTTTATGTGACTTAGATTTGCTAACCAAGCCGCACTCGCTGAACGCATTCCACCTCTCCAGCAATAGATTTTTAGGGAAATGTTTGTTTTTTGACCGGGATATAAATTATTGATACCACTTAGCTCTTGAAACTTCTTGTTAAGTTCTTTTAATGATGGGCTTATTAATTTAAGTCCAAGTGAGATTGCCTTTTTTCTTCCATCATTTTTGTAGCTGGTCCCAATCAAATGTCTTTGCTCATCATTCAATATTGGGATATTAGTTGCACCTGGGCAGTGGCCTTTTTTAAACTCTTTTGGACTTCTTACATCTACTAAAGGGTTTTGGTCATTCAAAAATTCCTCAATAGATTGTGTACTTGATACGCCCATTCCTGACATAGTGGATGACAGATCAACCATATGGTGAGTTTCGATAAATGAATTCAGGGCCGACCTCCAACTCTGTCCTTACGATTGAAGAGCTTTTAGAAAAGTTTTCTAGTGGCTCTGTTCGTCAGAAACGAAGTTTGATTGCTTCTGTTGAAGAGCGAGCAGTGGATTTAGAGGCTTTAGGACCTAAATGTCTCTCCTATTTTGACCCTGAAGGTGATGATTGGGCAGCAGGATGGATTCTTCAGGTTCTTAAACGCCATTATCCTGAGACATTGAGCAAAATAGAAAATGTAGAAACTACAGGGTGGTTTTCTGCTAGCTCGTTAGTTGAAATTGACTATGCGCCTTTGCAAAAGAATCTTCTTGCAGAGGAGTTCGAGGAGGCTGATCGTTTTACAAGTGCCGCTCTTCGACAACTTGCTGGGAAGGATGCTAAGAAAAGAGGATATGTTTACTTTAGTGAAGTTCCTCCAATGTCTGGCCATGACCTTGTGACTATTGACCGTCTTTGGAGAATTTATTCTCAAGGTAAATTTGGTTTTTCAATTCAGGCAAGGTTGCTTAATTCCTTGAAAGGTAGATATGAACTTCTTTGGCCAAGAATAGGTTGGAAAAAAGATGGAGTTTGGACAAGATATCCTTCTTCATTTGATTGGTCTATGAAAGCTCCTGAAGGACACATGCCTCTTGTTAATCAGTTAAGAGGGGTTCGTTTAATGGATGCACTTTTAAATCATCCTTCTTTTAAAGGACTTTTATAATTTGATCCTTGATTTGTCAAACCTTTAATGGTGAATATCGATTTTGAATATGATAATCTCTAGATTTATTTCATTTATAACTAATGAAGAACGAGGTTCTAAATTTAATTTTAGAAAGCGATTTTATAGCCGTTACTTTTCCTGGAATGAATATGTAGTTCCTTCGACTTTACAATTTGCTTCTTTAATAGATTTACTTCTAGAACCTGTTCAAGATCATCAAACGTTTGACCAGCTTAGGCTAGGCCTCCAGGAGGCATTAGTTAATGCTGTTAGGCATGGTAATTTAGGCGATCCAAATAAGATAGTAAGGGTAAGACGTATAGTTACCCCCAGGTGGTTGGTTTGGCAAATTCAAGACCAAGGAGATGGAGTTCGTGAAGAGTGTAGAAAGGGTTTTCTTCCATCTGAGTTGGACTCTCAAACTGGAAGAGGACTTTTTTTGATATATCAGTGTTTTGATGATGTTCGCTGGAGTTCTCGTGGTAACCGACTTCAGTTAGCTTCAAGAAGGTTTAATAAAGTCAATGCTTTGGGCATCCAGGATCCTTAACATTACCTTTGATCCAAGCAATACCATGATTAGCAAGAGCTTCAACATCTTCTGTCTTGCCCCCTTCAATGAGTTGTACGAGAGCCCCTGCAAAAAGTTCAGCAGCCCTTCTTTTTGAGTTGCTCTTCAGTTGATGCCAGTCTTTATCACTAAGACTCAATTCAAGATGAAGTTTTCTAGCTAAGTCAAATGCTTTAGGAGTGCAGAAGTTTTTGTCTGTTTTCATTTTCAATAAATACTAAGGAGAATAAGCATTTTCATTAAAATAACATTGGCTTTTCGAACATACTATTTTACCCTTGTAACGCTAATCAGGTTGGCCTTAACTTTATAATTGGGAATTATGCAAATATTCATTAAGGCTCTCTTTTAAATTAATGATTTCTTCAAAAGAGAAACATATCTCTGTTTTACTGACTTTGTGTTGATTACTTCTGTTACCGGATCTTCTTTCCTTTTCCAAGAATTAAATAGAGCATGTCTTCTTTTTTGTTCAGAAAGTACCAATCGGTCAGCAGCCTCAATTGGACTCTCTTGAGGAAGAATAATTGTGCGAAGGCATATTCCAAAACCAATGGCTTCAATTTTTGGCCCTCCATCCATAAAAACAATTTGGAAACTCCAACCAGTTAACCAATGTAAATAGAAGGGGTTTTTCATATTTTTTTGAAACAGCTATTCAACCCTCCAATACAACAGTATGGAAAAATTTCAAATCTAGTAAAAGCTGTTAGGAAATGACCTTAAGCAATTTCTTTTTTGGGTTTACAGCCAGTCCAAATTCTGGTCATGAAATAAGATTCTGCCGCAATTCCTTCAAAACCACTTTTTGTAAGTCTTAAATTAATATCATCAAGAATATAGTCTTTGTAATAAGGTTCATGGAAAATTCTGTGAAAATTCTCCATAAGTGGTTTGAACTTAGGAGAATCAGCTATTTGTATAGAGTCTGCTAATACGAGAACTCCACCTGGCTCAAGGACTCTCCAGCATTCATTAATTACATTTTGACGAGCATTCTTTGGGAGTTCATGTAGTAAGAATACACAAGTAGCTGCTTGAATACTCTCATTCTCAAATGGCATTTGCTCAGCATTGCCACGAACTAATTGCACTAATTCTTTGTTTGGTTTGTTAAGTGATTGACTAGCTTCTTTTAGATATGAGCTCGAAAGGTCAATGCCTATTAACTCTGCAGAAGGGAATATCCCTCTGATTTGTTGGAGGGTC